>NZ_JADMQH010000049.1:0-2473 GCF_015559655.1 Bacteroides sp. 1001136B_160425_E2 | reverse complement strand
CCTTGGGTGCGACATGAAGTCGCATAGATAATTGTTGGAATGATACTTACGGGTATCAGCTTTAACCCGCTGTTCCGTCAGCGGTAGCCTACCGACCGATGCACCTTAATGTTGTATTAAGCGGTCGGGACGAAGTACACTTTCGCAAGACAAGACAGAACCGTGAGGGGAAGTCAAGTACGGTTAGTATCATACCGTAGAGTGGCGAGGCTGGATAGTATGGTTAGCGCAAGCGAACTGTTAGTAAACTTCGTAATGTCACGAAAGAGTGTAAGATACTGGCACACTCTACCCAAAAGGGAAGCGGTCGGTTAATCCTCTCCATGGTAGGATTACACGGATATAAGCACCGCCGGAGGATGAGACAGAACCTAACCTATCCGTTAGTTATCTATGTGGAACATGGTAAGCCTGTATTATCTCCTGTCATGTAAAAATGACAGGTAAGCTGACAGCAATGAAAGCCGAATGGTGTGCAGGTATAAGATAACAGAAAAAGCGAACGCCGTTCTGTAATGGAGCGGATACGGATTGAACCGACATCACGGGCTGATGTGGGCGACATCATCCGACACGAAAGTGGGCAGACTTCTGTGACGACATTAGGTAGGCAATCAAACCGAATGTTGTCAAATGGTGATTCTTTACAATTAACTTTTAGAACTTTCAAAAGGAGGAAAGCAAATGAACGAAAACAAGACATCGTGTGCGCCTGCTGACAATCAACAAACACTTTGGGACAGAATAGACTGGACTAAAGCGGAGTTGGCTGTCAGAAAGCTACAAGCACGAATTGTAAAGGCTCAGAAGGAAGGCAGATACAACAAGGTGAAAGCCTTGCAGTGGACGCTGACCCACTCTTTTTACGCAAAAGCCTTAGCCGTAAAGAGAGTTACTTCTAACGGAGGTGGCAACACCCCCGGAGTGGACATGGAAACATGGGAGAAACCCGAAGCAAAAACACAAGCGATAAGCGAACTCAAACGCAGAGGCTACCAGCCGAAGCCATTGAGAAGAGTCCACATCAAAAAGAGTAATGGCAAACTGCGACCGTTGGGAATACCGACAATGAAAGACAGAGCCATGCAAGCACTCTACCTTATGGCATTAGAACCAGTGTCGGAAACAACAGCCGACTCACGTTCATACGGTTTCCGCAAGGAACGCCGCTGTATGGACGCGGTAATGCAATGCCATAACATTCTCCGAAAAGGCTATTCTCCCGAATGGATTCTGGAGGGTGACATAAAGGGGTGCTTCGACCATATCAGCCATGAATGGCTGCTTGCCAACATCCCTATGGACAAGGCAATACTCCGAAAATGGTTGAAATGCGGCTATATCTTCAACAAACAGATGTTCCCGACAGAGGAGGGAACGCCACAAGGTGGCATTATCTCTCCCACGCTTGCCAATATGACATTGGACGGATTGCAGAAAGTCCTTGCAGAGAAATATAAACGAGTTAGAATCAAAGGTAAGTTATATTCGCCAATGGTGAATCTTGTCCGTTACGCTGATGACTTTATAATTACCTGCGAGAACCGTGAAACACTTGAAAAGGAAATCAAGCCATTGGTAGCCGACTTTATGTCTGAAAGAGGTCTGACCTTATCAGAAGAAAAGACGGTGATAACCAATATCCATGACGGCTTCGATTTTCTCGGTTTCAACATCCGCAAATTCGGCAATGAAATATTGACCAAGCCGACCAAGAAAGCCGAAAAACGTTTTATGGAGAATATCCGTAAGGTGACAAAAGGTCATAAGGGTTGCAAGCAGGAATCATTAATCAGGATGTTGAATGCTAAAATTCGAGGATGGGGAGCATATTATCAGCATGGGGCGACACGTGATTCTTTTCACAGAATCGACCATCAGATATTTCTCGCCTTGTGGCAATGGGCTAAACGCCGTCATTCCAAGAAAGGGAAACGGTGGATAAAAGACCGCTATTGGCACAATATCCGAGGGAACAGCTGGACTTTTGCGGCTAAGTTCAAGAAATCAAACGGCAAAGAAGACCAACTTACCTTGTTGAAACTGGCATCTTCGTTTCCTTTTCTGCAATATACGCAGATAAAGGGGGACATGAATCCGTTTGACGCAGACTGCCGCCTGTACTTCAATAAAAGAATGAAGTCAAAGATGCTTGTGACGCTGAAAGGACGTAAATCCCTGCTTTACCTATGGGAAAAGCAAGGTCGGAAATGTCCGATATGTGGTGAACCGATTGACACGCATAAGGCATGGAATGTAATGCCGACTGTACAAGACGGACGGAAATGCAATATGTTGGTTCATGATGAATGTTTCAAATTATCCCGTAAAAAACAATGGAAACAAGAAGTAGGATGAGCCGGTCTCTGCACACGAACAGAGACTTTGAAAAGCTTGAGCCGTATGAGGGGAAACCCTCACGTACGGTTCTGAGGGGGGAAGAGGGCAGTAATGCCCTTGACCTACCCGATCG
>NZ_JADMQH010000048.1:0-2829 GCF_015559655.1 Bacteroides sp. 1001136B_160425_E2 | reverse complement strand
TCGTATGGGTGCGGCTTTAGCCTGCATCTTCTGTCCAACCGTATCGAGATATCTTTGTTTCGCACTTTCCAGCCGATGGGAGATGCTATCTCCAACCCAGCTTTCATTCAAATGACTAAGTTCGGGACGAACATAGTCCAACTCTTTTTCCCTAAAGTTGTGAATCTCACTCCCCGGCTTCACTGCTTGTACATGAATACTTGTTGCTCCCATAAGTTAACATTTTTGTGACAATCGATAACAGCCGGTGACAGCCGGCTGACAGGGGGTTAAGGGGGCTTGTCCCCTTACACACGCACCCTTTAGGGTGCTAGTGTGCTATCACCATACTGCATAGGTGCGAAGTTAGCAAATGTTCTGTAAATGCACAAATAAAGGGGAAAACATTTGGATTTGCGACAATAAAGTACTACCTTTGTTGCTGACCAAACGGTAGCCGACCGATACGGGAGAGTTACCAAAATACAAGCCGCTGGAGTTAATTGACGGACATCCGACATCTCCAGCGGCTTTATTTTTGCCTATCTGCTTCGTCTAGGCATACCAGTACCTCTACTAAAAATGTACTTCAAAGATACTTATTTTCTACCGACTTGATAGTTTTTACCCCATATTCTTGGACATTTTTCCCCCATGAGGTTATCTTTGTAGGGTGAAAGAGAAACCCATAAACGGGGATAGATTGAATGCTGGGAAGCATAAACAATCGGGGTAAGGTTAGCGAACCTTGCCTTTCATCCCCCATTATAACTTTACATAGAGGAACTTTATCTATCCCCCCCCCCGCCCCCAAAGGGGGAGCGACCAAACGGCAGCTTCACTCAATGGAGTGTTACTGTTCATCAAAGCCAAGTGATAATTGTCGTTTCTCTGCTTCTTCTTTCTTTTGGGCAGCTAAAGTCTTTTTCCGAACGTATGTTTTAGCAAATGTCACTCGGTCACCATTGAATACTATCAGAGGATTAATAAACCAAAGATTATCGGCTGGTCCTCGGGCTATGATTTCAGCTTTTACAAGTTCTGCAAGTCCTTTATAAACGGCTTTGTCTGTTTTGTATTTGGTATATTCTAGGCATTTTTTTCTATTGAAGATGATTAAATCATTTTTGGGTTTCATGCAGGTCATAAAGTAACCAAAAACCCGAATAGCTGCTTGTGATAGGTCAAAGAATGCAGCAAAGTTAGAAAGATACAATTTAGTGAATTGTTCTTCATCTACTTCTATTTGACGGATAAACGAAGTCTTAAACACTTCTCCAGTTTCAGTGTCGGCTAAAGCTACTACGGCTCTCTTATCGCCACCACTATTACTCTTATACTTTTTAACAACATGATTTTCAATACCTTCTATAGCTTGTTTCATAAAAGGATTTTCTTCGTTCTTTTGAAAATCGGTTAACTTAACTGCTTTTTTATTTTCCATTTTGATGTGTTTTTGGGAAATATTATTCTCCACAAAGTAAACTATTATTTTCCATAAAAACAATATTAAGGGAAATATTATTTTCCTGTTTAGTATTATATTAGGAAATCAGTATTTTCTAGATTGGAAAATGAGAATTTCCAATATGGAAAATGCCCTATATTGTGTATCAAGTACTTAACTTATTCTATTTCTTCTATTCTTAATATACCCCCAAAACAGCACAAAATCAGTCACTTAAAAATCATCGGTCGGGGAGCGCCCAGCGGCAAGGGGCGGGACCACCCGTCCCGACGAGCGCCACACCATAAACTTTTTTTAGAATAAGCACACAACCGTTTTCCGAACCCTGCAAAATTTCTTCCGAATCCGAACGACGTAACACTCCATTGAGAGAGGCTGCCGTTTGGTCGCTCCCCCTTTGGGGGCGGGGGGGGGTTACATACCCATACCGAAACCTCTGCTTCTGGTGATTTGCTTGAGTAGGTCTTTCCCCTCTTCCATAGCTTTTGATATGTTTGGGAAATGATGCCTTAAAGCCTCCAGTTGTTCGGAATTGAACAAGTCTTTCATCTTACCAAGTTCTTTTTTCAATTCCTTGGTTTCGGTCTTTAGTTCTTGGTTCTCCGTCCTTAATCGGTTACTGGTTGTCCTTGCGTTGTCCATTTGTTGTCTATAATACTCCTTGTCATTCTCGGCTTTGAATGCCTTTGTGCCGTTTTGCTCTTTTTCAAGTATAGCCTTTCCCAGTCTATCGGATAGCTGTTCATTTTCCCCCTCTAAAGCCTTTACTTTGGCTTTTAAGGCATCCTTTTCCCTATCGTTGACTGTTTTTCCAATCAAGCCGTAAAACTTCTCTGAAGCCTTAGAAATGAGTTTTTGGACGTTCTTCTTTGTTTCAATGGAACGTAGTTCTTTCTGAAGCTGAAGAAGCTGGTTTTGTACGTCCTTGTGTTTGTCTAATGCACTGGATATATCGTTTGATAGTTCCTGAAGCTGTTCTTTCGCACATTCGGTCTTGTACTGCATAGCCGATAAGTGTTTGCGGTCAGAAGAAACGCCACGTTCCATGCCCAGTGTTTCAGATGCTATGGTTTGGAGTTCTGCCATGTCATCACGCGATAAACGCACACTTTTCCCATTCGGCTGCGTCCAATCGAAAACTACATGGGCATGAAGGTTAGGTGTCCATTGCTTTGCGTTCATGTATCCTTCGTCCTTGTGTATATGGATTTGAAATGCTTCGATACCGAAACGTTCTTTGCAGACCGTGGCAAACTGCTGGAGTTCCTGCATGGTGGTTTCTTGTTTGATTACTATTACTCCCTCTCGTATGGGTGCGGCTTTAGCCTGCATCTTCTGTCCAACCGTATCGAGATATCTTTGTTTCGCACTTTCCAGCCGAT
>NZ_JADMQH010000047.1:0-3055 GCF_015559655.1 Bacteroides sp. 1001136B_160425_E2 | reverse complement strand
AATGTATAAAATAAAAAATACGAGACTCAAACTTGAATCCCGTATTTCCATTTACACAAAATATTTTATAGTGCCTTCGACTATTTGATCATACAATAAAGAATTTTCACTTCCTTGAAGTTTTGAGAATACAGACTTCAAAAAATCTATTTCCCACGGCATTACTTTGTGCCTAGTAAAAAGATTGCCAAACAATGTAAACATAACTATTTATAAATTAGTAGACCAATTATATTTCGCCTCAATCCATCCAATATCTGATTTTATTCCGGCTCTTAAAAATCTAAATCTATATGTATCGAGTAATGAATGTTGAATCGTATTAATTTTCCACACATTAATCCACGATTGGCTGAAACCCTTCAAGTGGCCTATTATTGATACCTTCCAATGTAGAAACACTATAATCACGGCTACTATTTCCTATGATATATTTCCTCTCTCCATCCCTGTATCCGGCAGTATATCTCCATTCAACCCCGGTATTCTCAACACTAAATGTTGCGATATTGGCAGCATCATACGCACTGGATGTTTCTGCAAAGTAATTAACGCCACTGGTAGTATTGCCTAAGTTTGTTTTCAATGCAGGCAAAATAGACTTGTCAAATACCCTAATATTCTTCCATTCAGGGTTTATTCTCGACACTGTCCCACTTGTTCCACTAGCGTATAGGACATTAACAATTCTGTCCGTCTTATATTATCAACGCAATGAAACGTTCATTCTTTATCCGGATTTATTTTTTGCCTTTTCTCACTTAACTTTTCATCTACAGCATCCGATATTTTTTGCCTGTCTGCCTCACTTCTGTTGTTCCATTCAGTCCACCACAATTTAGTATTTTTCTCTATTCTATCCTCCTTATCGTATATGCCGTGATTCAATATCCTGAACAGAGTTTCTTTTCCAAACTTTTCACAAGTGACCTCAAACCCATAATTACCAATATCGTGAAACATGACTTTTGTTTTCAGTTCTTCCCCATTTACATTCATCAGGCAATAGGTTGAACGGCAGAATAGATTATAAAAATACTCCCAGGGATTTTTCTCGGATGCCAAATGTTCAAAAAAAAACGAACCCGATTGACCGGACAAACTTCTATATTCCACTGTCTTTCTTTCAAGTGGCTTCAAGACAATGGGCAAAGAATCGCAAAGGGATAAATAAAGGCTATCCCGACCATTCACAACAGCATAGTGTTCTTTCGTACTTGAGGACAGACAAACGGTGGAAGTCGTATTATTCCTCAAATACATTTGACCATATACACTCTTTATCCTCACGCCATTCCAATCAAATAGTTCCCGCTTTATGCTATCTGCATTTAACGAGAGACCCGGATAACGTTCCAATTGAATGTCATGGGACAGCACCCCCATCTGTACCGGATAGTCTTCCACATACCCCGACAAATATGGCCATAATTCCACAATATCAAACCATGACGACCAGTCCTCATACGATGAAAGCTCCACCAATGCTCTTTTTTCTCCAAACTTGGATATCACTACACACCATTTGGGGGTATAGTCTATTTCAATCATGGGATTACCGGAATACCCAGTCATCTCTTTTATATCAGCCACAGACATCTCCTGTTCGTCCAATTCTATGAAGCAGAGATATTTATCCTTGTATGGAACGATTTTGGAAGGTGACTCCAAATGCGATTCCACAGGAAATTCAGAGTCCGAAATCAGATATATATGATTGGAATCATTCACCGCCAATTCATATAGCACCACATATTTATTATGTATCAAACCACAGTCCACAAGCAATTCGGATTGCGCTTCCACCACTTGCTGCACTTTATTAAGAGTAGGCTGCGCACAGCCTACCATAACAAACAAAAACATCAAATTAAAAAATATATTTCTCATTACTTCATAAATTTATCATTCAACCTTTTCAACAGTTCGCTACTTGTACTTATTTTAAAAGTCTCATTCTCAATACGAGATTTTTTGCTATTATAAAACAAAAGTTCTTTATCATCTCTATAATAAATAGCACCGGTATTGATTTTCAAATTCTTCATATCATTATCAGAAGCTACTTTATTATACGGATGCGAATGCAGATCCACAATTTTATCGCCTTCAACTCCTAATTTATCTTGCACGTCCGAAAAAACACTACTTTCTCTGCCAGAAGTACCCACAATAGTAGTTTTACTCCCTTGGTTATCATACACATCCAACTTCCACTCTGCATCTGTGTTATCCGCACCAAACTTAAAAACAGCAACTGCATCATTAAGATTCGCTGTTGAATTGTAATATTCTATTCCAGCATTCTTATTCGACTTTTGCGCAGCATACATTCCTGAAAGCAGCCCCTTATCATTTACAATAATTGACGGGACATTTTTTTTAGTACTTAACAATCTATCATATGAGAAATTGTTTATTGAAGTTCTAAAAAGTTGCCCCGCACCATTTATTGTATAATCATCCTTCCCGTCCGGATCTACCCTTAACACCGGATTATTCTTACAATAAGCATAAGGACTCCAACTGTAGTGTTTCTCACAGGACGGATCTACCCCGTTCCACCTCCCCAGCACAGGATCATACCGTCTGGCACCATAGTCATACCAATTCAGTCCGCCCGCTGTCTCCAGCTCTTTCCCGTTATACTTATACGGCTGGACACTCCACCGGGAACTCGCAGACATTAATCCGCCCAAAGGATAATAATCATTCACTTCCTCCACATTGCCATGCTCATCCACAACGACACGCACATTGCCCTGATGATCCCTGATAAAGTAATGGTAGGTAGTATCAGCTAAAGTGATATACCCGACTTCAGTCAGCAACCGCACCAACACTCCATTTTCATAGACCGCATCGCCGCAATAATCCGTTGTCAGCGTATCGCCGCCAACAACCTGTACCGTGCGCACTTTAGTTCCATCACCACTGTATAAATTTGAAATGCTATCACCATTCTTAAATAGCACCCAACTAGGCAAATTTAAACAATTATATTGAATGTCAACAATGTTCTTATTTAAATCTTTTGTCAAATTACCGTTTGCAT
>NZ_JADMQH010000046.1:0-3484 GCF_015559655.1 Bacteroides sp. 1001136B_160425_E2 | reverse complement strand
ATGCCATTATCAGAACTTTTATGAATTTCCTAAATTTCGCATCAAGTTGCTGATTCTTATTTTGTTGCATTTTAATATAGTTCGGATTATTTATTGAGTGAGTTGTTATGAAATGAGGCATTGTACTTATTACAAGCACAATACCCCACATTCGTCATTTATGCAAACCCAAGAAAACCTCAAGTTCCATTTTACCTTTTGCCGATTTCCATTTCTTACCAACGCACCTCTGGTTTTCATCCTCAAGCGTTTCCAATGCTTTTTCCTCTTGTTCGGTAGTTATGTCAAGATATACCATTGTCGTTTGGATATTCTCATGCCCAAGCAAATAAGAGATTTGGGCAATGTTCATGCCGTTTTCAAGCCAATGGGATGCTTTGGCGTGCCTGAACTGATGCGCATGTATGTCCAAAGGAACGTCACTGCATTTGCCATGCGCCATCTTTGCGTACCTTTTCAGCATTTTATTAACATTTTCCGCAGACATGGGCGTGTATATACCTCTGCTTTTTGAACTGAAGAGTAATGCTTCAGCATCGCCAGGATTAGGATGATACTCGGTAAGGTATTTCTTCAAATATTGAACAGGCTTTGCCAGAAGAGGTATTGGGCGTCTCTTTCGTCCTTTTCCTATGACAATTATGTGAGGCTTTGCGCAGTCCATGGTAATATTGCAAATCTTCAGCGTCAAAAGCTCATTGATGCGCACGGCAGTCGAATACAGAAGAAGCAGAAGCGTGTAATCACGAAAACCAATGGCGGTTCTTTGGTTTGGCATGGATAAAAGCGTGTCAACAGCCAACTTGCTGAGCCCGATCACTTTCCTTTTTGGAGTTTTTTCATTCGGCACATTCTCCGCCTGCAGGAACACTGAAACGAATGATATGTCATTATCTGATAGGTATTTCAGAAAAGCGCGCAAGGCGGACAATCTCACATTGCAGGTTGCCGGGCTACAGTTACGGACTTTTTTCATCCAAACAATCCACTCCTCAATGTTTTTCTTGCAAAAGCAATCAGCATTCAACGTTTCGGGCGTTATGCCTTTTACCGTTCTGAGGAACTCTGCATAAAGCGTCATGGAAACATGGTAGTTTCTTAGGGTATGTCGGCTGCACGCCTTGATGGAAGGCACATGGTGTTCAAGCCAGTCATGCAGGCACGCGGCAATCTGCATGGCCTGTGGGTTAATCTTCTTTTTCATAATCGTCTTGCGTTAATTGTTGGCTGATTTCATTGTCGGTACACGCCATTATGTCCGAAATCGCCGGAGTCAAAGAGTAGTAAGCCAATGTACTTTCTATTTGCCTGTGCCCCATACTCTTGCTTAGAGCCAGCAATTTGTCATGTACGGCAAATCCTTGGTGTGTCCAGCTGTTTATGTTCTCTATGGCGTAGTTGTGCCTTAGTTCGTATGGGATTGCGCGGGATGAATTGCAGCTTTGCCACAGCACCCTGAAGTGGTACGTTACCCATACAGGAGGGTGCGGCTTGTCATCCGGTGTCGGGAAAAACACCCTACGGTTCGGAATCAGCCCATCTATTTTTCCGTCATAAGTACGCATCAGGGGCAACATTGTGTCATGGAGGACTACATAATGCTGGTCATACCCTTTGCCACGTTTGATGGATACCACGCCATTTTCAAGGTTTACGTCATCGCGTTCCAGCAGGATGGCCTCGGTTGTCCTTATTCCTGAACTGTACAGTAAACGGAAGAACACCGGCAGTGTCATGCGCTGGATGGCCGCGAGTCTGCCACGCCTTGGCTTTATGTTGTCGCAAGCGTCAAAGAAGCGTTTCAATTCATAGTGTGTAAAAGGATGCGGCGTATAAGTCCTCGGCACAGACCTTGGCACTTGCGGCAAGTCAATTTTCGTCATTCCATGCTTGTTCATGTACTTGATGAAGTCTAAGACAGGATAGACACGTGACACGCAGGAGTTTGTGCATTCAGTCGGACGTTGCCTGCACCATCTGTCCACGATTTCTTGGGTAAGCTCAGTTTGTCCCGGATATTCCCTTGCGCAAAAATGATCGAACAGTATTACGTTCTTGACATAGCTATGGCTGTTACGCCCGGAAGCCTTGCGGTATTTTACATACCCTTCTATAGCGTTGGATAGGAATGAAATAGTTTTCATACGTCAAACACCCCCTTTCCTACGGGAAAGTATTCTATGCTCAATGAACATTCCTTCAGCCTCTTGAATTCCGCACTAAGGTAGCGGTCGAGAGAATCCGGGGACGCATGGCCGAGGGTGGCACTTATGACAGGTTGCTGCACACCGCCCTGCAACAGGGCCGTTGCCACATTGTGGCGGAACAGATGCAGACTCTTTCTCTCATTTTCACCTTGTCTTATTCCTGCTTTGCACATGACTTTTGAGCATATAGCATCGAGATTGCTTGTATGAAGCCTTCTGTATGGCACCTGTACTGTGAGAAAAACATATGGTTCCGGGCTTCGGGGACGTTCTTTGAGCAGGTAATCAAATACAGCGTTTCCTACCACGGCACGGAGTGGCAATGTCAGGGGCTGTCCCGTCTTTGCCTGAGTGATTTTTATCAGGTCGTGTTCCCAATCGAAGCTGTCAAGCGTGAGTGCAGAGATGTCACATCCACGCAATCCCGTGTACATGGCCAAGGTTATGATGGCTTTGTCCTGTAGAGATATTGTGCTATCGTGTTCTAAAGTATGCCTGATAGCAGTCAGTTCTTGCTCCGTAAGGTATTGAATGTTTTTCCGCATATTGGGTATGGACGGCAGGTATGCGATTATACGTTCAACGGATTTGCCATAGTGAGGCAAACAGGCTTTCAGCCCATATTCCACCGAATATTTGAACGAATGGCCCATTTTCGGTTTTCCGTCTTTGGAAAACACTTCCAATACCGCATTTTCTGTTATTGATTCGAATGAGTACACCCCCATTTCCTGTAGCCGGAAGAAGAACGAAGATAGCGCATACTTCACATTTATTGAAAATTTGCAACGTCTGTCTACCATGTTGAAAGCCATGTTCGTTACATCCTTGTATTCTGCGCCGAGCAACTCATAGTGGTGAGGCTTGCTGTAGTGTTTGCAACCATCGGGTAATAATCCATTCTCAATATATTGGCAGATTACACGCAACAGGCGTACCTTGTTCCTGTAGGTATACTTGTTGGACCACAATTCTTTTAATATCGGTTCAACGTCGGAGAAACTCTGCCATTTATAATGGTTAGCATTTTCCGATAGCCACTCAGCCATTTTCTTCACATAGCCTATGTACATGGCTGAATAACCGGTTTCTTGTAAATAAGAAACAAGCCCCTCGACTTTTTCATTCAGATTAAATATGTCCATAATCGCATCTTGTTTAAAAGTTATTCTACAATTATGACGGAATATAATCAGAACTGTTTACAGATCAAAACAAATGATTACTAAATAATTGAGTGATTTAATAGGAAACTCATAAAAGTTCTGATAATGGCA
>NZ_JADMQH010000045.1:0-3485 GCF_015559655.1 Bacteroides sp. 1001136B_160425_E2 | reverse complement strand
TTTCAGAAATCTTTTTGTTTAAATCCTGTATTAAATTTCCGTTTGAGTTATAATATAAAATACCCTGATACAAATTGACTATTTTCTAGCCAACTTATACCAGGGTAAGACAAAAACAGTTCACATTACAAGTACAGATGAACAAGAAAATACCTAAATTTTAATCAGTATGATTTATATCTACATGTATTACTCTTGTCAATATTACATTCACAGCTTTGTCCTCATGAATTCCTGCCTGCCAATTTTGCATTAAATTTAATGCTTTCAAACCATTTTCTTCAAAAGCCGAAAGCTTATCCCCCTCTTTCTTATTGTAAATTCTAGCACCTATCAAATGCCCTTCTTTATCTATAACATACTGAACTTTCAAGATTGTTTGTTTAGGTTCAGTATCAGAATAAACAGGACGAAATTTTCTGCTAAAATCAGATATGAAAGCTGCTTCACCTCCCTTATAAAAAGGCATTTTTTCAACAAAAGTATATACCTCTTTCTGCGATAAACTATCATATGTAACAAAATCACTTTTTTGTTGCCCTTTTATTAAATTACAAGAGCAGATACATAGCACTACAACAATCAATAGATATGTTTTATTGATTCTGAACAGGAGTTCCTGGGAAATTAAGCCAATAGTCTTCATAATATTGTTTATATAAATTAGCATTTTGTTCAGGAGTTAACACTGAATTATATTTTGGAACAAAACCATATCCTCGTTTTTGTAAGTTTATCTCATTTAATATATAATTCAGCTGCCCTTTTGTTAACATATTTAGATCGTAGCCTTTCATACCATCAATAGTAATTTGAGGATAGTTCATAATATTATTCACAATATTCTTATCCGTTGTAGAAGTAGATACAAAAGAGTTAGGAGCTACCCTTACCAACTCTGTATCTGCTGTTTGCGTCAATTCAAATGGATGTCCTAGCCTTAATGTATGTAATACTTCATGTGTGGCATCCGAAGCTATATTGGAAAGTGATCTCAACTCCCCCTTAGGATTAAACAAATTCACAGAAGAACTAAAATAGGTAGTGCCCCCTCCTAATGTGCCATCCATTTTCCCAAAAGACAACGATTGCGATATGTTTTCATTTCCACTATAAAAAGTAACAGCAGTTGATACCATCCCTCCAGAAGCTTCTTGAAATGTATTGTTTAACTGTGTACTAATAGCTGTTTTATATGCATTAATTTGAGACGATGTCAGATTAAGACTTGAATCAACATTGAAATTAACAGCTAGAGTTACAGTCTTAGTTCCATTGGCATTCAAAACAATACCCCACTCTTTACCATTGACATCAACTAACATAATAGGATTATTACCACAATACGCATACGGACTAATCGAATAGTATTTCTCCGCCAACGGATCCACAGTCATAAACCGTCCCAACACCGGATCACAATGTCTCGCCCCATAATCATACAGATTCAGCCCACCTTTTCTATCCAGCTCCTTCCCATTATACTTGTAAGGCTGAACAGATGAAGTCGAAGCAAATGTACCACCAAAAGGATAATAATGATTCACCTCCTCTATGTTTCCATTTTCATCAGCTACCACACAATTATTCCCTTGATGGCCCTGAATATAGCAATGATACTTATTGTCCGACAAAGAGACATAGCCGCCTTCCACAAGCAGCGTTTTAGCTATACCATTTTCATAGATCACATTGCCGCAATAGTCAGTGGCAGTACTCGTATCACCTGCCTGATGAACTGTCCGTAGTTTTTTCCCTGTTGCATCATAACTATATGAAATATTACTACCATCACCAAAAGTTATCCGGCGAGGTAAATTTAAGAAATTATATTGAATATCAAGAATATTCTTATTCAAATCTTTCGTCAAATTACCATTCGCACACGGCTTTTACAACAACAGTGCCAAGAGATGTGGACAGTGCAACATAAATCAATTAAATCATTCATTCAAATAAAATATCCACAGTTTTACTGGTGAAAATTGAGAACTGCCCTGACATATATGCACAACGCTTTATATCAGAGCAGCCGATGAATACTTGTTATTAAAAGATAATTGGATTTATATCAGCTAATGACAATTTTCAACTATCAGATTGGTTGCTGGAGAAAACTCCCAGCCTGTCAGCCCAGCTGATTCAATTGCATTCTTTAAGCGCTCACTTACATAAGTATTGGCATCAAGTATACTGATGGCGAAGAAATCCAGTTCACAATTAAAATCTTTGTTCATTACAAGTTTGTTACCCCATATACCCCAGGATATACCTTTCTCTGCTTTAATTTTTTTTCTTCTTTCCCAAAATTCCTCCTTTGATTTAACAGAAAAAGGATCGGACTTATATCCACTAGTTATATCATATTCCCGAAATGAGTTTTTTTCATAATCCACAAAATCCGAATAATTGGAAACTAATTTTAAGAGAAAATAATCGTATTTTACTTCTTTCTTATATAGCCCAAACGAATAGAATTGGTGAGGACACAAATTGTATTGCTCAAGGATTGCTTTGGCTTTAGGACTTAGAATGCATAGGCTACCACTAAATCCGTTACTAACAAAATCTGTTAACTTTGCATAACCAGCCAACATCACTCCATCAAGATTTGGCACATAATCTGGAAAAGTGTCTTTATATTTATATAAACTGAACAAAGCATTTGACGCATCCTCATTGTATCCTTTAATGAATCTATACGCTTGCGGGAAATCACGACCTACGATCTTTTTATCCAAAGATTCTTCCATTACAAAATATTTCATATCACAATATATTTAAGTTAAACTTCATAAGGATTTACTACTTTAATGGGAACTACAGGCACCATCGGTGGAACTCCCTGTACTTCCTTCTCCTTCGGATTCACCGCCCGAAGTTCTCCCTGATAACCTCCATTTATCAAATTCTTTAATATTGCGCCACCCGGCTTATGTACATTATTCGATGCCCCTACTACAACAATGCTTTCAGGACGAAGCAACTGGGTTGTTATCATATCATGCTTTGGTTTTCGTTTAACTTAGGTACAAATATATTCTTTCTTATGAGAAAAAAAGAAAGAAAAAGAGGAGAAATATAAGAGGAAATACAGGATAAAGGAGAGAAAGACAAAGAAATCAAGTGGATTATGCTGACTTATTGAAATGCAAAGCTATTATCTTACCATGTAATTCTTACCATTAGAACAGAATATTACTTTATGCAGAAAAAATGAATATAAAACTCACGGAGAATCTGGAATATACAGTATGAGCCCAAAGTAAATTCGAAAACTCGAAGGATAAGCAAGTTGCATAATCCTTATTCACACAAAACAGAATCTAAATCACTCGATTCAACATCAAAAAGGCTAAATTCCTAATTTCAGGAGCAGATTATTGCAAATATAAGTTCAAATAGAAAGACACTGTCCACAATTTTGTGTAAATGGAACCAGGATTCAGTTGTAAGTTTCCTCTTATATCTGTATTCTGTTTTCA
>NZ_JADMQH010000044.1:0-4225 GCF_015559655.1 Bacteroides sp. 1001136B_160425_E2 | reverse complement strand
CGTCTTTCACCAAAGCTGACAATGGCGAGCAGGTACTAATTCGCAGGAAAAACGAGATTTACGCTTTGGTAAAAGTTGGTCGTGAAGATTTGATGATAACCCCGGAGCTGCAAGCAAGGATTGACAAGGCAAGGGAAGAAATCAAATCCGGAAAGTGTGTTACCCTCAAAAGCAGTGAGGATATTGACGCTTATTTCGATAGTCTATGATGTACACAATTAGGGTTTCCGACGGGGTGGATAAGGTGATTGCCAAATGGAAGAAATCAAACCCCAATTTGTTCAAGAAGTATAAGAAAATCTACAAAGAATTGTTAGAGCACCCTAAGACTGGGCTTGGGCATCCCGAAGCGTTAAGGGGCGGTGGGGATATTACATGGTCTCGACACATTACCGCCCATGACCGGATAATCTATGACATTTACGAGGAAGTGGTAGAGGTCTACATCTTGGAGGTAGAGGGGCATTACAACGATAAATGATAAAACTGTTATGGTCGAATATTGTGTTTACTGGTTAGAGAACGGCGAGCCTATGCACGAGGTGTTCTCTTCTCTTGCCGCCGCCGAGATGTACTCATGTGCGATAAGAGGGAAAGAAAACATTGAATGGGTGGAGGTGTCCGAAGAAGAAACCATTGATTTGGACGAACTGGAAGACATGTTCCCGGATGACTTCTGCGGCGTGTAATCCCCTTGGGTAGAAATGGGGTAGAATTTGTTAGGCTGTGGGGGATTTTCTAACACGCCGGGGCTTTTTGCTGGGCGGTTGGCGTGGATGTATTCCCATGCGGCATGTGTATATATAGCAAGAAGTGTCCTTGTCGGACAATTCTTGCTTTTCTCGCTTTGCTCAAAAAGATTTTAAGATTACCTTTGTGGCATGGAACTAAGACGGAACGAAAAGATTACATTCCGGTGTACCGAACTTGAAAAGGACGCACTTGCGGAGCAGGCAGCCCGGTGCAGTCTAAGCGTATCGGAATACTGCCGGAGTTTGTCCCTTGGGGGGCGCCCAAGGGAGAGGTACACCGAGGAGGAACGGCAGCTTCTCCGGGACATAGCCCAGTTGAAAGGAACGCTCCAACGGCTGAACAACTACTTCGGTGGTCGCCAGTACCGGGAAGTGTTCGAGGAGAACCGGGCACTAATTACAGAGCTCAAAAAAATACTCTCACGATGATAGGGAAAGGGAAAAGCATATCACATGGTGTGGCGGCATTGGAGTACGACCTCGCCAAAGAGATAAACGGGCAGGCAGTAGCCACCGAGATAGCCCGGCATGAACTTTATGGGTGTACTGGTGCGGAAATGGTGCAGGAAATGAAACCGTATCACATTGATTTTCCGAACGTAAAAAACAACTGCCTACGTTTCGAGGTCAGCCCCTCGATAGAGGAAAGCGCCACCTTTACGGATGCGGACTGGGCGGAACTTGGTAACGACTTCATGCAGCGCATGGGGTTGGCGAACCACCAGTACATCATCATCCGGCACAGCGGTACGGAGAGCAAGAAAGAGCAAGCCCACCTGCACATACTGGCAAACCGGGTTTCCCTTTCCGGGGAACTGTACCGGGACAACTGGATAGGGAAAAAGGCAACGGAAGCCGCCAATGCCATAGCCAAGGAACGGAACTTTGTACAGTCGCAGGACATTGGCAAAGTCAACAAAGCGGAAATCAAGGAAGCCATGGACGGCGTATTGAAGAAGATGCAGGGCTTTGACTTTACCAAATTCAAGGAAGAACTTGGTAAGAGAGGTTTTAAAGTCCGGGAAGCCAGGGCAAGCACCGGGAAACTTAACGGCTACTATGTCACAGCCCGAAGCGGTACGGAGTATAAGGCAAGCGAGATAGGGAAAGGCTACACTCTCGCCCATATCGAGCGGACACAAAGCAAACTGAAGTGCAACTCAATGAACATATCTCATGGAAACAAACTCACACCCGGAAGCGGCAGCTT
Source organism: Bacteroides sp. 1001136B_160425_E2 (assembly GCF_015559655.1). Classification (NCBI taxonomy): domain Bacteria; kingdom Pseudomonadati; phylum Bacteroidota; class Bacteroidia; order Bacteroidales; family Bacteroidaceae; genus Bacteroides; species Bacteroides sp. 1001136B_160425_E2. The sequence goes on along the minus strand of NZ_JADMQH010000044.1, from coordinate 2,263 downwards.
CCAACGTTAAGCAGGGACAGTACAGCCCCCGGAAAAGAAAAGATACAACGCCAAGGGTAAACCCGCAGCTTGCGGTAGAACTGGTGTATCAAGAACTAAAGCGTGTTGAAGTCTATACGAAGCGCATAGAGGACGCAACAGCCCGAAAGGTACAAATAGACGGGAAAAGCCTTGAAAGTGCCGAAAATCGCCTAAAAAACGTGTTGGCGGACTTTGAACGGCAGGGGTACAGAATGAAAAACGGCGGTTATGTGGACAAACGAATTTCGTTCTACTCAATCCTTTGTGCTGTTATCTCCCTATTGTTCGCTTGTTTCATGTGCTATCTTTGGACGGATGCAGCCAAAGACCGGGACAACTACAAGCAGTATTATGAATACTACCAAGAGCAGGCAAGGGAACAAAAGGGGAATAAATAAACATCTAACTTTACGAATTATGGGAACAACGGAACACGAAGAACCCCGGTTCTTCTTCATACTGAACAAGGGTGCGAAGTCCGGCGGCGAAATCACCCATGCCGTCCTAAACGGTAGTATCGTTTCGAAGCCGGCAGGCTGGGACGCCTTTCATGGGCTTGCACTGGCGAGAGAGAAACTAAGCAGCGAGGAAATACAACAGCAGATGAAAGAACTTGGTGTAGAAATGGAAATCGTTCCTCTGATTTGACAAGATTACCCGGAGTGTTTCAGCCGGGTAATCTTGTTACTTATCCTTGATTTTCCCTTTAAGGGCGTTTATAATCCACCCTTTCGGATTGTTCTTTTCTCGTGATTTTCCGTTTAGGAGAGCCAGTTCTCCGATAAGGTCGGTTATCTTTTCTTGTGCCGTTATGAATGTCTCTTTGTTCCGGTTTATCTCTTCCGATGTGAAGCCGCAGGAATAACGGAGGTACTCGTACACATGGCTGTCTATCTGATATCGTGCTGTAACCTTTGCTTGCAATTCTTTCCCTTCCAGTTCTTCATCTCTGAACTGTGGTTGATAGACCGGGTAGAACCTAAACCCGGTCACCTTGCTACGTTTGTTGTTTGGGTTTTCACGCACTTTCACGTAGTTGAAAGTGTATGGGCAGCTCTCATCAAGCGCAGCCTTTGCTGGTTTCAAAACTCTTTCCTCAAAATGATCTATTCTGTCTTTTCCGTTCTTGTCCTTGTATTTGTCCGCAGGTATGCCAAGACGGTCTTTCAAGTTTTCAAGGGATATATCCAAAGGGTACACCTGCCCACTCATTAACATGTAAAACCTAAGGGAATACCCAGTAGGTAGCGCAAGAGCCTTGTTTAACTCAAATTCTCTGTACCCCTTGGCGAACTTGGTAAACACATCCCAAAGGTCGTTAGACACACGAAAGGTTATAATGCCAGTGCGTTTTTTATATTTTGGGTTAGATATAAATCCGCACTTCCACCATTCCTCGTCATCTTCGTAAGTAAAAAAACGTCCTGCCAAAGAATCGAGTGCGGCTATGATTTCATTGTAATCACGTCCGGAAAAAATAACGTCAGATACATGCATTTGTGCATCAACATCCCAAAGTCCATGCTCAAACTTGCGTTTCGTGCCTGCATAATCTTTCAGTTTTACTCCCTTTAGTTCAGCTTGGCACGCTTCCAGTATGCGAAGAACTATTCTTTGTTCGTGTATGGACATGTCTTGCTGTTTTGACCATGTATATACCCATGAAACAACAACATCTTTATTCTTGGTAATAGGTAGTTTCTTTTTCATAAACGATTGATTTGCTGCAAATATACACAATCCCCACATTAAAACAAAAAAAGAGGGGTAAAACTCCCAAAGTGTGGGGACTAATTTACTTTTAAACTCCCAAAGTGTGGGGACTAAACTCCCAAAGTGTGGGGAAACACATGTTCTAATCCCTTTATTTATGGGCGTTTGCGAAGAAGTGATAGAGCATATTACAGACGATGCTTATAACAGACAAGGGGAATTTATAGAGCTAAGTGGTTGATTTACTGTCGGAAAAAGAAAAACGATAGGGAAAAAGAGCAAAGCAAAACCAACCAACGGGCGGTAGGATTGGAAACGGGTTTTTATGGCGTGTACACGTTTGTGTACAAAATGTTTGTATTTTATTGAAATATAGCTATCTTTGTGCTGAATTTAAAAGCAAACAGATATGGAAGCATTATCAGTAAGAGAATACCGTAACAACCTCGCAGCGTCTTTCACCAAAGCTGACAATGGCGAGCAGGTACTAATTCGCAGGAAAAACGAGATTTACGCTTTGGTAAAAGTT
>NZ_JADMQH010000043.1:0-5391 GCF_015559655.1 Bacteroides sp. 1001136B_160425_E2 | reverse complement strand
GGCTTCTTAAAAACGGCGGCTACCTACTCTCCCACTGTTACGCAGTACCATCGGCGTGACGAGGCTTAACTTCTCTGTTCGGAATGGGAAGAGGTGGAACCCTCGTGCTATAACCACCTGAATAAGGTTATGACATGATGAAAAGTAAAATCGAAAGCTCATCGCTCATTGAAGAGCAATCCGCTAAACGTATATACCCAACCGGTACATATTTGAAAGAAAGTGAACGGGCAATTAGTAATGCTCGGCTTTGATGTTACCACCTTTACACCTGCATCCTATCAACGTCATCGTCTTTGACGACCCTAAGAAATCTAATCTTGTGGCTGGCTTCGTACTTAGATGCTTTCAGCACTTATCCAATCCCGACTTAGATACCCAGCAATGCACCTGGCGGCACAACTGGTAAACCAGCGGTCAGTCCAACACGGTCCTCTCGTACTAGTGTCAGAGCCACGCAAATTTCATACGCCCACGATAGATAGAGACCGAACTGTCTCACGACGTTCTGAACCCAGCTCGCGTGCCACTTTAATGGGCGAACAGCCCAACCCTTGGGACCTTCTCCAGCCCCAGGATGTGACGAGCCGACATCGAGGTGCCAAACCCCTCCGTCGATATGAGCTCTTGGGAGGGATCAGCCTGTTATCCCCGGAGTACCTTTTATCCTTTGAGCGATGTCCCTTCCATACGGAAACACCGGATCACTATGCTCTAGTTTCCTACCTGATCGACTTGTCTGTCTCCCAGTCAAGCGCCCTTATGCCATTACACTCTACGGACGGTTACCAATCGTCCTGAGGGCACCTTTAGAAGCCTCCGTTACACTTTTGGAGGCGACCACCCCAGTCAAACTACCCACCAAACAGTGTCCCCGCAACCACGGGTTAGAACTCAAATAATCAAAGGGCCGTATTTCAACAGCGACTCCACAAATACTGGCGTACCTGCTTCGAAGTCTCCGGCCTATCCTACACATCAATTACCCAAATTCAATGTTAAGCTATAGTAAAGGTTCACGGGGTCTTTTCGTCCCATCGCGGGTAATCGGCATCTTCACCGATACTACAATTTCACTGAGCTCACGGTTGAGACAGTGTCCAGATCATTACACCATTCGTGCAGGTCGGAACTTACCCGACAAGGAATTTCGCTACCTTAGGACCGTTATAGTTACGGCCGCCGTTTACTGGGGCTTCAATTCAATGCTTCTCTTGCGATGACATCTCCTCTTAACCTTCCAGCACCGGGCAGGTGTCAGGCTGTATACGTAATCTTTCAATTTAGCACAGCCCTGTGTTTTTGTTAAACAGTTGCCTGGACCTATTCTCTGCGCCCAACTCTCGTTGGGACCCTTTATCCCGAAGTTACAGGGTCAATTTGCCTAGTTCCTTAACCGTGAATCACTCAAGCGCCTTAGTATATTCAACCCGACTACGTGTGTCCGTTTGCGGTACGGGTACCTTAAAGATTAAGTTTAGCGGATTTTCTTGGGAGTATGCTTACACGCACTATTACCGTTTCCCGAAGGAATTGGTATACTATCAGGTTCGACTCTCTTTGTGGATTTGCCTGCAAAGATCAACATCTACACCCTTCAACGGACTATTCCGTCAGTCCGCGGCGTTGTCACGACTCCGTCTCCACGTCACTCCTTAAGGTAGTACAGGAATATTAACCTGTTCTGCCATCGGCCTCACCGTTCGGCTGAGCCTTAGGACCCGACTAACCCTGATCCGATTAGCGTTGATCAGGAAACCTTAGTCTTTCGGCGAGGGGGTTTCTCACCCCCTTTATCGTTACTTATACCTACATTTGCTTTTCCACACGCTCCAGCAAAGCTCACGCTTCACCTTCGACGCAGAGTGGAATGCTCCCCTACCGATCATTACTGATCCCATAGCTTCGGTAAATTGCTTGATGCCCGATTATTATCCACGCCAAACTCCTCGACTAGTGAGCTGTTACGCACTCTTTAAATGAATGGCTGCTTCCAAGCCAACATCCTAGCTGTCTTAGCAATCTGACTTCGTTAGTTCAACTTAGCAATTATTTCGGGACCTTAGCTGATGGTCTGGATTCTTCTCCTTTAGGACATGGACCTTAGCACCCATGCCCTCACTCCTGGGATCGAACTACTGCGCATTCGGAGTTTATCAAGACTTGATAGGCGGTGAAGCCCTCGCATCTTATCAGTCGCTCTACCTCACAGTAGTAATTCCCAAGGCTGCACCTAAATGCATTTCGGGGAGTACGAGCTATCTCCAAGTTTGATTAGCCTTTCACCCCCACCCTCAGTTCATCCGGAAGCTTTTCAACGCTTATCGGTTCGGTCCTCCAGTTAGTGTTACCTAACCTTCAACCTGACCAAGGGTAGATCACTTGGTTTCGCGTCTACTCCTTCCGACTAGTCGCCCTGTTCAGACTCGCTTTCGCTTCGGCTACACATTTTGAAATGCTTAACCTTGCCGGAAAAAGTAACTCGTAGGTTCATTATGCAAAAGGCACGCCGTCACTTCTTACGAAGCTCCGACCGCTTGTAGGCGCACGGTTTCAGGGACTATTTCACTCTTCTATTCGAAGTGCTTTTCACCTTTCCTTCACAGTACTGGTTCGCTATCGGTCTCTCGGGAGTATTTAGCCTTACCGGATGGTCCCGGCAGATTCACGCAAGATTCCTCGTGTCCCGCGCTACTCAGGATACCACTACGCTTCGTTTAGCTTCGAATACCGGACTATCACCGTCTATGGTTTCATTTTCCAAAGAATTCTTCTCACTAAAGTTCTTGCGACATCGTGGTCCTACAACCCCAATATTGCCGTAACAACATTGGTTTGGGCTAATCCCCGTTCGCTCGCCACTACTAGGGGAATCATTATTATTTTCTTTTCCTGCAGGTACTAAGATGTTTCAGTTCCCTGCGTTAGCCTCTTGCCATGCAAGATGACATTCCTTCAGAATGCCGGGTTGTCCCATTCGGAAATCTTCGGATCAAAGGTTATTTGCACCTACCCGAAGCTTATCGCAGCTTATCACGTCCTTCATCGCCTCCGAGAGCCAAGGCATCCGCCATGCGCCCTTGCTTACTTTCTTTCAAACGTTTTATTCTCGTATTGGTATTGACTGGGGAATTGCTTCCCGATGCCAATATTGCATACTCGAACACGTACGGTTTGATATATACTTTTAGCTCTTACTTTTAATTTTACTTTTTGTACATCATGTCAAAGATCGTTTTCTCTTTTCAGAGAGAGTGGAGAATAACGGATTCGAACCGTTGACCCTCTGCGTGCAAGGCAGATGCTCTAGCCAGCTGAGCTAATCCCCCAAGAGGTTGTTCAAGAATATCGTTTTTCAGCTTTCAGCTTTCAGCTTCCGCTGTTCCTCATTCTTGAGCTTGGTAGTCCCAGGCAGAGTTGAACTGCCGACCTCTACATTATCAGTGTAGCGCTCTAACCAACTGAGCTATAGGACTAGTTCAACCTTGTCTACCTGTGCGTTAGACTCGGCTTCTTTTTTCTCTTGTTTATCTCTATCTATACTTCTATAGATGGTTGATCTATATATTATAAATAAACAAGTACCAGTAGTACAAAAAACAGAACCTTTAAAGTCATTATTTTTAACGATGGCCGTTTTACATTATTCATGTAGAGTTGCATCGTCTTACGGCATCACTCCAGAAAGGAGGTGTTCCAGCCGCACCTTCCGGTACGGCTACCTTGTTACGACTTAGCCCCAATTACCAGTTTTACCCTAGGACGCTCCTCGCGGTTACGTACTTCAGGTACCCCCGGCTTTCATGGCTTGACGGGCGGTGTGTACAAGGCCCGGGAACGTATTCACCGCGCCATGGCTGATGCGCGATTACTAGCGAATCCAGCTTCACGAAGTCGGGTTGCAGACTTCGATCCGAACTGAGAGAGGTTTTTGGGATTAGCATCCTGTCGCCAGGTAGCTGCCTTCTGTACCCCCCATTGTAACACGTGTGTAGCCCCGGACGTAAGGGCCGTGCTGATTTGACGTCATCCCCACCTTCCTCACATCTTACGACGGCAGTCTCTCTAGAGTCCTCAGCATGACCTGTTAGTAACTAAAGATAAGGGTTGCGCTCGTTATGGCACTTAAGCCGACACCTCACGGCACGAGCTGACGACAACCATGCAGCACCTTCACACCTGCCTTGCGGCTATAATGTTTCCAATATATTCAGGTGCAATTTAAGCCCGGGTAAGGTTCCTCGCGTATCATCGAATTAAACCACATGTTCCTCCGCTTGTGCGGGCCCCCGTCAATTCCTTTGAGTTTCACCGTTGCCGGCGTACTCCCCAGGTGGAATACTTAATGCTTTCGCTTGGCCGCTTGCTGTATATCGCAAACAGCGAGTATTCATCGTTTACTGTGTGGACTACCAGGGTATCTAATCCTGTTTGATACCCACACTTTCGAGCCTCAGTGTCAGTTGCAGTCTAGTGAGCTGCCTTCGCAATCGGAGTTCTTCGTGATATCTAAGCATTTCACCGCTACACCACGAATTCCGCCCACCTCTACTGTACTCAAGACTGCCAGTTTCAACTGCAATTTTACGGTTGAGCCGCAAACTTTCACAACTGACTTAACAATCCACCTACGCTCCCTTTAAACCCAATAAATCCGGATAACGCTCGGATCCTCCGTATTACCGCGGCTGCTGGCACGGAGTTAGCCGATCCTTATTCATATGGTACATACAAAATCCCACACGTGGAATACTTTATTCCCATATAAAAGAAGTTTACAACCCATAGGGCAGTCATCCTTCACGCTACTTGGCTGGTTCAGACTCTCGTCCATTGACCAATATTCCTCACTGCTGCCTCCCGTAGGAGTTTGGACCGTGTCTCAGTTCCAATGTGGGGGACCTTCCTCTCAGAACCCCTATCCATCGTAGTCTTGGTGGGCCGTTACCCCGCCAACAAACTAATGGAACGCATCCCCATCGATAACCGAAATTCTTTAATATCAATCTCATGCGGGACTGATATGCCATCGGATATTAATCTTTCTTTCGAAAGGCTATCCCCGAGTTATCGGCAGGTTGGATACGTGTTACTCACCCGTGCGCCGGTCGCCATCTTTAGTTTGCAAGCAAACTAAAATGCTGCCCCTCGACTTGCATGTGTTAAGCCTGTAGCTAGCGTTCATCCTGAGCCAGGATCAAACTCTTCATTGTAAAAGTATCTTGTCATCCGTTAAGATGATTTTTTGCTCTGTTCAGGACGCCGTAATTTTATTGACCTTATTTCAAATACCTGATATCCTAAATCGTATCGCTACCATCTCGGACAAGTATTGACGGTTCTATTTTTTACTTGTACTACTTGTATTGTTTATCAATATTTCAAAGAACT
>NZ_JADMQH010000042.1:0-6042 GCF_015559655.1 Bacteroides sp. 1001136B_160425_E2 | reverse complement strand
ACAAGCCATCGCATATGATAAGGCCAATGGTACCATGACTTCAGCAGAGGTTATTGGGAATCAGTGGGGAGATATCGCGTTTGATGCCGTAAGAACAGCGGTAGGTGCAGGAGTAGGAAGAGGTGCCGGACTTTACAAAGGGCAGACCCTTGTAACCAATAGTATACCTCAAAAGGTTGCTCGTGTCATCCCTGATGGAATAAAAACTTCTATGCTTGGAGCTCCTAATCAATCTGATGTATTTGTTACCGCAGCTAAAGACATAAAGGGATTAAATGCAATGCAGATAGCTAATAAATTGACAATACCTCAAAGTAGTTCTGGATTTAAGGTGATTGAATTTAAAACTCCGATGAATGGTCTTGCTTCTCCAATAAATAGAACAAATCCTGGATTTGTAGGAAAAGGAAGAACTTTAGGGGGAGCTAGAGAATTTACTATACCAAATCAACAAATACCTAAAGATGCCATAATTAAAATTGTAAAATAATGATATATTCAAATGAAACTGAATTTGCAGGTTCCTGGTTATTAGAAAATGGGAATGTAAAAGATGATAATGTATCTATGCGTATTAAAGATTTAATCGTTAATTATTTATCAGAAATAGCAATGACTGATGATGGGTGGCAACGACTATATCAAGACCCTAATGACGGACGATATTGGGAGTTGTCATATCCACATTCAGATTGGGAAGGAGGAGGACCACCATCACTTAAGAATATATCACAGCTTGAGGCTAAAAATAAATATAAAATTTAATATTGTCTTTATGGTCGTTATAATTCATGCTACAAAAGTACACGCATACGCGATATATAACAAATCTAATTTACATTAACTCTATTATTAATCTAGAACATGTAAATATTGCGGATTTTATCGTATTAAAACCATAATAATATGAATAAATATGAAGGTATGACTGTCAATGAACGTCTTTATGTTAGTGGCTTAATAGATGAATTTTATAAAGCAGTTGAGAAAAAAGATATCGAAGCTGTTATATCCATCTTAAAAAGGGTGGAGTTATCGAATAATCAAATTGAGGCTATTTTAGTAACGTTAAATTTACCCTATATTTAATAGTTTGTTAAATTTGCCCTGATATAATTTGCTTAGAAAATGGGTAATTTGTATCAGGGTATTTTATATTTTCTATATGACTCAAACGGAAATTTAATACAAGATTTAAACAAAAAGATTACCGAAATTCAGTATAATTGTTTAAATTTACCCAGCCGTATAGAGTTTGAGGATGGAGGTGTTATTTCCTATCTTTATGATGCCAAAGGAACAAAGTTCCGAACAACGCACATAATAGCCGGAAAGACCGCAACTACTGATTACTTTGACGATGCGATCTATGAAAATGGTGTGCTCACTACTTTGTTGACGGAGTTGGGATATATTTCCCTTGTTGATGGCAAGTATCATTATTATTTGAAAGATCATCAGGGTAATAATCGTGTGGTTGTGGGACAGAATGGTAGTGTGGAGGAGGTGAATCATTATTATCCTTTTGGTGGTACATTTGCTTCGACCTCATCTGTTCAGCTTTACAAGTATAACGGGAAGGAGTTGGATAGAAAAGGTGGTCTTGACTGGTATGATTATGGGGCGAGACATTATGATGTGGCGTTAGGAAGATGGCATGTTGTAGATCCATTGGCGGAGAAGTATCATGGAATGGGTCCATATAATTACTGTATGAATAACCCGGTAAAATATATCGATCCAGATGGACAGACTGTTGTGATTTGGTATAGAAATGATAGTGGAAGAAACTTATCATTTTCGTATAGCGGTGGTAATATAACTCATTCTAACCCTTTCGTTCAGTCGGTTATAACAGCGTATCAATATAATAAGGCGAATGGTATAAAAATGGGTAATGGAGGTGGAGCTTCAACAGTTGCAATAGTAGAAAATACTGATATAAAAGTGAATGTGATGGAAGCTATATATGATAACAAATATAGTCCGGATGCTGCACGTGGTACTGGATGTATTTATTGGAAAAGTGATTGGGGGTCACAACATGATAATGGTACTGTAAATTCCCCGGCTACTATATTTGATCATGAAGCAGATCATGCGCTAGAACATAAAATAAATGCTCAAGAGTATGAGGTAAACAGGGTACGTGGCAGCGACCTGCAGTATCAGACAAAAGAAGAAAGACGAGTGATAACCGGTTCAGAACAGAAAACTTCAAGGGCTAATGGTGAAACTCGTCCAGGGCAAGTTACAAGAAGAAATCATAATGGGAAAACTGTAATAACAAAAGGAGTTATTTCAAATGTAATTGACGGACAAAAAACACTGGAATATGAGAAAAGAAAGAAACCTGTATGGACTTCGGAGCCATAAAAGCAGTTATTATTCTATTTCATTATTTTTACTATTATTATTTGTGACATCTTGTAAAAGTAATCAATTATTAATTGATAATAACGATGTTGAGAATGTAAACTTTTGGTTTATAGGAGATGTAGATACAAATATTCCTATCACCGATTGTTTGCACATTGTATTTGGAAACGATAACCATAAAACGATTATTCGTGATAGGAAGATTATTGATCGTTTTGTAGCTCTGGTTAATCAGTTGAAACCTGCCGGACCTGATTCTTATATTGATCTTAGAGTAAGTTCGCTTATAAAACTAAAACCGATAAATGGTGAAAGGAGACCTGATATTAGGGTCTGTATTGGTGCTGGTGGTTATGGGGTGTTTTTAAATGATGTATTGATGAAAGGAAATTCTAAAAAACTTCAGAAATTTGTTCAAGAAGAATTGTATGATTCTCTTACTCCGTATGAATGGTTACCTGATTTTATCAAAGGGTATCTGAAAGATCATCCGGAAGAAAAAAGTAAATATTTGCCTGACGAATAAGAAGTGTCTTGCCCTGATGCAAATTGGCTAGAAAACAGCCAATTTGTATCAGGGTATTTTATATTCGCAGAGGTTATTGGGAATCAGTGGGGAGATATCGCATTTGATGCCGTAACAACAGGAGCAGGGGTAGGAGTAGGAAAAGTTACCGGAACGTTAGGAAAAGCGAGTTCGGGTGTGGAAAAGGTGAAAGGGTTAGGTAATCCATTCAAGAATATGACACTTGACCAGGTCAGGACATCGATGGATAAGCATGTAGGTACAGGAAAACTGAAAGTAGTTGTTGTTGATCGTGAAACAGGACTTAATAAAACTTATTCTAATAATAAATCTGGATATTCTTATAATTTGGATGAAGGAGGTCCTACAAGAATTGGTAGAAAGAAAATGATAGAGCCGCCTCATATTGATGTGAACTATCCAAAACCTAAGCCTAAGAATATTGAAAAGAAAAAATTATTTGTAAACTATTAATATTATGATTAGCGTAATAACAAGTGGAATGGAAAGTAGAGTGTATCTCGACAATGAAGGTATTGATGATATGATTCATTATTTAACTTATTTGAGAGAGAAAAATGAGACAACTTATGATCTAATTGAAGGCAATGAGTTAGATAGACTTGATGAGGATCTAGTTCTTGATGGCTTTGAGCATATAACACATCTGGAATTGATATACATCAATGCCTTTGATAGAGATGATGGTACAGTAAGAATCATAGAGGAGGATTAATATTTCTTACCATTCTCGTGTTTTACCCTGGTATAAGTTGATTAGAAAACAACCAATTTGTATCAGGGTATTTTATATTATAACTCAAACGGAAATTTAATACAGGATTTAAACAAAAAGATTTCTGAAATTCAGTATAATTGTTTAAATTTACCTAGTCGTATAGAGTTTGAGGATGGAGGTGTTATTTCCTATCTTTATGATGCCAAAGGAACAAAGTTCCGAACAACGCACATAATAGCCGGAAAGACCACGACTACTGATTACTTTGACGATGCGATCTATGAAAATGGTGTACTCACTACTTTGTTGACGGAGTTGGGATATATCTCCCTTGTTGATGGCAAGTATCATTATTACTTGAAAGATCACCAGGGCAATAATCGTGTGGTTGTGGGACAGAATGGCAGTGTGGAGGAGGTGAATCATTATTATCCTTTTGGTGGTACATTTGCTTCGACTTCATCTGTCCAGCCTTACAAGTACAACGGTAAGGAACTGGATAGACAAGGTGGTCTTGACTGGTATGATTATGGGGCGAGACATTATGATGTGGCGTTAGGGAGATGGCATATTGTAGATCCGATGGCGGAAGAATATTATGGAATAAGTCCACATGTATATGTGGCTAATAACCCACTGAAATATATTGATTTGAACGGAGATAGTATAAGTGTTGCAGAACTTTATGAAAGAGATGATCAAGGTAAGCTTATTAATTCTAATCAAGTGAAAGCTTTTGAATTTCTAATGAGCACAAAGGAAGGAAAAGCATTATTGGCAAATTATGCTATGAAAGGACAAACAATAGCAGGGTTTTCTTTTAGTAAAGATGGAAAATACCATAATAAAGGAATTAATATATCGTTTGGGGCAGGTGTACGTGATGCAAGCGTTTCGGGTACTACTTCTTTTTCTTTAAATGATGAAAATTTGAATGTTCAAATAATGGTAGGAAACTCTTCAGATAATGCTGATCTACTAGATACTTTTATTCATGAAATAGTAATTCATGCTGATCAGAGTTCTGCCGATTTTAGTGATGACAAAGTGATGAATAATTCAAATGTTTATCCTGCATTAAGAAAAATGGATGAATCAAGAGGTTATAAACAGCATTGGCAAGAAAGAAATGTAAATAAGGCTATGACAAGAATTGGACTGCCCATAATGCAACAATATTATAACTCGCAAGGAATAGTAAAGTCAAACAGTGCTATTTTGAAGTTGATGTATGGATTTAGAAATTAATTGGTTATGAAAAAGTGTTTTATAATAATGCTGCTGTTGATTGGAGTACAATCATGCAGAACAGATAGAACTGATGGTTATGAAATGAAAGTATTTAATGAGATTTTTGATGACTTGGTTGAGGTGATGGGGGCATTAAGTAGTTTTGAAATTCCCCCTCCTCCAATGCCATTTCTTGATAACAACAATCCAATAGCGTATGACACTGTTGGATATGACAAAAAGATTGCTGAGATTGAGAGAAAAAATAGAAAAATGAGAGATACGACCTTTGTTATTGCTGTTTTTGATACTCTATTCACTTGTTGTAATCTAAATTTAGATGTTGAATATATCGGAAAACAATTAATGGAACCGGGTTATATTGAGGCACTTAACTCTATGAATAAGCACTCAATACAAAGCCGTTCACTGAATTTGTCCGAAATAGAGAATAGAAAACGGTTCATATTGAAATACACTTCAGAGTTTCCTGAAGGATTTAAGATATGGGAAAGAGAAAACTATAATTTTCTTTTTTCAGGAATATTGAGAATGTCGAGGATATACTTTGATAAAGAAAAGCGAGTTGGACTTTTTTATTGTTCTTATGCTTGTGGGCGGCTTTGTGGAGAGGAAACAATTATATGTATTCGCAAGGTTAATAAAAAATGGATTATTGAAAAGGAAATATCGCTGGGAGTATCGTAATGGTGTCTTACCCTGATACAAGTTGACTAAAAACAACCAATTTGTATCAGGGTATTTTATATTCTCTATTATGTTCTATTTTTAAGATTGAAACAGATTAGGAGTATCTAAACTGTATTCTAATAAAAGAAGTGATGTATAAAACACTGCATGAATATGCGGAATAAGTCATCTTTCTTGAATGCAAATGAGTGAATATGCATGATTGTTGATAGAATCATGAATTATTGCTTTAAAAGGAAGACTTCGTTCCTTTTAAAGCAACGATTTATTGGTCGGTGAGAAGTGCTTCCTTGCTTTTAAACGAAAGGACAAAAGGGTGTTTAGAATACTTGTTTTGTGCTGGTTGTTGTCGAATAGGTAACATGTGTGTTGTTTCTATTGGCACTATAAAATATTTTGTGTAAATGGAAATACGGGATTCAAGTTTGAGTCTCGTATTTTTTATTTTATACATTTG
>NZ_JADMQH010000041.1:0-6074 GCF_015559655.1 Bacteroides sp. 1001136B_160425_E2 | reverse complement strand
GGTAACAACCGTGTTGTGGCCAGGTCTGATGGAACTGTTGTTCAGACGACTCACTATTATCCTTATGGTATGTCTTTCACAGAGGGTACCTTTGCAGACAAGCAGCCTTATAAATATAATGGTAAGGAACTGGATACGGATAATGGATTGAACCTGTATGATTATGATGCCCGGCAGATGGATATTGTTTCCGGACGTTTCACCAGTGTTGATCCGATGGCGGAACAGTATTATAATCTGAGTCCATATGTATATTGTATGAACAACCCGACAAATTTAGTTGACCCAACGGGTACTTTCTCGTCAAAATTTGGTGCATGGTTATATAAATTATTTAATGGAGGAGATCAAATTTTAAAAGATACTGGTGGGGAGTATTTCGTAAGTACTCAGTCAGAATATTTAGGTGATGAGGGAGGGGCTACAGTAAATCGAATATTTGATTGGGATGGAAGAAACTCGGGGCGAAACTTAAAGGTTGAGGAACAGTGGAATGCATACATTGCAGATCTTAAATTTCAGGATATTTGTGAAGCCCATGGAATGGAATATGTGAGGGTGGAGAGTCGAATAAATGCTATTGCTAAAATGCTCCAGCCTGCAACACTTACAATTATGCCAGTTCCATTTCTTAAATCAGGAAATGAACTAGTAAACGGTATAAGTGCGACTGTTGAGGAAACACATCTGGCAAAGACACCGGTTGGCAGGCAGGAGTGGAAATGTAATGACTTCTGTGGCTAAAAATACTCCAACAATTATAGATGGGACGAAATTTACTGCTCATGCTCTTGAACAGATGCAAAAAAGGGGGATTATTTCCCCAACGGCTGTTCTCGACGTTGTCCGACACCCTGCCCAAACCATGCCAGGAGGAACCCCAGGCACAATAGTGTATATTAGAGATAATTTAAGAATAGTTACAAATATTGCTGGAGATATAGTGACTGTTGTCTGGCACTAATAAAAATGTTATGATACTGAAAGGAGAAGGTAGATTCTTGGAAATAAAAATTTTACGAAGAAGTCATCCTGAAAGCTTTGACTTTGAAGATGGAAACTGGATTGAAACAGAGATCAGGATAACTATTCCTGGGTTTAATGCCTGTTTTGGTGCGAATTTAAGAACTGATGATTTTAGTCGTTTTAATAGAGATTTAGAAAGGCTAAAAGCTTCTCAATCTAATGAGATAGAGTTTACTACAATGGAGGAGGGGATTTATCTAAAGGGAAAAGTTGAAATGAGTGGAAATATTCAATGGATTGGAACGGCTAAATCATCGTATGGAGATAGCTCTTTGATGTTTACAATAAAGACTGATTTTACATCTATTGATGGTTTGTTATATCAGGTCCAAGGTATTCTGAAGAATTATCCTGTTGTTGGGGTGTAGAGTTTATAACCATGGTTTTATATATATGGATTTATAAGTTTGCAACAATAGTGTGGTTAGTTTGATTGATAGTAAACTTAGTTGGTGTATATGTAATAATAATTTGTGTAAAAATATAAAAACAAGGTGTGGTTTAAAAGCAGTCTTATAAGTATAACGGCAAGGAACTGGATACGGATAATGGATTGAACCTGTATGATTACGATGCCCGATAGATGGATATTATTTCCGGACGTTTCACCAGAATTGATCCGATGGCGGAGATGTTTTTAGAAAATCCGTGTCTTTCAGTTTTTGTATTCGCCCTATTCTTAGTAACTATTCAAATGATTAATAAACATCTTTTTAGAAATAAATTTTATTAAAATCATTGTAAAAGCGCGATGTTTTTTTTATTTTTGTAAAAAGCCTTTTATTTTATTTAATATTCATGCATTACATATAATACTTGGTAAACATTATGTAATATCAAAAAGTAAAGACTATGAAAACACTGGCTCTTGCTTCCTACTTTAAGAGATATGCAACAAATGCAAAATGTTATACCCATAATAATTCAATCTTTATGTGGGGTGTTCCTCCGATAAAATTCCCAATAAGAAAAACAGATAGAAAATTACCCCAAAATACGAAAGTTCATTATATAAAAGCGGGCGTCTTTACTTTATTATACGCAATGTCTCTGTCTATGTATGGGCAGGATACGTCATGGCGGAATATATACAAAAGTACAATAACTACAATAATATCTCCAGAGGTCGCGGGCATGGAACGTTATGGAACGTATCCGGTAGATATGAATGTAGGAATTCCCAATATTACAATACCCATATATACTATAAAATCAGGGGGATTAGAACATTCAATAAGCCTATCATATTTTCAAGTATAGAGCCATATAAAACAATGGTGAGTATGAACATACTTTCTCCGGTAATAGAAAAAGTACAATATAGAAACGAGACTTTCCTATGTAAGGAAAAAATAGAATATAAAAATTGGGGAGATAACTTGATAGCTCCAGAGTTTATAAGGCAGCAATTTTCAGGAACAGCACTGGAACCTCGTATTACTTATTATAACTATGATACTTATGGTAATGCCCTTTATTCCGCAAAAGATGAAACAAACGCAATTGTTTATCTCTGGTCGTATAGCGGACAATATCCTATTGCGGAAATAAAGAATGCCACATTGTCCGAAGTCGAATCTGCAGTTAAGTCAGTTTTCGAAGTTGCAAGTATTAATGCGCTAGCGACTTTAGCAGTGCCTAATGAATCGAAGCTGCAGGATGGTAGCCTACAAAGTGCTTTGCCCAATGCCCATGTCACCACCTATACCTACCAGCCATTGGTAGGTATGCTAACTGTTACCACTCCAGCAGGATTGACTATTACTTATGAATACAATGCTTATGGGCGTCTTCTTCGTAAGAAAGACCATGCGGGGAATGTTATTGAAGAATATGAATATAATTATGCTAACTAAAAAGTAACATTATGAGATACTTATATTATTATATTCTCTTTTTGCTTTGTTGTTTAAGTTCTATTGTTTATGGGCAAAATACCAACAAAAAGGTTATAGACCTTGGAGTGCTTCCATTAAGTAAGTTTGTCAATTATTACACAGTAGATACTCGTACAACTTCAGACTCATATCGTCCGGCTGATTGGCAATGGAGTACGTCTCCTAATGATGTGTTTTATCGATTTGTTGCAGAAAGACCGATGTCCATTATTGCGGAAGCCAGTATGTCTAGCATGGGATCATATATTTATATAGTGGAGGAGGATATGCTTCCTGATCCCGTCATGCCAATTGTTAAATTAACCAATCCACCTTATCTTATATATGCGACTGTACCTAAAGGTACTTATTATATGATAGTAGAAGGAGGCTATTCTAATGGTTTGATCACTAATGGTATTATTGAAACCCGCATGGAATCGGAGCCAAGTATAATGCAATATGATCTTGGCAATATATTTATGGATTCATTGAGGGTGGTAAGCGGTGATACTCGGAAAGCCTCTAATGAATATGGCAATTCACTTCGAAAAGACATTTATTATCAGTTTAAAATGAATGCTTCTATGAAGCTTTCCGTTTCTTTAAACAGTTCCTCTGATTTAAAAAATGTAAATCTGTATCTACTCAATTCATCAAACGATTTAATTGCCACTTCGCAAAATGGGGTTTTAGAAGTGGAACAATTACCATCAGAGACTTATTATCTGATTGTTGAGGGGCGGGATACCGACGGAATATTTTCTGTGGATATTAGGTCTGAATTATCTAAAACGATCATTGATTTAGGGAAGATATCGGGAAATAGAACTATCTCCAATACATTCAATACTACCAGTTCAAAAAATGCATTTGGTCTTCCGACCAATGAAGTCTTCTATAAACTACAACTTACAAAGGATATGGACATTTCAATATCTAACCGTTCATCTACGGGTAGTACAGATGTCGACTATGCAACTGCAATTTATTTACTGGATTCTAACGAGAATATTATTCAAAGTTCACAAAATGGGATTACGGGATTGATGGCCAATAAGCTTGTACCTGGAACATATTATGTTGTTTCCGAAGGGAGAACCCAGAATATGAGTATCATTACTGAAATATCTGTTATTGAAAAACAAACAGATCCAGATATGGGTAATAATTTCATCCTTACCTGTATGTATACAGAAGCAGATGGTTCTGACAGTCGTGTGAGCATTGACTACTTCGATGGCTTGGGACGTCCTTCCGAATCTGTCCTTGTAGCGGCATCACCGCTCGGGAAGGATATCATCTCCCAACAGGATTACGACGAGTTTGGTCGTCCATTCCGGGAATGGTTACCACGCGTATCTGAAAATTCAAACGGACAGTTCGTTATGCCTACTGAGTTCAAAATTTTGTCACCGGATATTTACAATAACGATACCCATCCCTATTCAATGGTCATATATGAAAACTCTTCCTTGAATCGGGTGCTTCAACAGTATAGTCCTGGTGCCGACTGGCTTAACAACGGAAAATGCCTTGCAACCAACTATAAGACCAATATCTCCGAGAGTGCCACCCTGAACTGCAAACTCTACATGGTGGGAGGATCCTCTCAGAGCCCGACCTTGATTCAGGGTGGTAGCTATATTACCGGACAGCTCTTTGTTACCGAGATAAAAGATGAGGACGGAAACGCATCTTATGAAATAAAGGATAAGCTAGGACAAATAGTTCTTATCCGTCAGTTGAAAGGAAACGAAATATTTGATACCTACTATGTATATGATGATTTTGGAAACGTATGTTTTGTACTACCTCCAAAAATTAATGACGAGGGTATCGCACAAGACAAGATTGATCTGCTAGCCTACCAGTATAGATATGACAGTCGCAACCGTTGTATAGCCAAGAAAATACCTGGCTGCGATTGGAGCTATTTTATCTATGATAAGGCAGATCGGCTGATATTTAGCCAGGATGGTGAACAGAGGGCTAAAGGTGAATGGGCATTCTCCATTCCTGATGCGCTTGGACGGATAGTACTGTCGGGTAAATGCAATAACAGTTTTGATTACGCTGCTAGCCCTTTGGCGGCTGTTGTAGTGGAAACAAACAGATCCGATACGAATAATGTCTATAAAGGGTATGCTCAGCCTAGTGGTATTAATCTAGTTAGTCCAGTGATATTATCCGTCAATTACTATGATGACTATACTTTCCTTGGTAATAATGGAATCCCTAATAGTATTGATACTCAATATTCTGCAGAATCTGGTTATGGAATATGCTACGGAGATCATCAGATAACAAATAAATATAAAAGTAAAGGTTTGTTGACCGGAATTCTCACTGCCCAGATAGCGCCTTCAGGTATAAGTACTACGTATCTTTATTCTGTGATGTACTATGACTCTAATGGGCGGTTGATTCAGTCCAAGTCCAGTAATCATCTTACTGACGGAAAAGATAAGGAATACGTCGCATATAACTTTGTGGGCCAGCCGATCAAGCGAAAACATGTTCATTCTGCTACAGGCAAAGCTACACAGACGGAAATATACTCCTATGTTTATGATCATGCGGGTCGTTTGCTGACTACCACTCATCAGTTGAATGACGGTTCACCTGTTGTTCTGGTCTCTAATGAGTATGATGAACTGGGGCGTTTAAAATCCAACAACCGCAATGGTAATCCGAATTTGAAGACAGATTACACTTATAATGTCCGTTCGTGGGTGAAGAGTATCGTCGGTCCTTTGTTCAATGAGAGTCTTTATTACAATGAGCGTCGTCCTAACGGAACGAATGTCTCGTGTTATAACGGGAATATCTCCGGTATCGACTGGAATGTGTCCGGTGATAAGGCTCGTGGTTATAATTTCTCCTATGACAACCTTTCCCGATTGACTGGTGCCGGTTATCTGGAGGGTAATACGTCCAGTGACAAGTTCAGTACTTTCTACAGTTATGACAAGCATGGTAATATGTTAAATCTGACCCGTCATGGTAATATAGGTACAACGACCTATGGCGTTATTGATGACTTGATCATGAGTTACGATGGTAATCAGCTGGTGAGTGTTGAAGACAAGGGCGCCAATCCCAGTCTCTCTATGTCTATGGACTTCAAGGACGGTTCGCACGAGTCTGTTGAATATGCTTATGACAGTA
>NZ_JADMQH010000040.1:0-7493 GCF_015559655.1 Bacteroides sp. 1001136B_160425_E2 | reverse complement strand
TAAAGTCACATTTATACAAAATTTAACACGCCAGAAAATCTTCCTAATCCGTTGCACTTGGCTTTACCTGTTTCCACTCTCTCCCATTCTCCGGAAATTCGTCGTATCAAAAAACACGCTGAAAAGTGGAGCGAAGCGACCTCTATAAACCAAAAAAGAAACACTCCATTGCTTTACGGTAATTTTTAGTTTCTTTTTAGTTACTTTTATGGCATAGCATAACACATTGTGCTATAATATCTTACAAAGGTCATCTACGACAAATTTCCGAGCATCTACGACAAATTTCCGAGCATCTACGACAAATTTCCGAAAAAAACGGCTATCTACGACAAATATTCTACGTCAAATATTTGTTTTTGTCGTAGATAAATATTTCCTTTGCGAAAAGCATTAAAGTCATGGAGAAGAAAGACAAGAAACAGAGGGATATAGTCCTGTCGCAAGACAATGCGCTGACTACCGCACGCTACAAGTTCGACCTTATCGAAAAACGTGCCCTATACTCCATTATACGAAATATCCGGGCGCAATACATCGAGAACGAGAACGGCAGACGGGACTTATTCGATGATCTGATTATCACCATACACGAGGAAGAACTAAAAAAATGCGGTGACAATACCAAGATGCAAAACATCTACGATGCGCTAAAACGGCTTAGAAATCGCGATATAGAAATTAACAACGAAAAGATGTGGCTAAGTATCGGTTTTGTCAATTACGTCAAGCATATCAAAAATAAATCGTATTTTGAGGTGCAAGTTTCCAAAGAGGTACTACCCTATTACGTGGAACTCGCCCAAAACTTCACGAGTTACTCCATGACGGTAGCAATCGCACTCAAAAGCACATTCTCGCAAAGGTTTTACGAACTGTGCTGCCAATACCGAAACGCCGGGTTCTTCTTCTACACAGTCGAAAAGCTCCGGGAAATGTTCATGTTGGAAAAGAAATACAAACGGGGATGCGATTTCAAAAGGCGTGTACTTGACGATCCGCAAAAGGAACTCCGGGAGTTGTACAATGCCGGACAATGCGATTTATATTTCGAGTTCGAACCAAAGAGCTACAAAGGCAAGGAAGTGACCGAATACAAATTTTACGTTTACACAAGGCAAACCGAACAACAAAAGCTATTGGAATACGAAAGCGCCAAACAGGCGATCATCTACATAACAACCACTATTTCGAGGTTCTCCAAAAGTGACAAAGGATATGTTAAGCGTGTAGTGAACGCCGTACAGTTACACCCGGAAATAGCCATACAGGTGGCGCAAAAGATACAAAAGAAGTTTGAGCAATATATAGACAAGCCAGCCAAACAGATAGGGGCTATCATCCGGGTTTGCTTAATGGAAGATTTTGGAATAGAATAAAAAAATACAAGTATGAAAACAGGTGATAAAGTTATCGTACCAGCCGAAATTAACGGCTATGGCAGGGATTTACGGGCAATGGTTACAGAGATAGAGAAGTTCGCCGGGGCAATATTCGTAACAGTGATATTCACTGAACCATGTCCGGAAGCCTGCGGAAGAAAAGGGGGCGTTTACCATGACTTCCAGCTAATAACAGAGTGATTTATTTTGCTATAACCGCAATAAATTGCAATAACATTTGCGATAAGCTGCAATAACAAAACTTATAACTACCTTTGCAACAGAATATAGCATTTTACAACAATGGAAAAAGGACAAGAAAGCAAGCAAAAGAGGAAAACACCGCTTACCACCATAGCGATAAGCCAAGAGTACGCCCAAAAATTAGATGAATATTTAAAGGGTACGGGCATAACCCGCAAAGAATTTGTTGAGTTGTCCGTTGATTATTTCCAAAGAACCGGGTTCGACCTCCGGGGTGAAGCATTTGACCTCTCCCCATTAGAAAAGGTTGCCGGGCGGCTGGAACAATCCGCAAAGATCATGGAACAACACAACGAGGAAACGGAAGCGGTGCGCCTGCTTCTCCAAACTGTCCGGGAACAGACCGCCAAGCAACTCCCTGCGCCGGAACTGATCGCCCATGCTGCCGAAGAAAAAGCAAAGGCAGAAGCCAAAAGCGAAGAACAAGAACGGGAGATTGCCCGGCTGCGCTCCGAAAACTCCGCTTTGCTAGAATACAAGGAAAAGGCACACCGGGAACTGTGCCGGGTACGTGACGAACAAAAAACAATAGGGAAAATAAAAGTAAACACCGAATTATAATGAAAGGAACTATTAAATTTATAGACCTCTTTGCTGGAATTGGTGGCATTCGATGTGGCTTAGAATTAGCCGCACACGAAGCTGGTTATAAAACAGAGTGTGTATTTACTTCTGAAATCAAGAAACATGCCATAAAGGTTTTAAAACAAAATCATCCTAACGAGTTAATAAACGGAGATATTACACAAGTTAATGAAAAAGAAATTCCAGATTTTGACATTTGTTGTGCAGGTTTTCCATGCCAATCTTTTTCCGGCGGCGGAAAAAGATTGGGCTTTACAGAAACACGTGGTACTTTGTTTTTTGATGTTGAAAGAATTTTAAAGAAAAAGGAACCTGCTGGTTTTATCCTCGAAAACGTTGAAGGACTTGTATCATTCATATTAACAAATCTTGCAACCAAAGATGAAAACCATTAACTGAGGCATATTGACCTACCATGTCTATGTAGTTAATCGCATACGACAAGTCCACTTCATAACCATAAAAATCTATTAAGTCTTGTATTAATTCTTCTGGGGTAATCATAATGTTACTTTTTATTCTAAAGAACGATTGTCCATAATCGCTTGAAGCATATTAGAACATTTTTCATATTCTTCTTTATGTTCAATTCTAAATTCGCTACATTCAATGGCTATATTTATCCACATTTCATTACCTCTTAGTTTAAGAAATTTTTCCCATTCTTTAGGCGAGAAGTAGGAATCTGGTAAATTATCAAATTCTTCCATAGATGAGAGAGAATATCCTTTGTGAGCTAAGAACATATCTTGGATAATCCAATTATGAAACATATCGTAATACTCTGTATATTGATTTACTTTTAGTTCATTGCGAGATAAGAAGGTTTTGATTAATGCAGCAGATTCAGAAATCCATTCACCTAAAATCATTCCATCTTCACAGAAACCTCTAGCTAAATCTTCTAATTCAGGTTTTATACATCCAATGTGGTTATTGCGTAAATAAAATAATTTTATTATATCAAGGGATGTGTATTGCTTCTCATCCTTATTTAGTTCCAAGAAACGTTCAATGTAACGTTCAAAGAAATGGGAAGAAAAAATCAGTAACACATTTGTCCCTTTAAGCGGATAAGCTGCCCATGTAGTTCCTCCATACCTAAAAGTAATGTAGGCATGAGGAATTACAACGTTAGCATCCTCTTTAGATTGTGCATAAAAGCTGAAGAACCATTTATTATTTTTCTTTGTAATAATCTCTGTATTCCATATCCATGGATAATATGTTTGCTTCAATCTCATTTTATTGAATTTGGGATTAAATTTAGTCCAGCGTGCATGGACTTCCTTGTAATCAGACTGAATTTCCTTTGCCAATTCGGTCAATGTCATTGTTGGTAAAATCATATTAACAAATATTTAGAATTGAGATTAATAATCACACAACCAAACATATTATAGCGAAGATAATGATTATAATTAGAATAATACGCATTTTATTGCTGTTTCCCTTAATATCAGAATTTGTGACTTCCACTTGAGAGTTATTTTGTTTATCCATGCAATTAAATGATACAAACTTCTCGCCAGTGTTTAACCAACTAATTTGGCTTGGTACTAAATTCTTTACTCCTTTTGTTGTATTAACAATCTTAAGATTGGCTGATTTAGGATTAATTATATTTTTCATTGGCATTATCCACATTCCAGAACATTCAAAGGCATGATTTAAAGTTACCACAATTAAATAATCTGCATTTTTGCCTATTAGATTGTTTATTCTTCTTGTTTCAGAAGTCCGTCTTTCACTATCATATACTCGCCTTGTTTTGATTTCAAAAGTTAATCCTCCTTGACCTATTGCATCCAGTCCCTTCTCATTCTTATTGCTAGATAATTTTAGGTTCAAGCGTTTACAAGCATAATATTCTCCAATATCCCCTACTACTTTACGGCTTCTAATAATCCCTTCTTTTTGTAAATTCAAGTAACTTTGAGCAAAATTTCTGATAGCGACTTGTTCTTTTTGAAGTAATTTTAATCGAGCTATATTCTGAGAAAATGAATGCACAGAAGAAGCGCCAATAATGTATTCTTCCGTATTAATTTTATTAGAAGGGATTTTTAATATGGATATAGGATTGTAATATATATCAAAATATACAACTACGAGATAGTCAAAATCTTGATATTTTAGATTAGAAATATGATGAGTAAGATTATTGTTAGATATAACTTTAGATTTAATTTGATATTTATAGCCTTTAGGACATACTCCATCGTATGCTTTTGTGGATTTACCAGCTAAACTTAGTTTAAAATACTTGGAGGCAATAAATTCTCCTATTTCTCCAGTAAAGCTATCTGTACGAATTATTCCTAAAGTGAAAAGTTTATCACTGCAATTGGCAAATTCTTTTAATAAAGTTTCTCTAACTGCTGTTTGCTTTTCCATGAATAAAATTTTATTGTTTTATTAATGGCTATAAAGGTAGAAATAAATAAAGTATTAGCAAATTTTGGATTCCGCTAATTGTTGTGCGATGGTCGCCCAGTTGGCTATGGGCATGGTCCATTTCTTACGTATGTTGCGGTAAGCGAGATAAACGGTGCCGGAAAATAGAAAAATCACATGCCCATTCCGAAACCTCTGCTCCTTTTTGGCTTCTTCAGGAGTTCCAGATCTTCCTCCTGCTGCTTCTTTTTGGGAATAGGCTGCTCGATGTCCGGCGTTTTTTCCACCTGCTGAATTTTCGACTTCTCCGGTTCCTGCCGGGATTGAAGCTCCGCTTTGAGATTGTCCCATTTCTCCTTTCTGATGCGTTCCGCACGTTCCACCTGCCGGGCTATTTCCGCCGGGCTTCCGTTCTTGACGGCATTAAGATAGTCGAAGCTTTCCTCCGGCTCCCGGTCAAACCCCATGCGCCGATCAAAAGAGCTTTCACACTTCCGGAAAAAATCCGTCCGGTCAAAACCTCCCTTCACGTTGCCGCAGTTCTTCTTTCCGGTGTGGTTCGTTTTAGGGCTTAACTTTTTGGTGTTGCTCCGGTCTTTCCGACTGACGATGATATGTGCGTGCATATCGCTGTCACTGTCACCGTCCCGATTGAAATGGATCTTTGCGTAATATTCCACATCATCGCTTCTCAAGCCTTTTCCGAAGCCCTCCGCATAGTTTCTCATCACGTCCTGCCGGATGTACCACTGCAAGGCTTCCGCACGCTCCTGCGGAGTCCTGCCCATGCAGCGCAGCTCTTTCTCTGAAGGGCTGACGGTAATAACATAGAACTTTGCGTCAGTCTGGCTTAACTTAGCCTTGTTGTTGTCTATCTTGAATGTGACCTCCCTTGAGCTCACGTAGTCCCGGAACTGGTTGAAGAACGGCTGCACCTCCTCCCCTTTCTTCATCCTCTCCAAATCCTCATGCTGGAGATAGTTCGTCACCGCAACACAACTGCCTGTATTGGCGTATGTGCCGTTACCGCCTCCCTGTATCTTCACGTTCATATCTTTTCCCTTTTGTTCTTCTCGTCCTTGTACAAGGCTTTTATATCATCGAAAAGCCCGGCTTTTCCTTTCGCATCGATGTAGCTTGCGATATAGGAGAAGATCTTCTCCTGCCTTTGCGTCACAGCGTCCAGCCTTGCATAAATGGCTTGTTGGTTCTTCAGAAGCATATCCCTCGACTGACCGACTGCCTTTTCCGTCCGGTCCAAAGCCTGCTCCCTTATCCCGGCAAGGCTTGCAAGATCACGCATGAATAGGTCATTGTCCTTTTGGTATTGGCTGAACTTTTTTTCCGTAAGTATCGAGTCCATACTCATGGTCACTCTCATGCTTGTACTGCCCATGGCTTCACAAGCCGGACGCAAGAAATCCTGCTCCTGCTTCCTGATGAACGCTATCACCTGATCACAGCGTTTGATAAGTTTCTGCATTTCCTTTGCCGGACTCTCATGCTCAACCGGGTTGATTCCGTACTTCTCGAAGTACTCCAGCGCACAGGAAAGGAAGTCTTTCTTTGATACATTATTGGACTTTGCCAGCCTGTCAAGCCGGGCAAACGTTTTTCGGTCAATGGTGACAGAAGTAGTGGTTTCCTTATCCATACAATTGCTGTTTTAATTGCTAATTATATTATTAAATCTCTGATTTACAAAGGTATGATTTTAACCACAATTTCAAACTAATTGCGGTTAAAAAACTTAAACGGCTGATATTCAGCCGTAACCCCGTAGGGCAAGAGGAAAAACAGGGCAAAGCCCGGTTTCCTCTTGCTGTTCTTTCGACTGCCGAGCAATCGAAAGAACACCCTCCCCTGCGGTACGGCGAAAGCTCGTACAAGGGGGACGGGGAGAAGTCGGAGCGAGGCACTAAGAAAGAACCTATTCCACAAACAAAAAAACACATTAAAACGGCACAACAGGCTGCATAAAATAAATATATTTTGTTTCCATATAATGAAACAAAATATTATCTTTGCAACACTAAAAAACTTTATATGGAAGCAAAATCAAGATTCAAGGTCAAATTATCCAACGAAGCCCAAGAGTTTTTAGACGGATTGCCCAACAAGGTACGTGAGAAGATCATTAGCAATATTCGTAAATCCACCTTTGTACTTGATCCAGATTTATTCAAGAAATTGGATGATACGGATATTTGGGAATTCAGAACGTTCTATAACAAAACCAAGTACAGGCTTCTTGCTTTTTGGGATAAGGACGATAAGATAAACACTCTGGTAATCGCAACACATGGGTTTATCAAGAAAACCCAAAAGACACCTCCCAAAGAAATAGCCAAAGCCGAAGAGATTAGAAAAGATTATTTTAATTCAAAAAGATAAAGCGTATGGAAGCAAAGAAATTTTATACACTCGAAGAAATCGAGGATAAATACATCGGAGAAAAAGGTACTCCCAAACGTGATGCCTACGAAGAAGAACTTAACTCTTTTTTGATAGGTGAAGCCATTAAACAGGCTCGCCAATCAAAGAACTTAACCCAAGAGGAATTAGGTAATCTGATAGGAGTGCAACGAGCTCAAATCTCCCGAATTGAAAACGGTAAGAATTTAACCTTTTCCACCATTGCAAGAGTTTTTAAGGCTATGGGGATAAGTGCTAAACTTGAAATCGGAAGCATGGGTAAAGTTGCGTTATGGTAACTAACTATACAACAAAAAATTACATTAAATCCGGGATGCGTTTTCGCTCCCGGAAACTTCTCGTTTTATACATTTAAAGTCACATTTATACAAAATTTAACACGCCAGAAAATCTTCCTAATCCGTTGCACTTGGCTTTACCTGTTTCCAC
>NZ_JADMQH010000003.1:314721-391379 GCF_015559655.1 Bacteroides sp. 1001136B_160425_E2 | reverse complement strand
CCATTGGTATATCGAAACGGAACATACTCTATATTTTGCTCTCTGCACCGCTGAATTTCATCGTTCTCTAAATCCCGGGCCATTCAGAGCCGATATATAGACATCTGCAAGCTGGCGAAGAAGAAAATGTATATCCCGCTGGATATTCTTCTCGTAGAACCGGAGCAGCCCATAAAGGAACCCGTCACTATGCCTCTGTTTGAAGCTGCGACAGCCGCGGAACCGACCGGGCAAAACATACCGGACGTGTCGGTGTCACCGACAACGGTAGAACCTACTTTCGAGAAACTTCCGGAAGATTTCCAGAACTTTTCGGAAACTTCTGGAAACCTTCCGGAAAAAATCGACAAAGAAAAGAAAAGAAAAGAAAAGAAAAAGAAAACAAAGAAAAGTCCTCCTCTATCCCCCTACCGACTATCGGAGACCTCACGGAGGAGGAAGCGAGAGCTTTGCTTTCTTCCACTCCGTTGGGGAGAAATAAACCTGAAACGACCATTGCAACAGGTAGCAATACTACTTCCACAACTACCGGGCAACGCCCGCCACAAGTGGAGGCGGTGGCGCGCAAACAAAAGCCACGCAATACCAGAGGGCTGATAGAGGCCCTAAGCCCTTACAATCTTTCCCCCCGGGAGCTTGAGGAGGTGCTCAAACTGTCCGGACATGGCGAAATAGGAAATCCCGTATGGCAAATTCTAGGCGAAATGCACGGGAACAAACGCCTGCGGATGCCCCGGTTGTTCCTGTTGAAGCGGCTACGGGATGCCGTGGGGTTGATAGCGGGCAGCAGTCACGGAGATGACGGAATAAAAAACAAATCGGCTTCATAGCCTCACAAAAAGCAACAACGATGAGCGAAAAAGTAAGCACGATCACCTTGCGACTGACTGCCGAGGAAGTCATGCAGCTTGAAATTTTGAAGAATCTTACAGGAAAGCGAACGGCCAGCGAAGCAATCAAACACGTTGTGCGGGAGTACCCCCGTTTCTGTACCCACTACAAGCAGGAAGCGAAGGAACACGGAGAACTGAAACGAAAATACCGGGAGCAGGACGAAGCCGTGCGGGGTTTTCTGTCGGCACTCGACAGGTTGGAGAAAGCGGTCAGGGAAAAAGAGTAGGGGAAATGATTGCTAGCAAAATACGCTCCGGAAGATCTTGGCCAATGAAAGATTTGCTATCACATTTTTCCGGATCAGCTGCTGCAGCTCGGGAATAGTGCTGGCAAATGTTTCATCCTGAAAAAATATGATAGCAAATCTTTCCTACTGCAGCCGATGTGAGTTATACAGCTACCGGTTCCCCTTTGATAAGGGAGATTTCCAGTGCGTTTTCAATCTTGGTCAAAGTTTCGAGTGAAAGGTTCTCCCGTCCTCTCAACACCTTTGAAATGTATTGCGGGCTGCAATTCATTTTTTCAGCCAATTGCTTTTGGCTCATTCCTAATTCTTCCATCCTGTCCAGCATCAGCATGGCAATATTTTGCGAATGTCGGAGCCAAGACTTGTTTGTTTCAAGGAAGTCAAACAGCTCACGCCATTTCGAAGGCGTTGGAGAAGAATGTTCTTCAAGCCTTTGTGCGATAGATTTCATACTATTTTCCATACTATTCCTCCCAAATTATAATTCACTAATATACTCTATAAACCCTTCGTCATCAATAATTCCTTCTTCAAGCAAGTAGCGTCGAACCCTGTCTATTTTCACAAGTTCCTGCCTGGTGTACTCTCTTTCCTGCATCGTAGCCGTCAGCTTGATGGCGCCTCCGGTGATGATGTAGTTGCCTTGAATCAATTTGATAGCGTATAACCGGAGCCATGACGAGTGACCGTATTTACGTTTTAACCGGGCCTTTTCTTTTTGCAGCATCACATCCGAAGCTTGGTTGTTGTCCAGCGGACGGAATATCTTGCTTAAATCGGTTTCCGGGGAGATGTCCATTATGATGTATCGAAGGCGTCCACTATCTTCAATAGTATCGCTGATAGCTTCTTTTATATCCGTTATTTTAAAATAGGCGTTCAAAGTCGTCAATGTTCTCCTTGAAGAAAGCGCGTAGCCAAACCACGTCGGCCCAGTTGTTGAACACCTTATAAAATTCGTTATCATCCTCGCCTTCAAAGTGTACAGCCCATAATTTTCTGTCTCCAGTAATGTCGTCAAATGTCATATCTCCTTGTTTTATAGCAAGACAAAGATACGCAAAAATAACGAGATAATAAACTTATAGGTTGATTGTTTAGCAAGAAAAATGTTTTATTTAGTTGGTTTAGTGGTTGTCTGGTAGGTGGTGGTATCTGTGTCCCAGTCACTGATGTCCGGTTCGGGTAGTATTTCTCCCTGATTATTGGTGCTATCTTGGTTGTGTGACAGTATTTCTGTTTTTTTGTTATTTTCCGATTCAGCGGGAAGCATAGGTTCGCATCCGCTCACCAAGTGAATGATAATCATCACGAATATGATGATGGCTCCTAACACCAAGTTACCTTTGATATTTCGATGAGCCCCTCCTATATACCTGTCAAACTGGCTATAATTCCAAAGTTTTTCAAAGCCTTATACAAACCGTCATTCTCAACGGTATCAGTAATAAAATCGGCTGAAGCCTTGACAGCCTCCGATGCATTTCCCATAGCTACTCCGATTCCGGCAGCTTTCAACATAGGGATATCATTACCGCCATCACCACAAGCCATTATTTCCGCCATCTCAATTCCATAATAATCGGCAAAAGCAGAAATTCCGGTTGCCTTACTGATTCCTGCAAGATTCACATCAGCAAATAAAGGATGCCAGCGTGATAAGGAAAGGTTAGGCAGAAGCGGCATTACTTGCTGTTCTATTTCATCATCGATATAAAAACAAAGCTGGCAACACTCTTTTCTTTCAAATAGTTCTTCAATGTCTACAACGGCAGGGATGGGATGTTCCACGATTTTGGCAATCCGTTCGACAGTCGGAGTCAGCCGATTGACAAACACGCCTTCATCCAATTCAATAGCGACTGCGAAATCAAAAGCCTTTGCTATTTCCATGGCTTTCTTAAAATCATCCTTTGGAATAAGGTGTCTCCTTATCACAGTGCCATCCAGTAAGACACAGTCAGCTCCATTCAATGCTATAATTCCATCATACGGAACAGCAGCTATTTCATGAAGGTCACCTGCTGCTCTGCCGGTAGCAATGACTATTCGAATCCCACGGTCATGAATCTCCTTAAGGGCTTCAACAGAAGATTGCAATACTTCATGAGTTTCAAAACTCACCAATGTTCCATCCACATCGAGCATGATTGCTTTTATCATAACATCTATATTTTTTTTATTTACAGTCTATTACCCAGCGACAAAGTTACTGAAAAAATCCCCATAGCAGGTATACCACCAATACATAAAATAAAAAAGGCAAAAGGAAACAAGATCCTTTTGCCCTATACCTATTGATACCTACTGAAAAATGATAGTTAACGTTTAGCGGAAGTCCTTCAACTCTTCCTGTAATTTCTGACGGGTAAAGAATATGCGGCTTTTTACAGTACCTAACGGAAGATTCAACTTTTCTGCGATCTCACGGTACTTGAATCCTGAAATATGCATAGCAAATGGAACTCTGTATTCTTTAGGCAGAGCATTGACTACGCGGTGCATTTCCTTTAAATCGTAAGCTCTTTCTGTACTTTCAAAACCTGACTCTTGTGGCAGATTCAGATGATAGAGGTTTTCAGTCTGATCGACAAAAGTCTGATCGCGCACTACTTTGCGGTAATTATTAATAAAGATGTTCCGCATTATAGTATACATCCATCCTTTAAAATTTGTGTCGGGGGTATATTTGTCTTCGTTATCCAATGCTTTTAATGAGGTTTCTTGTAACAAATCGTTTGCTTCTTCACGATCGGTTGTCAGTTTGTATGCGAAGCGGAGTAATTCATCCTGTACTCCTATCAGATCTTTCCTGAAGGTTAAACTTTTCATATACGCTATTTTTAAATTGTGAGTATTCGTTGTTATAATTTTGATGTTGCAAGTTTACGGGTTTTCAACAAATGTGGCAGGTGAAGAACAGACATTGTTTAGGGGAAAATCTATCGGTTGATAGAATTTAGGTCATTTCTGATAGTATTCGGGTGGTTTTTAATCCGCATTACAGCAAAAATCCCATTTTGAAGTCACACCTGACTCAAAATGGGATAACACAAACAAAACAAACAATATTAGCGATTTTCACAAACAGCTGTCTTTTTATATTAAAAAATTCATAAGACTTAATTTAAAATCTGTCGCTTAAACATTCTTTTTATGGGGGCAAAAGTATTATTTTCCGGCAAAATGGAACGTATGATTTAAGAATAGTTATAAAGAATAATTGTTTTATGTATAAAAAATTGTGTTCAAATATAAAGAATTGTATCTCATAACTAGTATAAAAAGTAGCATAAATTAGTCTTTCGACGATATTTTATAATATCTCACACATTCCAAAGTGATGTAAATTCTCCTACTTCTTTTTTCACGTAAGAATTAATTTCTATATTTGGGCAATGTACAACCAAATACCAATTTATTATCCATGACTGATACTATTTCTTATCAATATGCAGCTCCTTCTACACTGCAACGGTCGGCCGATCAAGACGAACTGTTTCTTGCCAAATATAGCGAAATAGAAAAGAAAGAAGCTCCCTGTTTCTTTTGGGGAAAGCTGACACAACCTTATATGACGGCACGTTGCCTCATTGCATTATCCAACGTTGTGCAATCCAGTTTCAATCTGACACCAGCACAGCTTGCAATGCTGAAAGACCCAATTGTAACGGCTGGAAATAATCGTTTGCGCTTTGAAGGATTTTCTAATTGTGCAGGTGTATACGCCAGGGTCGATGTACTTCCTGATGGACACGACGGAGAATTCTTGGAAAACGGGACAACGAATGTAGATTTTAATCCCGGAATGATTTCTGCTTTAGGAGGAATAGGCAGACAGGAAAATGTAGTAATGTCGGTCGGTCCCAAAGAAGTGGGACTCTATAATAAAGGTGAGAAGGTGATAGAGCGAAAAGTACCTCTGCCCGTGAAATGGATAAAGGGGCTGACTACGGTGCAAATTTATCAATCCGTTGCCGAAAAGGTCTTTTCCTTCAATCGCATACAAACCCTGCAACTCTTCCAGACACTTCCGAAAAGTAGTGTGAAATGTGATTATTATTTAGTGATGCGTGGTCAAAAACCGGCCTTTTCACCGGTGAAAAGTATGAATGCCATCTGCATCGGAGGACTCCATCGTTTGCGCTTGCTCGAGCCTTTGCTTCCCTTTGCCGATGAGTTGAAAGTATTTGTGCATCCTACTATGCAATCTACTATCTGGCAACTTTATTTCGGTCCGATCCGCTTCAGTCTTTCTCTTTCCCGCGAATGTTGGAGAGGATTTTCCGGAGAAGGTGCCGCACTGGAATCTCTGCTCGAAGACGTACCTGAAAGATGGATAGAGGCGATGGATAAATACAGTTACGCCAATCAACAGTTCAACCCCACTCTTTTTGCCATAAAAGAACATATTGACCTGGATAAGGTAGATTCTCTCTCGGCACGATTGGCAGCAATGGGGTTGCTGGGATTTGATTTGGATGAAAACAGTTTCTTCTACCGCCGTCTGCCTTTCAAAACCGAACGTATTTTGAGCCTCAATCCCCGAATGATAGCCGCTGAAAAGTTGCTGAAAGAAGAAAAAGTAGAAATCATTTCGAATGACGGTAACCGGGCAGAAGCCCGTGTTGCAGGAAGCGGAGGAGTGAGGCATACCGTCATTCTGGACAGAGAGAACGAAAAAGAGCGTTGCACTTGCACCTGGTTTAGCAGCAATCAGGGAGAACGGGGAGCTTGCAAACATATTTTGGCAGTAAAGAAACTAGCGCAATGGAAGAACTAAAAAAAGAACTGGAGAAGTTATCCAAAGCTTATGTGGATACTCCGGAGAATGAAGAGAAGATATTAATCCCTTTTATCAAGAGATTATTGGAGTTGCCAATGAAGGACAGGCGGAAGTTGCTGCCGCTAATCCGGGAATTACAATGGATAAAAGGCAGGTTCGCTGGTTTCAGCAGTGAGACAACCTGTAGTCCGGCACGGGCACATTTTTTATCGGCAGTACAGTTTGTATGTGCCAACAAACGGGAGGTGGATATGGCATATCATGTGAAGTTTGATATGCTCTGCAAACTACTCCCACTTTACAACCCTGCCTGGCTGACAGACTTTATCAACGATGACAAAACATGGTTCAATTTCGATCTCAATTACGAAGAACTGATGCAGCTCATGGATATGGGATACCTCAAAGAAATTACGCCAAACCGCATAGCGCATGTACTCCCCTGGATTACCCTCATTAGAAAAAAGGGAGGCAAAGGAGACGATACTTTCAACAGTGAGCTATTACTCAAGCGGGATATTACACTGAAAGAGCACATCTGGACGCTTTTCGAACACGAATCAATCATCGGTTATCAGGATGACTGTGCCAAAAATGCTTATAAGAAAGGGATCACAACACGGGATGAAAGTATCAGTGCGGCCCTCTATCGCTATTCATTGGACGGTCATCTAGATAGAGAACGGCTACTAAGAACCACCCTCACCACTTTTCACCGGAGCTTCAAAAAAGACATGGCAGGATGGTTTGCCAGATTCTTTGAAACGCTGCAACCGACCGCCGGAGAATTGTTATCCTTACAGGAAGAGATCATGCAAACATTCACTTCTTCCTACACCAAACCGGTAAATATAATGTTGCAACAGTTGAAGAGCATTGCAGACGAAGAAGGATTCCGCTATCAGGAATTCATCGAACGGGCAACCACCCTTTTCTTCTCCAGTCCCAAGAACTCGCTATTAACCATTTACTCCATCTTTGAAAAGATCGTTGCGCAACATTCTGAGATGAAAGAGCCTTGTTGTATCACTCTCTGCCAACTATTTTTGAAGAAGGACGAAAGCCTGCAAAAGAAAGCTGCCAACTTTATTTCAAAGTATGGAGACGCCTCTTCGTCCAATCTCCAAGAAACACTACAGTCTTATCAACCGGAGATGTTTCAAAGTGCGCAAGCGATACTCGCATCTTTCAAGCCACAGTCTACAGAGCCACACCTTGCAGAAGAAGCAAATGCAACAGATACAAGTACGACAGAAGACATTCTTCATACAGAAGGAAAGAATACAGAAAGAAATAGTACTGATAAATCCCTCCTCTCCGAAGAGCCATCTCTGGAAGCCGTCCGCATTTGCCGGGAAGACAATCGTATTCCATTCCCTGCCAACAAAGAAGATTTCCTGTTCCAGCTTAGCCGTTTGTTCGACATGGAGGAGAACTGGGAGGTAGAAACAACGATTGCCGCTATCATTGCTTTCCATCCCCAACTGGATAAAGAAGACCTCAACCGGATGGAACCTATTTTCCAACGGGCAGCTAATATTGTTGCCAATAGTTGGGAACCATACGAAGATCTCCTTGCCACTTTCCTATTGGAATACCAACGCTTATGGGCACAGACAGACGACCCTAATACAGGAGTTTTGAGAAACATATTCACCCGGCTGGAAGAGAAACTGAAAGGAATAGATAAAAACAGAGGAGCTTACGACGAACGTTCCTTCAAACGACTTGCTGACTGGCAACCCGGTTATAGCAACGCAACCTGTTTCACCCCCATCAAGCAGTTATGGCTGAATGTGATCCGCAAAATAAAAGAAAGAAATACATTGCCATTGCTTTCTACTCCCACTCATACCCCGGCATACCTACAAGCCACCGAACTGATACGCCGGCTTGCCGCATATCAGGAAGTAGGAAAGAAACCCTGTTCGTGGGATTTCCAACTGGCTATTGCCCGTTGTGCCATGGAAGACAAAGAAGAAGCCATCGTCACCGCCCGGCAACTGTTGCAAGATGAGTATCTGCATCTCTCCCTGTTCTTATTAGACGAAAACACGCAACCCGAACCGCCCTACAACCATCCGACCGCTTGGGTAGCCGCCGGACTGGTAAAAGCACCGGAGACAGAATTTGAAGCATTCAAGTCTTTCGCCTGTAACACATTGCCACACAAGCATCTGACAGGAGACTACGAATGGAAAGAAGTGAAGCCCAAAGAAAACTCATACGAAACGGACAGACGCCTGCTCCAACTTGATTTTCACAAATGGCACAAATATATCGAACGCAACAGCCATCAGCTATGGCAGGAACATCTGATTATTAACAGTAAATACAACATGGATGACTCCCACTACATGGAACCTCTATTGTGTTGTTACCCTAACCGCCCGGAACCGTTGATAGCCCAGATTATCTCCTGCTACATGGCGTTCGGCACTCCACAGGAAGACAGCAAACGTACTCTTGCCTGTGCCTTACGTATGTTATTGTCTTTCCATTGCCCGCTCAAAGAGATGAGTCTGCTCCTGTTAAGCGGTTCACTGCTTTTTGTAGACAAAACAGTCCGTTCCTATGCAGCAGAATTATGGGTGGAAGGACTCTCCACAGGGAGAATAAACAACCACCGGGTAGGAGAAATCCTGGCCCGGCTTATCAGCATGGAACTTGCTCCGTTAAAACGCTTCACCACACAAGTGTACGAAAGCATGTACAAACGAAGTGCTTTCCACAACCGCCAACTGGAAGAACTGCTCACTGTATTTATCAGCGGATTGCCCGACAAACCCGTCACCGGACTCAAACAACTGCTCGAACTCTATCTGGAACTATTGACCATCAACCACAGCAAGGTTACGAACGAACGACTCCTGCAACGCCTGCAAGAATGGGCAACGAACAGCAATCTGAAGAAAGTGACCACTTCACTCAACAAACTATAATAAATTCATGATTATGACCATAGAAGAACGCCTCAACGAAATAGTAGAAAAGCAACAGGGTGATGACATCATCCCCTTTCTGCAAGGACTTACACAGGAAGAGCGAAAGGGTCTTGTCCCCTGCCTGAACAAACTGGAAGAATACTACAGTAAATTCGTGCAACTTAACGAGAATACATACGGTACACGGGCAACTTCCGTACAGCATCGTATCATCAATCTTACCGCCCTCGTTGTCTATTCTCTGAAAGAATTCCGCAAATACGAATGGGGAATCAATACGGAGGAACTGAATGAATTGATCCCGTGGTACATTCCCTCCTGGCTCGATAGCTTCTTCAAAGAAGGTGAAAGCAAAGAATTCGACGGTTTCTACGGAATGAATTACGAGATCCTGATGGATTGGATAGAACAAGGAGTACTCACCATAACACCCTCTCCACAAACCATCGCGAAGTATCTGGTGAACTATCTGAACAATACAGATTTCCTGCAAAAACGGGTAATCACACTCAAAGAGCATATCTGGTATCTGTTCCAACATGACTGCAGACAAAACTGGGCAGACAGCCGTACGAGTGGACAACCTTATTTCTCTTTCAGATACTTCGTAGAACACGGACAGCTAGACCGTATGCGTGTATTAAGGGAATCTCTGCTCGCTGTCAACCGAAAAATGAACAAGAACTTATGCGGCTGGTTTGCAGGCATGTTTACCGCACTTAACCCCAGCATAGAAGAGCAACTCGCATTACAACCGGAAATATTAGCCGTCCTGTCTGCCCCTCACAGCCGCCCGGTTAATACCATACTCGGACTGCTGAAAGGCTTATGCGTTCATCCACAATTCCGGATCGAAGAGTTTCTGAATCAGACTTCCGTTCTTTTCGCTTCAGATGTGAAGGCAGTCCACCAAAACACATTGGCCGTACTTAACAAGCTGGCAAAAGAAAGAAAAGAATTTCGTGACACCATCTGTTGTGTTGCCGCACAAGGATTAATGAGCCGGGAAGAATCCACTCAAAGCAAGATAGTCAAACTGATCCTGACGTATGGAGAGACGGAATCCGCCACATTAAGAGAAACACTCTCCGTATATACGGAAACAATGTTGACAAACACTAAAAAAGAGCTGAAGGCTTATCTGGAAAATAACGAATCCGGCCATACTTCTGCCTATAATGAAGCGACTCCCGCCCACTTCGGACAGCCCGATAACGATTCCGCCTCTTTCGTGTATGAGCCAATACTTCCCATTATCCGTGAGGACAACCGGATACAGGAAATCGCTTCTCCCGAAGACCTGATATTTCTTGCCAGCCAAGTGCTGGATGTGAACGAGATCTATCACTTCGACCTATTACTCGGTGCCTTAGTGCAATGGGACCGGCAACAGGAAGCGAAACAAATCTCACAATGGACACCCATCCTTCAACGCGCCTACAAACTACTGATAAACGGAGGAAGTTCACGAAACGGCCTATTAGACCAACTAATGGCAACTTTCCTCCTTGATTATGCAAAGCTACTGGTTAAACGCTTCCCTAAAGAAGCAAAAGAGCTAAGCGACTTACATCAGAAAATGGTACAGAAAGACGAACTGCAGAAAGGTAAATGGGGCTATCGTAATCTGCAGAAACTCACCATCCGTCAGAAAACAAACCAAAAAGAGAAATTCCCCGTTCACAAGCAGCTATTATGCCGCACACTAGACCTTTTGGAAAGCAAGGAGAAACCTTTACCCCTATTGTCCACTCCCACCCATATACCTATGTTTATTGCTCCGGCAACCCTGATAAAAAGATTAAAACAATATCAACTAGCAAACGCCGAGCCAGACGATATGGATATGCAAACGGCACTCTCGCGAGTGGCACTAGATGCTTCATCGCAAGAACTCCCTATCATCCTTCAAGACTTAAAAGGAGAATACCAACGTTTACTTTCTTTCTTATTGGGAGCAGAAGACGCACTCCCTCAAGCCCCCTTCACCCATCCTTCCTGGTGGATGACAGCAGGACTCGTCAAGTCGCCGGAGACAATCTACTCCGAATTCAAAGATTTCTCTTATAGTAAAGGGCCACGTGAATTCCTGACCGGAAACTTTGTATGGAGAACTTATCTGCACACTGACTCGTATATCGATTACAACAAGAAAAAAGTAGAATGGACCTCCGCTATTCTTAATTTCGATATCCCGGAAAGCAAGAACTCTCATATCGTCAATAAAGACGAATATAATGAGAGAATCAATTACCATTCATACGATCCTCATCCGTTAGTGGTCGAAATGTACCCGCTGATAGAACGTTACGACGATATACAGAACGACTTGCCACGTTTGGCATGGTTAACTCCCAATATGCCTGAACCATTATTGGTATGGTGCATCCGCAGTGCCATATATTATCCGATGCTAAATGAGGTCAGGGAAATAGGCATCACCCAAGCCACCATCGAAGCGCTTCATCAGTTAAGACACACCTGGCATGAGACGTCTTACATACTGGAAGCCAGTTGTATGTTGGTAGCAGATAAGACTTCCCGTTCTTACGCCGCCGAAATCTGGATAGACCGTGTCGGCAAAGGATGTATAGACAGTGAACACATAGGTAAAATCTTAGGTTCACATCAACACACCGGCTGGGGACCGTTGAAAAGACTCACCGATCTGATACAGCAACAAATGATGAATGTCAGCCCCCTGCACAACCGGGAACTGGAGAAACTAATCGTGGCAATGCTGGCCGAACTTCCGGAAAAGCCGATCAAAGATTTAAAAAAGTTGTTGGAGATATATGCAGAACTGTTGTCAATCAACAACAGCAAAGCCAAAGATGAACAGGTTTTGCACCTGTTGGACGTTTGGAAAGGGGTCGCCAATCTGAAAAAAACAGTGGCTAATATCCAACATTAAGAGAAGCGGTTGGAGTTACTTAATCTCTTGCGTTGTGTCAACGTACTGGCACGACCCGATCACTTAAACAATCAGGATTTAAAGGTAGCTTATTGGAGCTAAAGCCAAAAAGAAGTATCTTTGGCACACAAAATACCAAAGTTTGAATGATCATTCTAAAATATAGTTTAACCATCTTCTGTTTGCTGCTGACAGGATGCTCCTTCTTTTCCGACCAAAAGGAGAAGGAGGATCCCACCCTGACGGAATACGAATATACACCGGACGATATGCAATCCGGCGAAGAATGTACCACCGTCTCACCGCCACCGCCAGAGCGAAGCGCAATGGCTCTCTATATGGACTCACTAGGACTTGTCAATGTAACCGATCTGGATAGTAGCCTCGTTGTCAAACTAATGTATACGCAGGCTGATAATTTCACGGGCGAAGTGCTTTACGATAGCCTAACGGAAGCCTATCTGCATCCGGATGCGGCATACGCTCTTATAGAAGCACAAAAAGCCTTGAAAGAGCTACATCCCTCTTATAGTCTTATCATTTACGATGCAGCCCGCCCCATGTCGGTACAAAAGAAAATGTGGAACGTAGTGAAAGGAACGTCCAAATATAAATATGTCTCCAACCCAAACCATGGAGGCGGACTACATAACTACGGGCTGGCAGTAGACATCAGTATTCAAGACTCTTTAGGGCAGCCTTTACCTATGGGAACCAAAGTAGACCATTTGGGTGTGGAAGCTCACATCACAAACGAAAACGAACTGGTACATAACGGAAAAATGAGTGAGACAGAACGTCAGAACCGGATATTGCTGCGAAAAGTAATGAAAGAAGCCGGGTTCCGTGCATTACCTAGTGAATGGTGGCATTTCAATTTTTGCAGCCGGGATGTAGCCAGACAGAAATAT
Source organism: Bacteroides sp. 1001136B_160425_E2 (assembly GCF_015559655.1). NCBI lineage: Bacteria > Pseudomonadati > Bacteroidota > Bacteroidia > Bacteroidales > Bacteroidaceae > Bacteroides > Bacteroides sp. 1001136B_160425_E2. The sequence continues at coordinate 378,682 of NZ_JADMQH010000003.1, read as the reverse complement.
AAGTTAATACCATAAATCGGCACTCGACAAGACCATAACCGGTGCTCAACGATTCAGTGTAATATCCTATAACACAATAACGCTATGATACAAATTTCCCCCGAAACTCTACTTTTCATCCGCGAACATTCATCGGAGGATGTACGCGCACTGGCTTTACAAGCTAAAAAGTATCCGGATATAGATATGCCGACTGCCATCACCCAAATTGCAGGAAAACAGGTTGCCGCCGAAAAGATTCCCTCATGGTGGGCAATAGAAAAGATATGGTATCCGAAACATCTGTCGCTAGAGCAATGCTCTTCTGAAATCACTGCCCGCTACAAAGCCCGTCTTTCGCAAGGAGATTCTCTGACCGACCTCACCGGAGGCTTCGGCATAGACTGTTCTTTTCTTGCCACCGGATTCAAGTCCGCCACTTATGTAGAACGTCAGGAAGAGCTTTGCGAAATAGCTGCACACAACTTTCCCATACTGAATCTAAACCATATAAACGTAAGAAATGAGGACGGAGTAGCCTATCTGCAAACAATGTCCCCCGTAGATTGTATCTTCCTCGACCCTGCCCGCCGCAATGAATACGGCGGAAAAACGGTCGCCATCTCCGACTGCGAACCGAACGTAGCCGAACTCGAAGATCTTCTGCTTAGCAAAGCCAACCGGGTAATGATAAAACTCTCTCCCATGCTCGATCTTTCAGTAGCACTGAAAGAGCTGAAACATACACAGGAAGTTCATATCCTATCTGTCAATAACGAATGTAAGGAACTGCTAATCCTACTCGGACAAACATCACCGGCAGAAATCGCCATTCATTGTGTAAACCTCTTCACGAAAGGGACTCAAGAAGAACAACGCTTCGTATTCACCCGCGAACAAGAGCAGCGTAGCGAATGTACTTATACCGAATCTTTAGAAAATTACCTTTACGAGCCGAATGCATCTCTTCTAAAAGCCGGTGCCTTCCGCAGTATCGCCGCAGTCTACTCTGTCCGGAAACTGCATCCCAACAGTCATCTTTACACCTCCGATACTTTCATCGAAAACTTCCCCGGAAGAATCTTCCGGATTGTCAACCACTGTAGTTTCAATAAAAAAGAAGTAAAGGAGAATCTGGCAGATCTGAAAAAAGCAAATGTGACTGTCCGTAACTTCCCCGCCACAGTAGCCGAACTTCGCAAACGGCTCCATCTAACAGAAGGAGGAGATACCTACCTATTTGCCAGCACGTTAAATAATGGACAAAAAGTTATTATCCGCTGTGAGAAAGTCTGAACTAGTACCCACAGCTACCAACGCACACTTGCACAAGGCGTAAGCTGGGATGGGCAATACCTCTTCCGTCCTCTCAAACGCTTTATCTTTGGAGGAACCTACACCGGATTTTCTTCCAAAGGAAGCCATCCTGAAAGAAAAGACCATTTATGGATTCATTTCATCGGCACGCAAATCGGAATGTGTAATGCCAATACCAAACATTGGCAAATCCGGGTGACAACCGGTCCTGGCGGAGTCATTCTGCGAAACAACAGCGAAGTATTCGGCAACACACGAAAAGTGAGAGCCTTCACTATCGGTCTACTCACCAATGCCAATGTTACCTATAAGCTGAGTCCCAACCTAGGAGTCAGTCTAGGAGTACAATATATGTATAGCGAACTACTTAGAATGAGGACTCACTATCACGGAGAAAAGGTTATTGTAAAACTCGATTCAAATGATGATGCCAACCTCACACGACTAAACGTCACTACGGGATTATCCTATTATTTCTAACATTCACTAAAAAAAGCAATATGAAGAAATATATACTCATTCTCTTTTCCATCATCAGCTTCTGGAGTTGTACGGAAGATGAATCGATTGATATCACCGTTTTGCCTTCTGCCACCACTACAGGCGCCAACACATTCGGTTGCCTGATGGACGGCTGGGTTTATGTGGGAGGACGCTACCTGAATTGGGGACACTCATATAGATCAATGCCGGTGTAAAAACAAACTTTTAATACGAACTAAATCACACTATTTATTCCTTTAAAAGGAAACCCCCGTTGGTTTAAAAGGAACGGGAGGTTGGTTTAAAAGGAAGAGGGCGTTCCTTTTAAACCAACAAATCAAAAAAATCGAAGCAATTATGTAAATTTATAAATCACTAATATACAACAGAATATGAATATAAAGATTTAAATTCTCTTGATGATATAAATTCTACTCTCAGTGAAAAAACACACAACCCGAGGTGTTCCTTTCGTGATGAAAAGGACACCTTTTTAGTAATATTCCATCGCCTACCGATTAGTAGAAGTCCCGTAAGCCTACGATCAATCCAAGCAAAAACTATTCAGGTCTATTTTCTTCCCCCGCCTTATTGGAAGGATTATTGCTTTTCTGATACTCTTTGGGAGTGGTCGTCTCATTTCCATCCCGAACTGCCATATAGTGCGGTGACATAATTTCAATGCCGGCCTCATTAAATTTATCCTGAATATTCTGATGCAAATCCGAATAAATCTGTGCCATCTTATCTGCCTGTTTGATATAAGCATTAATTTGATAGACCGGATACCAATCGCTCAAAGAAGTTTCCAACACAAACGGACGTGGATCATCCACCACTCCGGGAGTGTTCAACGCAGCATCAATCAGTATCTGATTAACCTGCCGCCAGGGAATATCATAACCGATAGATACTTCCGAGTGAATAATCAGTCCATATTCACGCGCCGAAGTACTGTAGTTCACCGTATGAGACGACATGATAAATGAATTGGGAACAGTCACAACCTCATTTTTGGGAGTCCGGATACGGGTGACAAGAGGAGTCTTTTCGATGATATCACCTGTGGTATCATTCAATTTGATCCGGTCGCCCATCTTGAACGGACGCATATAAGTAATCACCAGTCCGGCAATAATATTACCGATAACCGTACTTGACCCGAGCGAAACGATCAATCCGACAAATACCGAAATACCCTGGAACACACCGGAATCGGAGCCGGGGAGATAAGGGTAAATCATCGCAATCATAAATGCATAGAGCAGGAAACGGGCGATATGGAAAGTCGGCATCGCCCAATCCGGGTAGAAGCCATTGATTTTAAGGCGTCCGGCTTCCACTTCACGTGCCAGATACAAGACGAGACGTACCAGATACTTCACGGCATACCAGATGACGATGATGGTAAACAGTTTGGGCACATAGTCGATAATACCCACAAAGATACCGCGAATCGGATTCCATATATACCCCAACAGTTGATATGCCAGTCCTTCTGTCTGCGGAAAGATGATAAAAATCAATGGTACGGTAAACAGTAGCTGCAATCCCATCAGTATATACCGCCCGATACTGGACAGGAACACTAACAGGTTCGCCTGTTTCTGCGCATCCAACAATTCATATCCCTGGATGGATACCGGTTTTATCTTCGTGTCTTTCAGGCGCAGAATACGCGCTTTCAGTTTACGGAATAACCAGTTAGTCAAGCGGAACAGGAAATACTGTCCAACAATTACCAACACAAAATAGAGCACACGCTTTGCCATACGCCAAAGTCCGTGCTCGGCTTTCATCTCATGCAGTTTGGTAATGACACTCTGTTGTCTTTCCTTAGCTAGCGAATCACGGGAAACTCCTTCCCACAAGGCATCCTGATCGGTAAGAGAAAGTAGTACTTTGCTGCCGTACATCAAATCGGAAACTATGTCCGAATGGTCGATAGCAACAGAATCAGGTTGTAGATTAAAGCGTCTTCCTATTTCTTCAATCGCCGCACCGGTCATTTGGGCACGTTGCTGAGGAGTATATCCACCTCGTTTGGTGAAAAGGTAAAATAAGGTATCATCGTCCGCCACTACCGGTATTCCCTTAGTGAACTGCCGCAGGGAGTCGATGCGCTGTCGTTGCTGTGCATATTTTACGGAGTCGGCGGTAGCCATCTGGAGCTTCATCTGCTCCATTTCCATCCTCATATTCGCCTCATTGAGCCGGGCTTCTTCCAATGCTTTCTGCATATTCGCCAGGTGGATAGAGTCCGAATCCCGTTTCAAAGGAACATGTCCGCCCGTTATTGTATCTCCGGCAAATATCTTCTTAACCGCCTGTTCCAACTGTGCTTGCGCCCCGATTGCCAGGAAAGAAAAGAACAACACTAGTAACGACCGTTTTATTTTATTTATTTCCATACCTTATATTCCTTGATTATAATTAAGGTTAATCTAACATTTCATTAAAAACAGAGCAAACATACGGATTGTTTTTGACATTACCATTTCCAAATTGATTATCTTTGCCACTAAAAGAGAAAAAACATGAATATATTATTACTTATCGGGGGATTAATCCTCATTCTTCTAGGAGCTAACGGCTTAACAGACGGTGCCGCCTCAGTAGCCAAGCATTTTCGCATCCCTCCTATCGTAATCGGACTTACCATCGTTGCATTCGGCACTTCTGCCCCAGAACTGACAGTCAGTGTATCTTCTGCTCTCAAAGGAAGCGCGGATATTGCCATAGGCAACGTAGTGGGAAGTAATATATTCAATACATTGATGATTGTGGGCTGCACAGCGTTATTCGCCCCGATTGTCATCACCCGCAATACGCTTAGAAAAGAGATACCGCTCTGCATACTTTCTTCTATGGTCTTGCTGATTTGTGCCAATGATGTATTTCTGGATAAAGCTCCGGAGAATATTCTGAACAGAGTAGACGGTTTATTATTGCTTTGTTTCTTTGTCATCTTCATGGGGTACACCTTTGCCATCGCCTCCAAGCCGACCACGACGGAACAAGCGGGACAGATAGAACCTCCGACCATAGAAGAGGAGACAGAGATCAAATCACTCCCTTGGTGGAAATCCATTCTTTATATCATCGGAGGCTTGGCTGCCCTTATTTTTGGAGGTCAGCTGTTTGTTGACGGTGCCACGGGCATCGCCCGCAACCTGGGTGTCAGCGAATCGATTATCGGACTGACACTGGTTGCAGGAGGTACTTCTCTTCCTGAACTGGCTACGTCTATCGTTGCCGCATTAAAGAAGAATCCGGAAATTGCCATTGGGAATGTGATTGGTAGTAACCTCTTCAATATATTCTTTGTACTGGGATGTAGCGCCAGCATCACTCCTCTCCATCTTAGTGGAATTACCAACTTTGACCTGTTTACGTTAGTAGGTTCCGGAATTCTGCTTTGGTTATTCGGGCTGTTCTTTGCCAAAAGGACTATCACGAGAATCGAAGGAGGGATTATGATACTTTGTTATGTGGCGTACACGGTGATATTGATTTATAATACTTGAGAATAACAGAAAAGGGGGGCTGAAAAGGCCCCCTCTTCTCATTCATACTAACTAACCTAATATTCATTTCACTTCAACAGTCACCAGTCTATCTTACACAACCGAAAACTACAGTACACTTCTTATCATTTCCATCTAATAAGATCTTATTCACTGATAAACTCTTTTGGTAATAAAATCCGTCGCATCATGTCCGCAAAGATAGCAGCCATACGTTGCTGTATATAAGACTTTTCTCCATGTAACGGATGCCACCCATAAACTTCACCATAAGCAACCTGTATATCACCACCTGTAAAAATACGACTGAACTGCTCACCTGTCACAGGATGTTTCTGACTCTTCGAGAAACCAATGTATTTGTCAAATTCAACCACCGGAAGTCCCCATTTCTCAGCAAGCATACGAATAGTGCTGTTAAACATCGGCCGACTATCATTCCAATGAGTGCACAATACAATCAATGCAGGTTTACCATATGGTGAGTTATAATACTTTGACGCCGGACTAAACTTCAGGTTATAACATTCGGATATATACCGCTTGATAACATAATCATAACACGCAGCATAATCGGAAGCATCAAAAGGAAGCACATAATCTTTATAATTTTCTTTCAGATAATCTGAATGGAATACATCCTTATCATGCACCTGCATGATGACAAACACATCAGTCTTATCCAATTCTTCAGGAGAATAAAGCGTTCCTTCAGCCATCCTGTTAGCCGTATTCGCAATCGACTCGCTAGATACTGCACGGTTAACAGGTACAGCCCCTAGTGCCCGGCATCCCATCTCAAACCATTTATTATTGGGTTCGGCAAAAGATGCCCCCGACAATAATATCGTATATCTATCTTCATTCTGTGCATTTCCATAAGAACAAACGAGCACAAGCAACAAAAGTAAACTACTTATTTTTTTCATCTCAAACTATTTTTATTTTCTGAACTTCATCATCCAATCCCAACCTTTATTCCATTGTTCCGGATAATTATAATGTCCTGTTTCCTCTACTACGAACAGTTCCTTCTCCGACTGAATCATATTATATGTACTATAGGTTGTTGTAGGCGGACAAACCATATCGTTATACCCGAACGACATATAACAAGGCACATCAAGCCTCCTTGCAAAATTAGCAACATCATAATAAGCTGCAGTCGCCACTTTGGATTTCAATGTCGGACTTTCCTCACAATTACGGAAATAATGCGGCCACCCACCTGCACGACCACAAAGATAACCTGTCAGATCACAAAGTGCGGGATAAAAAGTCATAATCGCCTTTACTTTGGGATTCAACGCCGCCGTTACAATAGCCAGCGCACCTCCTTGGCTTCCTCCGGCTACAAATAAATTGGTCCCATCATACTGTGGTAACGTAACTAAATAATCAACTGCTCTCACACAACTCAGATAAACCCGCCGATAATAAAAATCAGAACGCGAATCTATATTCAGCGTGGGATAACCATTCAACGCACCATTGGCCAAAGCATCATACACCGTTTGCGACAAATTCACCGGAATCCCATGAATACCTAATTCCAAGGTTATAAAACCATTTCCAGCCGTAGCCACATCACCTGTATATGAACGTACGCCCGCCCCGGGTACTTTCAAAATAGCTGGGTATTTCCCTTCCTTCTTCGGCACACAAAGGATGCCGTATACTTTGGAATTCGAAGCAAATGCCCCTAAACTGAGATGGTAGACATTGACATTCTCTGTACAAGAAGCCGGAATTAACTGCAATTGGATATTCATAGGTACATGGGCTGCCTCTGCCAATTGTCTATCCCAAAATACATTAAAATCTGCCGGCATTGCAACTGTCGGCACTAGCTTTTCCGGTTCAAAACCTACCGTACACAATCCTTCGTAACGGCAATGGTTATAAACAGTCTCAACCTTACAACGCAAAAATCCGTTTTTTTTCATCGTACCACCCTTTATACGTCCGGTTCCGTCCGACAACATCAACGAGTCTTGTTTTAAAGGCTCCATCATATCCTCGGCTATCGAATAAACGACCACGCTCCTAACCGGAATACCCGACACTTTGACGGTTACATTAAAATCAACCTGTTCACCAAGAGAATAATTAAACTTCTTCTGTTGAGGTGAAACTTCCACTTCTACCATCTGTCTAGATGGCTGAGCCTGCAAAACAGATGAATACATCACTAAAAAGAAACATAAATATGATAAATATATTCTCAACAACATTACTAAATCCTTCCTAACTAAATTGACAACTATCACTCACTGATTATCTGGTATACGTACGCCATACAACCAACATCTTTATCTTCTCTCAAACTCCCTTTCTACGGACCTCCAACTCTGCTGTTATCTCCGACATTTTCTTTTCACTCAACGGATATCTTGAAATGAATAAAACAGATATCAATGTAGCGCAAGCTGGCAAAACACTCATCATCAAGCAAATGCCGATCAAAGCAGTCTCCGTCTGAACCACATTCGCCTCAAAACCAAAATAGAACAACAACCAGCCACTCAAAGAGCCTCCTATTGTCCAACCAAGCTTTTGAGACATAGATGAAGATGAAAAGATTAATCCCGTAGCCCGACGTCCAGTTTTCCATTCCGAGTAATCGGCTATATCCGCATACATGGACCACATCAGCGGTGAAACAATACCTGCACAGATACTAATCAGAATTTGCATCAACAAGATAGCAGCAACCATATCTTTGGGCAAGAAATAAAAAATAATACTCAATACTGTTGCCGCTGCCATAGCAGAAAAAAATGTCAGTCTTTTACCTATCGCACGCGTCAAAGCTGGTACACATAGAATACCGACAATATTGAAAGCCTGCCCCAGCACCAGATAAATAGTAATTAATGTCAGTGACGCGTCCATGATGGAAAACGACCATAAATCCGACCCCGCCACATAATACTTGAAATAAAACACAGCCGCACCATCACGCAAAGAGTTGAATACAAGCACCATCACACTGGCTCCCAAAAGAATCCACCAAGGTTTATTCACTCCTAAATCTTTCAAATCATTCTTTAGGAGACTCTTCTTCTCAAGAATCGGACGAATCCGCTCCTTTGTCCACAAGAAAGTTAATAAAAACATACAAGTGGCCATAACGGCAAAAACGACAGCAGCCATCTGCCAACCGAAAGCCATTGAAGGCAAACCATCAACCAGCTTCATCCTGCTAAAGAAATCAGTCAATGGCTCAACCAATGCAAGAACGAGTATGCTGCCCCCAAAAGCAAAAGTCATACGATAGGAGGAAAACTCCGTACGAGTCTGCGGATTGACTGACATAACCCCTAATAAGGAAGCATACGGTACGTTAATCAAGGAGTAAATCATCATCATCAACGTATAGGTGATATAAGCATAAACAATCTTAGCGGTTTCACTCTCCCCCCATGAAGAAAAAGTAAGGATTCCACAAATTCCAAACGGAACAGCCACCCACAACAAATACGGTCGGAATTTGCCCCAGCGGCTTTCCGTACGATCTCCCAGAATGCCTATAAAAGGATCCAGAAACGTGTCCCAGATACGAGTAACCAAAAACATAGTACCCACCACTGCAGCCGAAAGTCCTACCACATCCGTGTAAAAGAACAAGAGATACATGGTAAACAACTTCCAAAACATAGAAGAAGCTGCATCCCCTAATCCATATCCGATCTTTTCCTTCAGTTTAACTTGTTCATTTTCCATAAAAATCTACTTTAAAGAAGCTAAATAAGCTTTGTTCTTATTCACTAACTTATATATATTCTGAACTGATTTAATTGAACGAAAATCATCAGCCGGCGTATTGAAACAATAATCCAGCAAATGTTCAATATCAGTTTCCGCCACATGCATACGGGTATCACATGAAGCATAATAAATATATACTTTATCCTCGTCTCTTATCCAGCCATTCGCAAACAATACATTAGAGACATCCCCCACTCTTTCTTCACCAACCGGGGCCATAAAATAACCGGCCGGCTCTGCTATCACCTTTGTCGGATCTTCTAATGAAGTAACATACAAATATAAAACATATCTCAAACCTGCAGCACATCCGCGCACACCATGAGCCAGATGTAGCCAACCTCTTGAGGTTTTGATCGGATGCGGACCTTCTCCATTCTTCTGTTCCTTGATGGTATGATAAAAACGAGAATTAATAATCTTTTCCTCTTTGACTTCTGCATGAATAATATCATCAACGAGCGCCCATCCTATACCACCGCCATTTCCCGCATCGATAAATCCATCTTGCGGACGAGTATACAATGCATATTTACCATCCACAAACTCCGGATGCAGCACAACATTACGTTGCTGGCTCTTCGTCACCAAATCCGGCAAACGCTCCCAGTTTTTCAGGTCTTTTGTTCGGGCAATTGCCGCAAATGCCACCGCCGAAGACAAATCTCCCGGACGGGCGGCCGGATCCCTGCGTTCCGCACAGAATATTGCATAAATCCAACCGTCTTCGTGAGCTGTGAGCCGAGCATCATACATATTGGTATCCGGAACCTCCGTTTCCGGCATCAATACCGGAAAATCCCAAAACCGGAAATGATCTACAGGGCTGTCACTTTCAGCTATAGCAAAAAATGACTTGCGGTCCATACCTTCCACACGAACCATTAAATAATATTTCCCATTCAGCTTAATGGCACCAGAATTCATTACTGCATTAACTCCGATACGTTCCTCCATAAAACGATTGGTTACTGGATTAAAATCATAACGCCAGATCAACGGCGCATGATCAGCTGTCAATACAGGATATTTATAACGACAATAAATACCGTTCGTCGTCTCCATCTGTATATTCTTACGAGTAAGCAATACTTCATGCTTAACTTTCAAGTCATCTAATACACAATTTTTCATAATACTATCCTTATCATTTTTCTAATATTAATACCCAATCTTCTTTTTCACTATTATTCGGTGTATTGATCTCCAGACTTACTCTTGAATCAATTCCTGCCTCAGAAAACAAGCCGTTACGCGGGTTCATCCACCGCAAAGAATAGTAACCGGCTCCCCAATCCTTCAAGTTCAGTTTCCATCGCCCACCTTCCGGAAAATAACACACTAAATAGCTATCCCCGCCCAAAGCCACGGCTTCATCAACTCCATCTTTTACACTACTTATCATCCCGAAAAATGTTTTCCCATTCTTAAAAGAAAACATATTCCACAAACGACGAAAGTGAATCAGTTGCTCTGCACCTTCCAAATCAAGAGAGTCATACCAGGGAGTACGTGCTTCACACATCGGAATATGCTTAGCTGTATACATTTGCCAGACATTATTGCAACCATAAGTATAACCACATGCTCCGGACAACATACTCTGGTACAAAGACTTCCGAACATCATATGCCGTAAAACGTCCATCCTCCGGTTTGAAATTACGTGGTATGTCTTCATAGCGGGGTTCACCATCCATCACAGGTTTTCTCGGTTCCCTAAACAGATCTGGAAGTAGCAACCGGCGATAAATGTCATAAGACTCCTGACAATGCCCGCTTTGAAACATATTAAAATCTAACCATGTTTCATTATGAAACCACATGGATGAAGAATGTTCTCCATGCGGATGATAAGTCATCAAATGCCGGGAATCCTTTTCCCTGATGCCTTCAGCCATTGCTTTCCAAATGTCGCTATTCTTATCACCACCGCTTCTATCACCTCCTATGACCCAAATTATATTCGGATAAGAGACATAACGATCACCCAGAAAACGACCGTACTCGCGGGCATTTTTCACATTAAACAGCTCCGGACCTCGTCCCCATTGTTTGTCAACTTTATCTCCCCATGTTGGTAACAAAGCCACATACAATCCTTTTGATGCCGCTATTTGGAGAATAGAATCAATATGATTCAAATAATCAGCGCTCAATGTAATGTCAGCCTCATCCGTCAATTGGGGCGTTCCAAATACGGTTGAAAAATCATCCAGCTCTGTCAAAATAACAGATTGGATTACAGTGAAACCTTTTAACCGGCGATTTTCTAGATAACACTCTGCTTCCTCTCCACTCAAACGGGCAAACATCTCCCACGCCGTATCTCCTAAATATAGAAACGGAGTCCCGTCTTCATGCTGCAAATACCGTTTACTGCAATCTACTTCAAGGTCTCCATGAGTAAACGGAATCATATTTTCCCTGTCAGAAACAGCAGGAAATGATATAATCGTAAATAAAGCCAGCAATAAATATGTCAGAAGTAGCCGCTTCATTTTATAATATTCGCTTCTTTATACTTTTCCAGAATCTTTACTTGAGAACGCTCCGCCCCTCCTTTATAGGTTGGAATCACCATAACTGCATCATCCGGCCACCAGGAACCGGAAGCCCAGTATGTCCCATTGATACCGTTTGTAGACAAATAGGACAGAAAATTATCCAAAGTAACTTCCCAATCCGGATCATTCACCGGAATCCCATATTCACCTATAAATCCTTTCAACCCATTCTCCTTTAACCACTCGACAAAAGGAGTGACTAGTTTCACCCCTTTATCAGGAGTACCCTCTTCTTCTTCGTAACTATATTTATATGTTCCCGAATTGTCTTTATCAAAATAGCAATGAGCCTCATACAGCAATTTCTCTGACGGGTCTTTCAAATACTTGAGTGTATCACTTACATGCTTCCATTTAGAAGCAGAACTCCAATGATTGCCACCAACTATTATGGGTGTATTGGGATCTGCCACACGAATAGAATCAATGGCTGACTGCGCCATACTAATCCAGAAAATATCTTCACCCAAATCATAAGGTTCGTTCATTAACCCATAGCCATAAATATTCGTATAGTTTTTAAACTCATCCGCCATTTTCTTCCAGAATCCAGCATAATGTTCGTTAGTGATATCATCTTGGCCTATTATCTGTACTTTACCATTATGATATCTACGGCAATAATTATGCATATCCAATATAACCTTCATATCCAATTGTGCGGCAGCCGTAACAAAATTCTTGACAGCCTGGAGATCCGGTGAATGAAGTTTACCTCCCGGTTCATGCTGTAAACGCTCCCATTTAAAAGGCATACGAATCAGATTCAAACCTTTTTCATGCCAATATTTCAAATCCTCCATAGTAGGATAACCATAATCCTTACCACATTCACCGGGAAAATTATCACCAAACTCCGCACAAGCAATATTGATTCCGAAAGGTTCACCTTTCTGCTCTGGAGAAGTCTTAACCGCACAAGATACCAGTCCCAACAAACCTAAACCAATCAGTATAATTTTAGCCTTCATATTTAACCATTTTATTAATATAGAATATATTTTATCTTATCCCCCATTTTGTAGGTTGATCAGTCATAACTATCTCAAGCCTGCCCCCGGATACAATATCCTGATGGCTGAAAAAAGGTATGTCTAATGATTTTCCGTTTAATGTTACCGACTGAATATATTTATTTTTCTCTGAATTATTCTTTGAAACTATAGTGAATGATTTATTATCCGCCAGATTAACCACTACACGGTCAAATAACGGTCTTCCTATGGAATATACAGGTTTACCCGGACAAACTTGATAAAATCCCATTGCATTTAGTATATACCATGCAGACATCTGTCCACAATCTTCATTACCGGACAATCCATCCGGTGTATCTTGATATAATTCTTTAAAAACCTGATCCACCAGTTCTTGGGTTCTCCATGGCCTATTTACATAATTATACATATGAATAATATGATGGCTTGGCTCATTTCCATGTGCATATTGCCCAATAAAGCCACTTATGTCAGCAGAAGCACTACTACCCTCCAACCTAGAATCAATTGTGAATAAAGAATCCAATTTCTCAATGAATGCTTCTTTTCCATCCATTAGCTGCACTAAGCCATCAATATCGTGAGGGACGAACCATGTCCATTGCCATGCATTGCCCTCACAATAATTATCACTGCGATGTGAAGAAGCTTTCGGATTAAAAGGAACATCCCATTTTCCTTTAGAATCGACTCCCCTCATAAAACGGACAGAAGGGTCGAAATACAATTTATAGGCTTTTGACATGCGACTGTATTTTTCATAGTTCTTCTCGTCATTGACCGCTTCTGCCAGAATAGAAATGCAATAATCATCATAAGCATATTCCAACGCTTTTGCAACCGATTCATTCTCAAGATCACAAGGTATATAACCTACGGTGTTCTTATAATATTTGGCCATTGGCATCAAATGGTGCATAATCAATGGAGGACACTTAATTCCTGACATATCGAACTCCGCCGCCCGCAGACATGCATTATATACCTCATATAAATCAAAATCCGAATATCCCTTTGTATAAGCATCAGCTATTAATGAGACAGCATGATAACCGATCATTATCCCTGTATAGTTTGAAGCCAAATCCCACATCGGAAATATTCCCCCTTCTTTATGCTTTTGAAGTAACGAGTATATAAAATCATTATTCAATTGCGGATCAATAATAGAAAAAAGAGGATGAAGAGCACGAAATGTATCCCATAAAGAGAAAATGGTGTAAATAGGTTTCTGCACATCACCTTGATGAATTTCCAAATCCATTCCCCGATAGCGTCCATCCACATCCGTAAATAGATTCGGACATATCGCTGTATGATACATAGCAGTGTAGAAGATTCTCCGGTGAGTATCATCTTTTGTGGTTATATCTATTTTAGACAAATATTTATCCCACTCCCAGGATGCTTCCTGACGGACACCCTCAAAATCCCATTCCGGAATTTCCTTTTCCAGATTCTGACGGGCCCCATTCATATCTACAGCCGAAATACCTATTTTCACCATCACTTGCTCATCCGGTTGAGTTTTGAACTTCAACAACGCCTTACAACGTGGCTGCCGTTTCCCGCCATGATCAATAATGGTATCTTCTATTATACGACATTCAAATGGCTTCGAAAATTTCATATAGAAATTAATAGATTGCTCTGCCGCCCAATATGCAGTTAATTTATGTCCCCTGATTTCCGTTGCGCTGATCACTTCTATCTGCATATCCGAGTTAGTCTGATATTGGATAGAATAATCCAGATCCAGAATAAAACCGGCTTCATCACTCTTCGGGAAAGTATAACGATGCAATGCTGCACGTTTCGTAGCAGTAAGCTCTGTTTTCACATTATAACGATCCAGAAATACAGAATAATATCCCGGTCTGGCTATCTCATTATCATGCGAAAATCCCGAAGCATAAGGAAGTACCTGACTCTTATTATCCTGTGGATTATATTCTTGTTTACCCACAGTCGGCATCAATAAAATATCCCCATAATCTGCACAACCTGTTCCGCTCAAATGGGTATGAGAAAAACCATTAATGATAGAATCTTCATAATAATATCCAGAACAAGCATCCCAACCATCTATACGTGTATCCGGACTGGGCTGGATCATTCCGAAAGGAACTACCGCTCCCGGAAATGTATGTCCGTGACCGCCAGTGCCAATAAAAGGATCTACATAGTCAACATAACTTTTTTCTTTTGCAGTGGCAGATAATACTACCAGAAATGCAAATCCTACACAACAATATATCCTATTTAACATTCTCATTTCACTGATTATTTTACTTGTTTAATCGGATTGAAGCCTTATATTCAAACTCACGCAAAATGTCAGAAGACAATTGAGCCTTTTCTTTCCATTCTTTAGAACCATAAACACCTGCCTGTGAATAATCAAATGGTATAAAACCTATTTTCCTGACATTCTTTAATGTTTTAAATCTAAAATCATCATTCTCGGCATCTATAAATAAAGGAGAAGCTACCATCGAATCATTCTCTTTCTCTTTTTTCCATTGTTCCCATGGAAGTCCGTCAAAACTAAGTGCTCCATCCACACTCCAGTATAAATTGGACCCTATACCAATATTTCCTTCTTTCCAGGGACCAGACAATGTTTCTCCTCGCTTTTGCAATATAATATTACGCCGGAACGAAAAAGATAAATGCTTTTCCACACGAGTAAACTGTGCCTGATAATAAAAGCCAAAAGCAAAAATATTATTTTCAATTATATTTTCCCGGCCATAATGCTGGTGAAACCCGCCACTTTTACAACGATAAACTAGATTATTACGCATAATGATTCCTCTTGATCCCTCATCCGTATACAATCCCCAGCCACCATAATCATAAGAAAGAATATCATGGACTACATTATTGGAAACACTAGTACCCGGAGACTCTCCCAACGTATAAATGGCTCCCATATCCGACAATTCTCCCCAGCCTATATGATGTACATGATTATATTCTATGATATTACGAACGGAAGGACTTGTAAGCGGAGCCTGATAATATTCTCCTTCACCCCGTTTATTTAGAACAGAGGTCCATGAATCGGAAGTCTGATTATATCCCCAAAACCAGCCTGAAGATATGCCCGAATAACGCAGATCGGCAATATCATTGTGTGTTATCCGGTTGTTGCTTGTATGAAAAAGAGCAATTCCTACCCCACAAGGCAGTTCACTTCCCATATGTTGTAAAATACAATTATCGACGATATTCTCACTAGATACCGGTTGCCCGTCTGGTCGGAAAAAAGGTTCCCCGATCTTTATTCCTCCTGCACCAAAATCCGCTAAATAACAATGTTCGATCCTATTTCGATGGCATCCACGTTTCAGCCATATCCCATAACTCCCCAGATGCATCAACTCACAATTCACAAAAGAGACTCCCTCTGCATAATTTAATAATAAAGCCGCATCAGTAAAAGCGGCAGCCTGAACTGCATCTTCTCCATTATCCGGTAATAAATAAGAGGAATACTGAAATGAAATATTCTCAAAATGCAAATCACGAACAGGAGCATTTTCAGTCCCTTCCACAACCAACAGATGCTGCAAAGCCGGTGCCACACAAAAGGCCGTAGCCATATTTTCATTTGCCAACGGCATATAATAAATATAACCTGTCTGATGGTCCAAATACCACTCTCCCGGTTCATCTAAAGCCCTCATATAATTAAACATAACATATCGGGATCCTGCGGTGACAGGATTCCAATCCTGCATTCCTTTCCCTGCCAAATAAACAAATCCGGAATCAACATCCGCATATTCAATGTGCTTCTGTGTAATATCCCATTTATGATAAAAACGGAGCTTCACTCTTGAAACTTCATCTGCGGTTAACCCCTTTAATGAAGAAATATCTTGTGTATCCAATACCACTCGCTGAACCGCATAGTCCGCTGCACGAACTCCATTCACAAACGGAGTTTCGAAAGCATTTTTTACCACATACCAGTCTTCATTCGGCATACGCGCAAGAGTAGCCCGCCGGCCATTTATATACAACTGTTCAAAAGTAAATCCATATTTTACAACTTCCGGTACATAAGCGCGATAAAGTTTGTCTCCATACGGCTCCCAAGCATTAATGCATATACCTCCCAACAAAGAAGATTTTTGTTCTCCAACTCCACGAAAAATGACAGGTCTTTTTAAACTCGTTTTAATCTGAACCGGACGGTCTAAATAGTAATCACCACTTTGTATGAGAATAGATAATGTATCTGTACGGTTCATATCCGCACATCCTTTTTCCAATGCACGGTTTAACGAAAAGAGTGGTCTCTCCTTTGAACCATCATTGTTATCATTTCCTGTTGGAGACACATAAATTATTTGCTGACCATACATCTGACACAACGGACCCAATAACAGACTTACTAAAAATATAAGAATTTTCATAATTATTCATTTATCAGCCGGCAATCCCGACAGTATATCATTTGTCTAATACCCTATTTTATTGATTTCTATCTCAAATTCTCATACACTTTATCCACCGTATTATAGAATCTTATCAATTCACGAGACTTTTGTCCCGCCGGTTTTATGACTTCGGTATCCCATCCACCTTCATAGCTTCCACGAGGAAGTATCATGGAACAAGTTTCATTTTTATTAGAAATAGACCAGTTGACCCAGCTTATCCGGTTTTTTTCTAAGAAACCGGTCCATTTTTCCCATTCCGGAATATCCAGGAAACCATTTCCCGTATGTTCCATCCCCGCACATTCAGTAACAAAAAGAGGAAGATCCTTCTCTAAAGCCTTGGCAACACGGCTCCGAAGCTCCTCTTTATGGCTGGCCGCATAGAAATGCAAAGAATACATAATATTCTCATAACCAACAATCGGATCCTCAGCTACTATATCCACATGCTGGTCCCAGGAAGGAGTACCCACAATAATCAAGTTATCCGGATCATATTTCCGGATCTCGGCAATGACCTCTCCCGCATATTTCTTAACCCGCCCCCATGAATGTTCATGAGTCGGTTCATTGAATATTTCATATATTATATGTGGATTCTTCCCATATTTACGAGCCATGGATGCAAAAAATTGTTTGGCCAGTTCCGGATAGAAATCATGCGCATGCCAATCAATGATAACATAAACATTTTCTTTTATAGAAGCCCTGACAACAGTTTCCACACAATCCAATGCAAATCCCGGATTCACCAAATATCCATCCTCCACCCCTTCGTAAGCACCCATAGCAGCACGGATTACTGAACATTTCCAATCATTTTTAAGCCATTTTATAACCTTCTTGTTATAAAAACGGGGCCACAAATTATGCCAGCCTAGGCTTACCCCACGCAGAGAGATTGTGTCTCCTTGTCCGTTGCATAAAAAGCGCCCTTTTACTTGAAGCTGTCCGTGTATCTTTACCGGTTCCCAATTATTATTTCCGACCTTTCCATGCACTGAACAAAAGAAAAACAAAGAAACTATTACAAATGTCAGATACTTCATATTTTTAATTGATTTGAAAGTTTAAAACAAAAGCTGTTCCGGCTGATTCTCCAGAAACAGCTTTCATTGATAAAGATTTAATTACTGGTCTTCAGATATTTCTCCAGAATTTTCATTTGAGGTCTGTCAACTGTATAATTATTGGTTGGCTGTACAGACAGTGGGTAATCGCCCCAACGGGGACCTGCTGACCAATATGTTCCGTTGATACCATTATCCGATAAGAATTTCAAGGCCCTGTCAAGTACATCCAGCCAACGGCCATCATTATCAGGCACCCCATATTCTCCGACAAAACCTCTCTTTCCATTTTGTCTTATCCAGTCCACAAAAGGAGTCAAACGGGTAATGCCAATATCCAGAGTCGCACCGTCTTCTGCATAACTCAAGTTATAATTGCCCGAAGCGTCAGCATCAAAATAAGTATGAGCCTGATATATCAGATTATTATACGGGTCAACCAGATTCTTCAGATTATCACTATATCTCACCCATCTGCTTGCAGAAGCATACTCATCTCCACAAACAACAATTGATGTTTGCGTATCAATCTCACGTATAGCCGTTATGCAAGCCTGCGCTATATTAAACCAAGGAGTAGTGGACAACATACTATAGGGTTCGTTCATGATATCATATCCCCAAATATTTGTATACCCCTTAAATTCTGCAGCCAATCGCTTCCACACATCACAGAAATGATTGACCGTACAGTTCACCGAACCAATAATAGCATATTGATTATCATTCGAGTTTTGACCGTTTGAATAAATGCAATAGCGACCAAAATTGTGCATATCTAGCAAAACCTGTATACCCATACTTTCCGCTAGACTCACAATGCTCTTCATCTTAGCCAATTCTACAGAATTCAATTCTTTCCCCAATTCCGGTTGTATACGTTCCCATCGGAATGGGAACCGAATCAATCCGAATCCTTTCTTTTTTACATATGTCAAATCATCACGTGACGGGTATCCATAGTGAGTACCGTCAATACCCGGATAAACTGCAGCAAACTCAACTCCTGACATATTAACGCCAAAATATAACTCAGACCGTGACTTATCGTCTTCATCCCTTTCATCATCAGAAGAACAGGCACTTAAAGACAGGAACATGACAATGACACCCAATATAATTTTCAATCGTATCATAATAACTCTATTTTTAACGTTTCACAAATCTGAAATTACAGAAACTTACATCAAACACTTGTTCAGATGAAGGGGAGAAAATAATTTTAAAGGGTAACCTGCTTTCCGAGCTAGTTCCGTTGGGAATCAGCTGATGTCCGTCACCATCAGTGGAAGTTACCGGAATACGAGCGGTCATCCATTTGCCATACGTATTAATAGGTACACCGCTGGCAGCAGGCTCCCAAACATAGTCACCCAATACGAAACGGGCAGCAGAAGATATTGGATAAGCGGCTGATGTATTCATCTCAAATCTAAGATCATACGAAGACAGATCGGAAACAACCTCTTGTGGTACATCAATGTAACCATCCCGTAAAACCATCCAGCCCCACGCTCTGACAGTGCCCTCAAAACGAACATAGTTCATACCCTCTGCGAGTGGCGCCGGATCCTCACCCTCTACAATATTTGTAGCATTATACAAAAAGTCTTTTGGAGAATCTGGATAGTTGTTCGAATGTGTATATGCACCGGGACCCGGCCAGTTATTAAAATCAAACAATTGGGAAACACCTTCATCTGCATAAGTCAGATAAACAGGCTCTCTCATCTCACTACCTTGAATGGATAGACGAATACCTGGACGGGCATTTGCAGGAATCTGTAATGTTATATCCGTACGGGAGGCTGCCAGAATATTAATCGGAGTATCACCCAAACGAATATTCGCCGCTTCCGCAGTGATTCCATAAAGATCAAAGTTATCGCCTGAAATAACAGTTGTATCACCCGGTTGCGCAAACTCATTATACAAACCTCCAATTGTCAGTTCCGGAACAGTAACAGTCAAAGAAACAGTCGTTGAACCGTTTGCAGTTGTTATATATACCATATTCGTCACTTCCGAAGGTAATTTACGAGGAATAGGCGCAAGAATAGCTTCATATGAAGAATAGGTTTCTTTCGGATCCACCTCTATATCATTAAATTTCAACGACTTCAAATCACCAAGGTTAGAGCCTTCGATGCGTACGACTTGTTCAAATGCCGCCGTTGTAATAGGCATCTCACCCTCTGTGGCTAAAACGATACGTTCGACAACCGGAGCTCCAGTAGAAGGTATATTTTCCTTAGCCAACACTTTATCCACTTCCACTATATCCGTACACGATGATACCAATAGTAGAAAAGTAGCAATAGACATATAAATATATCCTAATGTTTTCATCTTATTTTTACTTGTTTAATTGATTATCTATATTAATTCCAGCCCGGATTATTGGA
Source organism: Bacteroides sp. 1001136B_160425_E2 (assembly GCF_015559655.1). Lineage (NCBI taxonomy): Bacteria > Pseudomonadati > Bacteroidota > Bacteroidia > Bacteroidales > Bacteroidaceae > Bacteroides > Bacteroides sp. 1001136B_160425_E2. Next base: position 358,112 of record NZ_JADMQH010000003.1, on the reverse strand, counting down.
TGTTATCGCCTGATTCGTCAGCATCTCCATAGTCGGAATCGGGAAAAGCAAATGTTTCTCCTGACGAGCTTTCACATTATTAGCTTCATCCATTCCGCCCAATGCATTCATGGCTTGCAGATAAATACCCCAACGAATCAAATCCCAACGACGATCACCTTCGAGTGCGAACTCCATCGCCCGTTCTTCCAGAATAGCCGAACGCAAAGACGCTTTATTGGCAAAAACATCCAACTCTTTCAATGTGGCATTACTACGACTGCGCACATCATTCAATGCATCCACAGCTTCTTGTGTCGGCCCGTTCAGTTCATTTGCGGCTTCAGCTTTAATAAGCACTACATCCGCATAACGCAAAAACGGATAGTTAGCATCCATACGTTCCAGAGTCTGGTCCGAAATCTGTTGGGAATATTTAGTCGTATAAGCAAAGAACTGTTCAGAGCCACCTTCATCAGAACGCCATCCAGCAGTCACTTCCGGATTATCAAATGGCGGTTCTTTTGCATCGACCATACTTTTCCATTTTCCAAAGTTTGGATAATAAGAACCACCACCCCAACTGGAATCGGAACCTTCACGTATCCAACAATGCAAAACTCCTTTGTCTACACGATAATCTTTCTCCTCAAACAACAAATACCAGTGTTTACGCATACCCACTGTCAAGCTATTATCAACATGGCCTTTATTATTCAATCTACCGCAGTAATGCAAACCAAACAAAGTACCGAACGAGGAGTCTCCTGACAAGGACTGCAAACTAAACAAGAACTCACTGCTTGTTTTTCCGATAGCCGTCCATAAATTATCATAAGCCACCAGTTCATGATTTCCGTATACACCTTCTATTACATCGGATGCCAGTTGATAAGCATTTTCATAACATATCCGAGGGTCAAAGCTCTCATAACCTGCTACCACATTCTTTGAGAAAGTAGTTGCAACGGGGTCTGTATAAATCTTAGTATCCACGCCATTAATATTCTGAATCACATAAGGTACTCCCGTCTTTACTGTAACTTGCTCACTGGCAGGAGTAGAAGCAGCCCCCATCGTAGCATATACTTTAGCCAGAAGTCCGGCCGCCGAAGCAGCACTTACCCGACCGGGTACATAAGCTCCATCTGTATTCTTATAAATCATATCTTTCGCTTTGTCAAGCAATGGAATGATTTGTTCTTCATAAACCTGCTTAACCGGAATTCTCGGATTGTCCGTATATGAGCCGGATTCATTCACACTTACGGAATATACCGGAATATCACCATAAGCACGAGCTAGATAGAAATAAGCCCACGCTTTCAAGAAATAACACTCGCCCAAGCAATTCTTTTTATGAACTTCCGTCGGACCAGTCATGCCCTCTATTTGCGCAATTGCCTGATTAGCTTTGTTTATCAAAGAATACATTCCTGTCCATAACGCATTGCATTGCGCACTACCCCCCTGAAAATTACCACTGCCAAACTCGGAAAACTGCCAGACTGCACCGGATATATAATCACAATCGTAATCCAGCGGACGTGGAAAAGAGCCATATATAAACATTCCAGTATGCAATACATTATAAACTCCTATTACCCACATATCTGCTCCCCCATCAGAATTTTCAATCTCTCCCGGAGAGATAAAGTCATAAGGTTTCTCTTCCAGCATATCTTCACAAGAGGTTGTAAAAAGTCCAAAAGGCATACACAGACCTAACGCCAACACTGTAGATATTAATTTATATTTTTTCATCATTACTTCTTTTTATAATGTTAATTTAAAACCAATCGTATAAGTACGGCTATTCGGATAAGAGAATATATCCACACCACGACGAGAAGCGTCTGACCCGAAAGCATTTACATCCGGATCGAACCAACTGTAATTGGTAAGCGTAAATACGTTCGTTATTGTTCCGAACACCGACAAGTCGGCAATACCCTTACATACTGATCCAAAATTGTAATTCAAATTAATTGTTTTCAAACGGAAATAGGAACCATCCTCTACATAACGGTCAGACAACTTCATATCACGCGTCATAGCCGTTGTTATTCGCGGCCACTTCGCATTCGCCGCATTCTCCGGTGTCCAACGGCTTTCATAGGCTTCACGAGTCACATTACCAATACTGTTCATACCAATCATAGTCAGATTACCGTTAAATATATCATTTCCCTGACTTCCTTGGAAAAACAATCCCAACGAAAGCTTCTTCCAGCGGAAATTAGCATTCAAACCATATATAAAATCAGGATTCGTATCTCCGATGACAGCACGGTCTTCAGTAGTTATCTGATTATCACCATTACGATCGACATACTTTATCTCCCCAATCATCCGCTGAGCTTCTTCATTCGAAACTTTAGAATAAATAGGATCTGCTCTTACTTCTGCTATGTTATCATAGAACCCATCTTCCACATATCCATAGATCGTTCCTATCGGTAAACCATTTCTTTGCAGAAATACTTCATTGGCTCCATACCACAACTGCGTTGCATACTGGTCGGCATTCAACCCACCTATCCGGTTCTGATTAAATGAAATATTTCCATCGAAGTTTAGTCCCCAGTCCTTTTTGTCAATAGCTACCACATTGGCTGTAAACTCAAAACCTTTGTTAGTAACATGTCCGAAGTTAGTCCACATTGTACTATAACCAGTACTTAAAGGAATTGAGACATTCTGCAACAAATCTTTCGTTTTTTTGTAATAATAGTTTGCAGAAAAGTTCAGGCGGTTCTTCCAGAATCCGAAATCAAGACCTACGTTAAATTGGTCAGTAGTCTCCCATCTTAACGAAGTATTTAAAGGACCTTTATAAGTCTGACCACTAAAACCGCTAGTTAGTGTACCGTTCAACGGATAATTGGCCGTACCTAATGACTCCATAGTCTGATAACTGCTGATAGCCTGATTACCAGTCTGTCCGTAACTAAAACGAAGTTTTAGATTACTAAATAAGTTCAAACGTTTGATAAATTCTTCTTCTGAAAGAGACCATGCTATTGCACCTGATGCAAAATTTGCAAATTTATTACCCGGCGCAAAACGACTGGATCCGTCACGACGGAATGAAACTGTAAAAATATATCTATCCAGCAATGTATAATTGGCACGTCCCAGCAATGATACCAATACAGATTCTCCACGACTACTGGAAGGACGATCAACAACCAATGCCTGACTCATATCGTAATCTTTGGTCAAGTCAGTTGGAAAGTTCTGTGCAGTAATAGCTTTTCCTCCCCAATGTGATTTCTCATAAGTAAAACCTGCTACAGCATTCAAACGATGTATCTTATTGAAGGTTTTATCGAATGTCAGCACTGATTCAGCTGTCACATTCTGCCAAAAGTTATCACTTCGGCCGGCACGTCCGTTTGCTACCTTACCTTCACCGGTCTCACGGCTATAATAAGAGCTACGGTCATTTGAAGTATAACTGATACCCAAATTCTGCCGGAACTTCAACCAATCTACGATTTTCAATTCGGCATAAGCTGAAGTGAACACATTTATCGAACTTAATTCATCTTTCGCCGTATTCACATAGGTTCGCGGGTTAGCCGACAACCATGAATACTCATCATCTTCACTTTTATCACCGGCATAAACTGTCGGAATGTAAATCAATGCCGACCGGATAATACTTGCATCATAAGAATTTGCTTTCGCAAAATTGGTCGTTGATTTTGTAAAATTGATATTCAACCCCGCATTCAGCCATGAAGTAATTTCACTATTTACATTCGAACGGAACGTAAAACGCTCGTATCCGGAATTTTTAATAATACCATCTTGTGTAGTATAATTGCCGGAAATAGCATAATTGCTCCTTTCATTTCCACCCGAAACACTGACATTATATTCCTGCGTTAAACCAGTCTGTAGAATTTCATCCATCCAGTCGGTACCTTCCACCCATTTACGATTTCCATACTCATCGGTTCTCCATCCCGGGTGCAAGAAATCTTCAGGAATAGGATTGTAACTCCCGGATTCACGAATTACATTCCCGTTTCCATCTCTTTTATATTTCCACGAACCATCATAAGGCAATTCCGTATAAAGCAAATTATCATATAAGCCACCATTTCTAGTACCTTCATTCATGAAATTAGCATAAGTGTAAGCATCCAACATTTCCACCATTTTGGAAATTTTAGAGATTCCGAAGTTTGCCGAAAACTCGATTCTTGCCTTACCTGCCTTACCACGTTTGGTCGTTATGATAATCACACCGTTTGCACCACGTGAACCATAAATAGCTGTAGCCGAAGCATCTTTCAGAACATCAATGGATTCAATATCATTCGGATTAATCAATGACAACGGATTCGCGGTCGTATTATTTCCTTCATTCGCCCCACTGGTAGGTGTACCTCCTGTTTCAAAAGGAATACCGTCTACAATATACAAAGGCTGGGAATTAGTTGAAAAAGAATTGGTTCCACGTACGGTAATACTAACACCGGACCCCGGAGCACCGTCACTTTGATTAACGAGCACACCTGCCAAACGTCCCTGCAAACCTTGCGTCAAACTGGTGGGCGCACCTTGTATCAGATCATTACTACGTACGGAAGATATAGCACCAGACAAGTCCTTGCGCCGCATTGCGCCATAACCAACCACCACCACTTCATCCATAAGAGTCGTTTGCTCTTTCAATTCGACATTGAGTATTGTTCTTTTTCCAACGACTACAACTTGCGTTTCATAACCTATAAAAGAAAAACGAAGCTGGGAACGGTTACTGTTTACAGAGAGCGTAAATCTACCATTCATATCGGTAATAGTCCCATTTCCACTCTTCACACCTTCTTCTACAACATTAACTCCCGGGAGTCCTTCTCCATTGGCATCTCTAACCACACCGGTTATTTTAATACCATCAGCTAAAACGTCCGCACTTACAAGCAGGAACACAGCCAGCATTATCCACACTACCTTAAATGCCCTTGACTCCTTCATTCTTGAACGAGGATAAAAAAAGAGATTTTTCATCATTTATTAATTTAAAGTTTGACTATAAAAATTATTCTTATCTACATAAGTATAATATACCGTCATAGCCTTCCTTACAAAACTTAAAGGTCCACAACGATTTCATAAATACAAGCAAACATCTTCCTTTTACCCTAATATTACAGAAAGATTTGTTCGCTTTTCCTTCAGACAAATTAAAAGATTGTAGTTTCATTTTTCAACCGCATTAGATTTACATTGAATTACTGATGCAAAAGTAGTCGCATCACTACATTATAAAAAGTACTTTATTATCATATCATGATACTATCTTATCATTTGCATAAATGGACATTATAAGTAAGGTATAAAGGAGATTATCAATGTATAAAATCACAAATTCACCTACGGCAAAGCAATAAGTCTTCCTCCCAAATAGCTTCAAGTAATATCAATAGTCAATACCAGATTTATACTTTTATAGCATGCGTCCCCATCGACTACAAGTTATAAAATATTTTAATGTATAGGAACCAGCTTTCAGAGTAAGATAAAAAAACACCCTTATCAAAACAACTAATATGAATCCGGTTTCCAATTAATGCAACCCAATTCATACCTCAATATCCCTGCACAATATTCGCAAAATTACCAGATATCTACAAAAAAAACGCTAAGTAATTTAATAAGTAACCATTTAAATGTACCAGATGCCATACCGTTTTTTGCCATCCCACGCGTTGTAATTTAAAGATTATCACGTATCTTTGCCTCCTCAAATCATAAATACGAGATATGGCTATTACAATCAAGAAAGTCTCCACAAAGAGAGAACTTAAGAAATTTATCCGTTTCAATTACAGAATGTACAAGGGCAACCCATATTCTGTGCCCGACCTCTATGACGACATGCTCAACACCTTCAACAAGAAGAAAAACGCAGCATTCGAATTCTGTGAAGCAGATTATTTCCTCGCATACCGGGACGATAAAATAGTAGGACGTGTAGCTGCAATCATCAACAACCAGGCGAACGAGAAGTGGAAATGTAAAAACGTTCGTTTCGGATGGATAGACTTCATCGACGATCCCGAAGTATCATCCGCACTCATCAAAACGGTGGAAGAATGGGGAAAAGAACGAGGCATGACTCACATTGCCGGCCCTCTCGGATTTACTGATTTCGATGCAGAAGGAATGTTAGTTGAAGGATTCGACCAACTTAGCACCATGGCCACTATCTACAACTACCCGTACTACCCCGTACACATGGAAAAGTTAGGTTTTGAGAAAGACGCCGACTGGGTAGAATACAAGATATACATACCGGATGCCATTCCCGACAAGCATAAACGTATCTCCGAACTGATCCAACGTAAATACAACCTCAAGATAAAGAAATATACTTCCGGAAGAAAGATAGCCAAAGACTACGGACAGAAGATTTTCGAACTGATGAACGAAGCATACAGTCCACTTTATGGTTATTCTCCATTGACACAGCGGCAAATCAACCAATACGTGAAAATGTATCTGCCGATCCTCGACTTACGGATGGTTACACTGATTACTGATGCCAATGACGAACTGGTCTGTGTAGGTATCTCCATGCCATCTCTCGCCGAGGCTTTACAGAAATCAAACGGGCGTCTGTTGCCACTCGGATGGTTCTATCTGTTAAAGGCATTATTTATGAAACGCCGTGCCAAAATGCTTGATCTGCTACTCGTTGCAGTGAAACCGGAATATCAAAATAAAGGTGTTAACGCTTTGTTATTTTCCGATTTAATTCCTGTTTATCAAAAATTAGGTTTTATCTTTGCGGAAAGCAACCCCGAACTGGAACTGAACGGAAAAGTTCAGGCACAATGGGATTACTTTGAGACTCAACAACATAAGCGCCGCCGTGCGTTCATCAAAGAGATAAAATAAAAAACAGCTATGGAAGAGAACGAATTGATACCTGTAGACAACAACAATGCAGTAGAGTACACTGACGACAACATCCGTCACCTAAGTGACATGGAACATGTACGCACACGCCCCGGTATGTATATCGGAAGGCTGGGCGACGGTGCACATGCCGAAGACGGAATCTATGTCCTCCTGAAAGAAGTAATTGACAACAGTATTGACGAGTTCAAAATGCAAGCCGGTAAGAAAATCGAGATTACCGTTGAAGAAAACCTTCGTGTCAGCGTACGCGACTATGGACGAGGCATCCCACAGGGAAAACTCATCGAAGCCGTCAGCATGTTGAACACTGGTGGTAAGTACGACAGCAAGGCATTTAAAAAAAGTGTCGGACTAAACGGTGTCGGTGTGAAAGCCGTCAACGCCTTGAGCTCCTGTTTTGAGGTACGCAGTTACCGCGACGGTAAAGTACGTATCGCCACTTTCTCAAAAGGAAACCTGCTGACCGACGAGATACAAAATACCGAAGAAGAAAACGGAACTTACATCTTCTTCGAACCGGATAATACATTATTCCTGAATTACAGTTTCAAGCCTGAATTTATTGAGACAATGCTACGTAACTACACGTACCTCAATACAGGGCTTGCCATTATCTATAACGGGCACCGTATTCTGTCGCGCAACGGTCTGGTAGACCTTTTGAATGACAACATGACGGCAACCGGACTTTACCCGATCATCCACCTGAAAGGGGAGGACATCGAAATCGCCTTCACGCATACCGGACAATACGGAGAAGAATATTACTCCTTTGTCAACGGTCAGCATACCACCCAAGGAGGTACACATCAGAGTGCTTTCAAAGAACACATCGCCCGCACCATCAAGGAGTTCTTCAACAAGAACATGGACTATACCGACATTCGTAACGGGCTGGTTGCTGCCATTGCCGTCAATGTGGAAGAGCCTATCTTTGAGAGTCAGACGAAAACGAAGCTGGGTTCTACCAATATGGTTCCCGGCGGAGTGACAGTCAACAAGTATGTAGGTGATTTTATCAAACAGGAAGTGGACAACTTCTTGCACAAGAATGCAGATATAGCCGAAGCGATACAACAAAAGATACAAGAATCCGAGAAAGAGCGTAAAGCCATTGCAGGTGTAACTAAACTTGCCCGTGAGCGTGCAAAGAAGGCAAACCTGCACAACCGCAAATTGCGTGACTGCCGCATACACCTCAACGACCCGAAAGGAAAAGGACTGGAAGAAGACTCCTGCATCTTTATCACTGAGGGAGATTCTGCAAGTGGTTCCATCACCAAAAGTCGTGATGTAAACACCCAGGCAGTGTTCAGTCTCCGTGGTAAACCGTTGAACTCTTTCGGACTGACGAAGAAAGTGGTTTATGAAAATGAGGAATTTAACTTGCTTCAAGCAGCTTTAAATATAGAAGATGGAATTGAAGGACTGCGCTACAACAAAGTCATCGTAGCAACTGATGCCGACGTGGATGGTATGCATATCCGCTTGCTATTGATTACCTTCTTCCTGCAATTCTTTCCCGATCTTATTAAAAAAGGACACGTACATATTCTGCAAACGCCTTTGTTTCGTGTACGCAACAAGAAAAAAACAATCTATTGCTACAGTGAAGAAGAGCGCGTTAACGCAATTAACGAGCTAAGCCCGAATCCGGAGATTACCCGATTCAAAGGTTTAGGTGAAATTTCACCGGACGAGTTCAAGCATTTTATCGGTAAGGATATGCGCCTGGAACAAGTGACCTTGCGCAAAACGGACGCAGTAAAAGAACTACTTGAATTCTACATGGGTAAAAACACCATGGAACGACAGAACTTTATTATAGACAATCTGGTTATAGAAGAAGATTTGGCATCATGAGAAAAGCAATATTCCCGGGTACTTTTGACCCCTTCACCATCGGACATTACTCGGTAGTGGAACGTGCACTCACCTTTATGGACGAAATCGTGATAGGAATTGGTATCAATGAAAACAAGAATACATACTTTCCCATTGAGAAAAGAGAGGAAATGATTCGGGAACTTTACAAGGATGAGCCTCGTATAAAAGTGATGTCTTACGACTGTCTGACCATTGATTTTGCGCAGGAAGTAGGGGCCAGATTCATTGTCCGCGGCATCCGTACGGTGAAAGATTTCGAGTATGAAGAAACAATTGCAGACATCAACCGCAAACTGGCGGGTATTGAAACCATCCTGCTCTTCACGGAACCGGAACTGACTTGCGTCAGCTCGACGATTGTACGCGAACTATTGACTTATAATAAAGACATCAGCCAGTTTATTCCCAAAGGCATGAAAATGAGTGAATAACACTCGGCAGGAATAGATGGCGAAACTAAAAAGATGATGAAGAAACTAACTATTATACTATCCGTTTGCTTGTGGACAATTGCCGCACAAGCCCAGAACTTCGGTTCTGAAGCCATGCGTAAGCTACAAATGGCAGAGTTCGCAATCTCCAATTTCTATGTGGACAAAGTAGATGAAGACAAGTTGGTGGAAGAAGCCATCATCAAGATGCTGGCACAACTCGACCCGCACTCTACTTATTCGGACGCAGAAGAAGTGAAGAAAATGAACGAACCTCTTCAAGGTAACTTCGAAGGTATTGGAGTTCAGTTTCAGATGATCGAAGATACCCTGTTAGTAGTGCAACCCGTCAGCAACGGACCTTCCGAGAAAGTCGGCATCCTTGCCGGTGACCGTATCGTTGCGGTCAATGACAGCACCATTGCCGGAGTGAAAATGAGTACGGAAGATATTATGAAGCGTCTTCGTGGTCCGAAAGGCTCTAAAGTCAATCTGACTATTGTTCGTCGTGGCGTACAGGATCCTTTATTGTTTACAGTAAAAAGAGATAAAATACCTATCCTTAGCCTCGATGCTTCTTACATGATTCAACCAAAGACAGGTTATATCCGCATCAACCGTTTCGGGGCAACTACTGCCGAAGAATTCAAGAAAGCAATGACAAGCCTTCAGAAACAAGGTATGAAGGACCTGATTCTCGACCTGCAAGGAAACGGAGGAGGTTACCTGAACGCAGCTATCGACCTTGCCAACGAATTCCTGGGACAAAAGGAACTGATTGTCTACACGGAAGGACGGACTGCCAAACGCAGTGATTTCTACGCTAAAGGAAACGGAGATTTCCGTAATGGACGTCTTATTATTCTGGTAGATGAGTACACAGCCTCTGCCAGCGAAATTGTCAGTGGCGCAGTGCAGGATTGGGATAGAGGAATTATCGTAGGACGTCGCTCTTTCGGCAAAGGATTGGTGCAACGTCCTATCGACCTGCCGGACGGTTCCATGATTCGTTTGACTATTGCACGCTATTATACTCCATCGGGACGTTCCATCCAGAAACCGTACGACAGTACTGTCGATTACAACAAGGACCTGATAGAACGTTTCAACCACGGCGAACTGATGAATGCTGACAGCATCCACTTCCCGGATTCGCTGAAAGTACAAACCAAGAAACTGGGACGTACTGTCTATGGCGGAGGCGGTATCATGCCGGATTACTTCGTTCCCATCGACACTACTCTTTATACAGATTATCACCGTAATCTGGTTGCTAAAGGAGCCGTGATTAAATTCACCATGCAGTTTATCGAAGGACACCGGAAAGAGTTGAAAAACAAATACAAGAAGTTCGAATCGTTTGATGAGAAGTTTGTTGTCGATGATGATATGCTCGCCACTTTAAAGGAAATCGGTGAGAAAGAAGGGGTGAAGTTCAATGAAGAGCAATATCAGAAGTCGCTTCCTCTTATCAAGACGCAACTTAAAGCACTGATAGCCCGTGACCTTTGGGATATGAATGAATATTTCCGGGTAATGAATACCACCAATGAGAGTATACAAAAGGCGCTGGAAATACTGAATTCGGACGAATATCAGAAGAAATTAAAATAAAATAGCAAAATAAGTAGAATAAACCGTACCCGAACAGGCACCCTTGTTGTAGTATAAGTAAAATCATTAAAACCAAAGTATGATACGACAGTTTGATTTTACTTGGACAACAATCTGGTTGTTATTGATCGGGTACGGTTTATTTTTTATCTCTCTCCCTGCACAGGCACAAACAGGAGCGAAGAGAATCTCATTAGAGTTGAAAGACAAAGCCTTGCCTGATGCGCTGAAACTAATTGAAAAAGCATGTGGGAAAAGTATTCTCTTTACCTACAACGGAACCGAAAGTTATCGTGTGACAATGAGCATACGCGAAAAGACAGAGCGGGAAGCCATTGATCTGGTATTGAGTGGGAAACCTTTCATCTGCATGGAGCGGGAAGACTATTTTGTTGTACAACAACACAAGTCGGACAAAGCCATTGCGGTAGAAGGAAAAGTGTATGATGAGAAAGGAATTCCCCTCCCTTTCGTCAATGTACTTGCTCTTGCTGCCGATTCCAGTTTCCTCGCGGGAAGCGTAACGGAGGAAGACGGTTCCTTTCGCCTGCCACCCATAGCCGGAGAGGATTGCCTATTGAAGGCTACTTTTGTAGGCTACTCTCCGCAAGTAGTTCCCTGCCGGCATACAAACATCATCCGCCTCCAGCCTGACGCGAAATTACTGAAAGAAGTGGTTGTCACCGCCTCACGCCCATTGATAGAACGCAAGGACGGAATATTGACGGCTAATATCATCGGCACTCCCCTTTCGCTGATGGGATCGGCAAACGAGATGATTTCACATCTTCCCTTTGTCACAGGTTCGGAGGGGGATTTTTCTGTTATAGGAAGAGGCACACCGGACATCTACATCAATGGACGTAAAGTGAGAGACAACACCGAGTTGAATCGTCTCCAAGCTAACGAAATACTATCAGCGGAAATCATTACTACACCGGGTGTACAGTATGGTTCCTCTGTGAAAGCCGTCATCCGCCTCCGCACCATCCGTAAACGTGGACAAGGAATGAGCGGTAACTTCTACACTGACTACTCACAAGGGCGGGTAGCCAACGGCACGGAAGGTATATCATTAAACTACCGTACCGGCGGACTGGACATTTTTCTAAAAGGAGATTTTGCGGAGATTAACAACCATAGTACAAGTATAATAAACCGTGAGGTTCACGCCTCTTCAGACTGGAACCAACAGACGGAAGCCCAAAATAAAGGCAACTACAATACCTTCAATGGAGAAGTGGGATTCAATTACGAGGTTAACGATCACCAGTCATTCGGCGTGCGTTATACACCGGGCACAAATATTGGCAACTCCCATTCCGTCACAGAAGGTAATACGCTCATTCTCCAAAATGGCAAAGAAACCGACAATCTACACTCCCGCCAGGAAACCAATGCCCACACCGGCTGGTGGCAGGGAGCCAACGGATACTACAACAGTACACACGGAAAATGGAATATCGACTTCAATGCCGACTACGTATATGGGCGTGACCGTATACAACAATATGCAGAAAATAATGGTATTGAGGACGCCACATCAAGCAACCGCGTACGCAATCGCCTCTATGCCGCCAAACTTCTTATTACCGCTCCACTGTGGAAAGGCAAGCTCTGCTTCGGCACAGAAGAGACATTTACCAACCGTCACGACATCTTCCTCCAAAACGGTTTTTCTGCCGATGCTGACGACCGCATCAAACAGACCATGATTTCCGGTTTCGCAGATTATAACCTGCCATTAGGTAAGTTCAATATTTCGGCAGGGCTACGCTATGAATTCCAAAAGACAGACTACTACGAGAAAGGGATCCACCAGAAAGAGCAAAGCCCCACGTATCGGCACTGGATACCGGTTGTTGGCATCGCATACACTCCCGGAGACTGGTCTTTCAGCCTTTCTTACCGGACAATAAAATACAGCCCTAGTTACGAGATGCTCACCAGTGCCATCACGTATCAGAACAAATATGCCTACCGCAGTGGAGATCCGTTTCTCGTCCCTCAAATACACCGTAATATTTCTCTGGATGGTGGATGGAAATGGGTTAACTTCAGTCTTTTTTATGACCATACTTGGGATATGTACACCAGTTATACCAAGCCTTATGACGATGTAAACCATCCGGGCGTACTGTTATTCAGCATGGCAAGTATCCCGCATACCAACCAATATGGAGGTGCTATCGTTCTTTCGCCCCAAATAAGTATTTGGCAGCCGCAACTGACAAGCGGCATTAACTGGTACGATTCACACGCAGCTCCCATAAACATCACCCAGCATTGGAACGAACCCGTATTCTATTTTAGTTTAGATAATAACTTCAGCTTTCCCCGCGGCTGGTTCTTTAATATAAAAGGCACCTTGCAAACCGGTGCCAAACAAAGTTATGCCATCAGACATACCGCAGGAAGAGTAGATGCCCAACTGACAAAATCATTCCTGAAAGATCAGTCGTTAAAAGTATCGGTAACCGCTAAAGACATCTTTCATACAGCCTACAGATACTTTACCATTTATGGCGACCGGACGTTCAGCTCCAATCGCGATTATTCGGACCAGCAACGTCTCGGTATTCGGTTAAGTTACCAATTCAACGCCACAAAGAGCAAATATAAGGGAACCGGAGCCGGAGAAAGCGAAAAATCACGCCTATAGGTTTGCAACCCGAAAGAGAAACGTTACTTTTGCCATCTCTGATGCACATAAACAGATGATGCTGATATATTAAAACGAATGATACTCCTGTTTCATAAAAACCACACGAAGGAAGAGGCCTTCAAACAACTATTCACGGAAATGTATCCGCGATTGGTGCGTTATGCCACACAGCTCACCGGAGACAGGGAGGAGGCACGCGACATCGTAAGCGAAGCAATGGAACAGGCATGGAAGCATTTCGACCGACTGGACAAGAACGACTGTGGCGGTTGGCTCTACACCATAGTCCGCAACACCAGCCTTAACCACCTGAAGCACCGCATGGTGGAGCAAGACAACTTGACAGCTCTGTACGAAGCCACACAGGCAGACGTAGAAAGCAACTATAAAGAACACGAAGCATTGCTACAAAAGGCAGAAGCTATCGCACATCGTTTGCCAGAGCCAACCTGCACGGTGCTACGGCTATGCTATTATGAGCACCTTACTTATCGGAAAGCCGCCCTACGTCTCGGCATCAGTCCCGACACAGTAAAGAAACATATATCCAAGGCATTGCGCATACTGCGCGAAGCCATGAACAAGTAAGAAGGAGGAATCAATATGAAAGAAAAGAAAAAACGTAATGAAGTGAAAGAACAGGAAACTTCCTCATTCCCGGAAGATACCGAAACGCGCCGTCTACAAAATATTTTTGGAGAAGCATTGGGTGACTTCCCGTTGCCGGAAGAGGTTCAGTCAGAGTGGAACACATTTATACAAAAGCAAAAAGAGAAAAGAAAAAAACTTTATCTCCGGATATGGCTCTCCGGCAGTGTAGCGGCAGCCATCATCCTCATCCTCTTGCTTTGGTCGCCTTGGCAGCAAACGGAAACCGAAATATCCGGAATTGAAATCTTCGCTTCTCTCAAAGCTCCTGAACGTATCACAACCACAAAGGAAAACGGACGAATTATCGTCTCCACTCCGCCAAGCACGTTGACCCACATCACGCTGGAAGACGGTAGTCATGTTATATTAGGTGCCAACAGCCGTTTTGAATATCCGGAGAAGTTTACTTCACCGGACAAACGTATGGTTAGTCTCACCGGAGAAGCCCGCTTTGAAGTTACCAAGGACATCAGTCGTCCCTTCATTGTTACTGCCGGGAAAATACAGACACGAGTACTAGGCACAGTGTTCGACGTGAACGCCTATCCCGCCAGCCTCCCAGCTGTGACCTTATACGAAGGATGCGTGCAATTGACTGATACCGTTTCTACTTCCAGCCGGAAAATGTCACCCGGACAACATGCCCGGTTAGCGGCAAACGGCGACATACTTCTCTCCAAAGTCTCTTGGACAAAGGAAGAAGGGTGGACACAGGGAGAGTTCTATTTTGACAACATCCCCATGAAGGAAGTCTTACAAGAGATAGGCACATGGTACAACATCAGCATTATTTGCCATTCAGCCAGTCTCCTGCAAGAACGAATTCATTTTCGTTTTAGCCGGAACGTTCCGGTAGGAGATCTGTTGGCAGCGCTGAATGACTTGGGGATCGCAGAGTTTCAATATAAGGAGAAACGAATTATTGTAAAATAATGTCTCACTGAAACTGATTCATTACTAATCTGAAGTATACTCAAATGTCACTGCATTGCGGATGTCAGCAGAAGAGGCGGCAATATAAGCTTTAAACTTCCCTGGTTCCACGATCCAGGCATGCTGCTTATCATCAAAGAACTTCAGCACTTCCGGCTTTATCGTAAACTTCACTTCTTTTTCTTCATTCGGAAGAAGTTGTACCTTCCGGAAATCTTTCAATTCCTTAACCGGACGGAGAACACTACACTCTTCGTCACCAATATATAGTTGAACAATCTCTTTCCCTATTACTTTTCCTGTATTCTTAACCTTCACGAGAATATCTATACTACCATCAGCATTCATTGTTTTAGCCGACACCACAGGTTTACCATACTCAAAGGTAGTATAACTCATGCCATAGCCAAAAGGAAAGAGTGGCTGCACCTTCTTCGTATCATACCAGCGATAGCCAACCAAAATATCTTCTTTATATTCCTGGCGGATGCTATCGCCCGGATAACTGATTTCTCCAAAGAAATGTGCCGGACAATCCTTCAGTTTCACCGGATAAGAGAAAGGCAGTTTACCACTGGGAGTCACATCTCCACTCAACACATCAGCTAGCACCTCTCCACCAACAGAACCTAAATACCATGACTGGACAATAGAAGGAATCTCCTTCACCCAAGGCATTTCCACCGCATTTCCGCTGACAATCACCGCTATCAGGTTTTTATTTACCTTCAATAAAGCTTCTATCAACTCATTCTGGGCAAAAGGAAGTTCGTACGATAAACGGTCTCCACCCTCACAATCTTGAAAATGATTCTTATTCAATCCACCTACAAAAATCACTAAATCCGAGTTCATCGCTTTTTCCACCGCATCATTACGCAAAGAATCCACAATAACCTGCGGAATGACATCCGCCCGACCGTACATCGGACGACCGCTTGTATAACCTTGTGCATAAACTACATTATCACCAAACTTGGCCTTTATACCGTCCAATGGTGAAATCACTCTCTGAACTTTTAATTCTGAAGATCCACCGCCTAACATCAAATTACGGGTAGCATTATCTCCCACCACTAAAATACGTTTGTATTTTCCTTGGGATATAGGCAATAAAGAAGGCTGTTTCCCGCCAGTTCCATTTTTCAACAAGACAATCCCCTCTGTTGCAACCTCATAAGCCGTGCGATAGTGCTCTTCACTAGTCAGTGCCCCAAACGGCTTCCTGCGATTCATAGCCGTACGGAAAATCAAACGTAGCACACGTTCAGCCTTATCATTCACTACTTCCATCGGAATTTTACCTTCCCGAACCATTTTCAGATAAGACTTGCCCAAGTAATAATCATCATAACCGAATTCCGATTCCGAAGTCAAACCATTCGTATAAGATCCCATTTCAATATCCAAGCCATACATGGCAGCTTCATAAGTGTCATGCGCAGCTCCCCAGTCCGTTATGACACAACCGTCGAATTTCCATTCTCCTTTCAGTATATCATTATTCAATAGCTTGTGATGAGTAGCATGAGTCCCACGCACCTTATTATATGCTCCCATAACAGACCAGACCTTACCTCTTTCTACGGCAGCCTTAAAGGCAGGCAGATATATTTCATACAGAGCACGGTCACTTAGCTGCACATCAATATGTCCCCGCCATAACTCCTGATTATTCAGCGCATAATGCTTCACACAAGCAGCTACTCCATTCTTCTGCACTCCCTGAATATAGGGAACACAAAGTTCCGAAGCTAAATAAGGATCTTCTCCCAGATATTCAAAGTTACGTCCATTGAGTGGGGTACGATAGATATTCACACCCGGTCCCAGCAAAACATCCTTTTCACGATAACGGGCTTCCTCCCCAATAGCGGTTCCATACTTCTCCGCTAACAGAGGATTCCAACTGGCAGCCAGACAGGTCAGCGCAGGAAAGGCTGTGCAACTGTCATTAGTCCATCCTGCATATCCCCAATCGTTCCAGTTAATTTCGGCACGTACACCGTGAGGTCCGTCACTCATCCAAAGTTCAGGAATACCCAAACGGGGACAACCTGGAGAGCTGAACTTTCCCTGTGCATAGCTAAGACGAGTTTTTTCCTCTACGGTCATACGGTTCAAAGCATCCCGCACTCTAACCTCCATCGGTTGTGTATCATCAAGATAAACCGGTGTTTGTTTCTTATCCTGAGCAATCATCTTCGTACCTGCCCCAACAGACAGGAAACATATAGTCAATAAAAACAGTCTCATTATCAAATTATCATTTACAGTTTACAATTCTTTCGCCGAGATCTTTACCACAGCTTGCCGAAGCCCCTCTGAAGTAGCTGTTAGCTCTGCTTTTCCCGGTTTTCCATCATTCTGAATTACAACAAGGCATTTTCCATAAAATGCTTTCCTCTTTTCATCCTTAAAGCGTTCCATCGATATCGGATTTCCGTTGTCCACCCCTGCGATAAAGGCATTACCTTTTACTGTGAAACTCACTAAATTATCAGCATTAGGGCAAAGATTTCCTTTCTTATCCAACACCTCCACAGTGATAAAACACAAATCTTTTCCATCAGCAGTAAGAACAGAACAATCAGGAGTCAGACGAATTTCTGCAGGTTTTCCGGCTGTCCTGATTTCCTTTTCCGCCACTACCTTACCACTTTTACGTGCAACAACCTTCACCACCCCCGGTTCAAACCTTACACGCCAAACTACATGCAGGTTATCGATATCCTTACACTTCACTCCTTGCGATTTTCCATTCACAAACAATTCCACTTCATCAGCCTGATTATAGTAACACCACATATCGATCTCCTGTCCCGGAGTCCAGTTCCAATGCGGGAAAAGATGTAATACCTGTTTGTCCGTCCATTCCGATTGATACAGATAGTAGACATCTTTCGGGAAACCAGCCAGGTCAACAATACCAAAATACGAACTACGCGCAGGCCATCCGTAAGGAGTAGGTTCTCCGATATAATCAAATCCAGTCCATACATATTGTCCACTGATAAAATCATTGTCCCTGACTAATTTGAGGCTTTCCTCGTGAGTGTTTCCCCAAGGCACATGACAGTTTTCATAAGATGAACAGGCAAAAGTAGAATCGACAAAGGGCTTGTCCCAACGTTCGGGCCAGATAAACATCCGGTCGCTGGGCATACGGTAATATCCACGCGTCATCAATGCCGAATTACTTTCAGTAATGATAAACGGCTTGTCCGGGAAATTGGTCGGAGCATTGGGAATATCCTTGTTATGATAATTATAGCCAATCACATCCAATGCGCCGGAACGAAATAAATGGTTCCCGGAATTCGGCTCATTACATCCGGCAGTGACAGGACGGGTAGCATCGAGCTCCTTCACAAAATCCACCAGCTTCTTCGTCAGCAAAGAGTTGATACTTTCTTCTCCTTCTCTGGCCAACATATCAGAAGAATGTCCGAAATTCAAGATCAGATTAGCCTCTTCCAAACTCAACGTATCCGCTTTGGCATCACTCCACTGTTCCAGGACTTCATTACCGATACTCCACATAAAAACAGAAGGATGATTACGGTCACGCAAAATAAAATCATTCAAATCACGTTCATGCCATTCGTTGAAGTAACGTGCATAATCATGCGCCGTCTTTTTCTTCCGCCACATATCAAAAGCCTCATCCATCACGATAAACCCCATACGGTCACAGAGATCAAGCAATTCGGGTGCCGGAGGATTATGAGAACAACGTATGCCGTTACAACCCATTTCTTTCAGAATCTGCAATTGCCGTTCAATGGCACGTGCATTGACTGTCGCTCCCAGGCAGCCCAGATCATGATGCATACACACACCGTTAATTTTTGTCTGTTTGCCGTTCAATATGAATCCTTTCCGTGCATCAAAATTGAATGTGCGAATACCAACAGGAGTAGTATACCTATCGATACATTCCTCGTTTCGCATCACTTTGGTAACCAGTGTATACAGATACGGAGTATCAATATCCCACAATTGAGGTTGCTTTACAGTCAGCTGCTGGGAAAAAACAACCTCCTTACCGGCTTCCGTTTTCCCAGTTGACCGGATTTCAGCAACTTCTCTGCCTTCAGCATCCTGCAAGGATGAACAGACTGCAACATTCTCGTTCGTATCACTTTCATTCACAAGGGTAGTAGCAAGATTCAGTACAGCCTGTTTTTCGTCAACTGACGATGTCGTGACATACGTCCCCCATCCGGCCACGTGTATCGGAGCGGTCTTACTTAGCCACACATTCCGGTAAATGCCACAACCTGAATACCATCGCGAATTAGGTTGCTCCGCATTATCCACACGTACAGCCAGTACATTCGGCTCATCCCATTTCAGATAAGAGGTCAGGTCATAACTGAAACTAATATATCCATAAGGACGTACTCCCAATGAAACACCATTGATAAATACCTCCGAGTTCATATATATTCCGTCAAACTCAATACGGAATATCTTTCCCGTATCGGCTTTATCCACGTTAAAGGTTTTGCGATACCAACCGACTCCCCCTGGAAGTGACCCTCCTCCTGTACCGGAAGGATTTTCCCTGCTGAAATCCCCCTCAATCGCCCAGTCGTGAGGTAAATTCAATACACGCCAGTCATTGTCGGCAAAACCGGGCTGTGCCGCTTGCAGTCCATCTCCTAAATGAAAACGCCAGTCTGCATTAAAGTCGGACCGCTCACGCGGAGATGCGGGGGAAGAGCTGCTACATGCCCCTAATAGGAGCAGACAACCTCCCAGTAGCAGGCAGCTCCCCAGTATCAAATATTTTAGTTTACCAGTCATCATCAACGAATTATCATTCAGGCTACAGTTTCAATGTCTGTTTGCTGCCATTATACTTCACAGTCACCCCTTTCGCATTCAAATCAAACGGTTGGGCTTTTTCCTTATTGACCGTAATCACAGTAAAAGTCCGTTCTTTCAGCATACCCGGAAAGTCTCCTTGGCGTTCACCGATCACTAAAGTCTTGGTAGCTTCATCATACTTCATTGGTATCATGGCATACCTCCCTTGTTCATAGTTATAATTCACACCCTCATCTTCGTATAACGTAAACTCTCCATCCGCTCCCTGATAAATATACAAACGGATATGATCCGCCGGTTTTTCATCCGTATACTGAATATCATCTCCAAATGGTACGATAGCACCGGCACGCACATGCAACGGAATACGCTCATAAGGAGCTTTTATAACCTTTCTCTCTCCTCCAGCCTGAAATTTGCCTGAATAAAAATCATACCAGCCTTCTGATTGAGGGAAATAAATTTCACGACTGCGGTCACCATATCGATAAACGGGAGATACCATAAACGAAGGACCGAACATAAACTGGTCACCAATATTATTCACTTCGGCATCCGCAGTGAAATCCATTACTAAGGGACGCATGATCGTATAATCATCCAACCAGGTCATACCTGCCAACGAATAAATATACGGCATCATATTATAACGTAACTTGGTATAATACACAACCGACTGATAAGCCGGATGCCCTTCCGGCGCAATCTCCCATATTTCACGGAAAGGGTATTGCCCGTGTGCACGATATAAAGGCACAAACACACCGAATTGATACCAGCGGGCATTCAACTCACGCCATTCTTTATAATCGGCGTTTTCCGTCTTTGTCGCATTCCATTGTTTCTGCCCTGCCACATAACGATTCTCTACACAAAAACCACCAATATCCATTGTCCAATAAGGAATTCCACTCATCGCAAAATTCAACCCTGCAGAAATCTGCGCTTTCATATCTTCCCAACGTGTACCGATATCTCCACTCCATGTAGCCGTAGAATAACGCTGCAATCCGGCAAATCCCGAACGGGTCAGCAAAAACACACGTTTGTTATTATCCACCCCGCGCTGACCGTCATAAATCGCTTCCGCATTCATCAGTGCATAAGCATTAAAGAATTCTGTTGAGGAACCTAATGCCGTAGGCCCGCACAAAGCCTTCCTATATTCCAAGTCTGTACAATCACGCACATTCGGTTCGCTGGCGTCCATCCACCAGGCATCTATACCCAACGGATAATAATGCTCATACATCTGTTTCCAAAACAATTTCCGTGCGTCGGGATCATAAGCATCATAAAAACCATAATGGTAACCGGGACCTACCCAATCTTTCAAGCTATCCCTGACAGACTGCTGATACATCCATCCATTCTCGTCGAATTCTTTGAAATGTTCAGTAGTAACATAGAACTTAGGCCATACCGAGATCATCATACGGCCATGCATAGCATGGATTGAATCGACCATTGCTTTCGGATCCGGAAAACGAGCCTTATCAAACTCGTGACTACCCCAGGCATTCTCCGGCCAGTGATTCCAATCCAGTACGATATTATCCAACGGAATTTTACGATCACGAAAACCTTTCAGTGCTCCCAACATTTCATCCTGTGTATTATACTTCTCACGACTTTGCCAGAAACCCATTGCCCACTTCGGCATGACGGGAGACTTTCCGGTCAGCGTACGATAACCGCTAATCACATCGTCCATATCTTCACCAGCCATAAAATAATAATCGAGCTGCTTTGTCATTTCACTCCACCACGATTGTTTCCCCTGTTCTTTCGGATCGACGGGTGTCAATGCACGCAGCCCGCAATAAGACTGCCCACCATCAGGCTGCCACTCGATTTTCAACGGTATACGCTTTCCTGCTTCCAAATGAGCAGCAAACTTATAACTATTAGGATTCCATGCAGTACGCCAACGTTCCGGCACTACCAGCTCATTATTCAAATAAACCTTGACATATCCTGCATAATAAAGAATAAACTTAAATTCTCCCGTTTGAGCAGGCTCTATCTCTCCTTCATAGGTGACGTTAGCCCCCATTAACGGCAGTTTCTTCGGAAGATTCTCAATCGTTTTCAGATTCTCGAAATAAATGGAATCTTCCCGACGAACCAGATTTTCTCCTTTTTTCGGTACATAAGTACCGGTAAGCGCCCCTTCCTGACCTGTCTTATCATAAAGTTTAAAGATACGGTTCAACTGGGAATAATCATTCGGATTACCAAAGCGGCACAACGAATAACTATCCAGTAGTATGCCATAATTTTTATTCGAAACAACAAACGGAACAGATACTTTCGTATTGTATTGGAACAATTCTTCATTCTTGCCCTTATAATTAAATTCATCCGCCTGATGCTGACCTAATCCGTAAAACGCCTCATCTTCGGGAGACTCAAATACCTGACAGATCGTATATCCTTTCGTCCCCTCCACTTCTATCGGAGTAAACTTCTTTCCTCCTCCCTTGTTTTCCTGTAGGATTAACTCTCCGTTTCGATCCGTAAACCACACTTCCCCGGTACTAGTCAGTACGGATGCTTTTACTTCTTCAGTAGACACTGTAATCGTATCGCCATTCTGCACAACGGCAAAGGATGTTTGTTTTTCCTGCGGAACAACAATCAGACTTTGCGGATCGGCAAACTTGCTGTCGGCAGTGGCAGAAACACGGATTAACTTATCTCCCATCACTTGAAGGCGAACTAAACGAGGCCCTCCTATTTCTTTCTGTTGTACTTTAACTATCACACTATCACCTGTCTCTTCGTAGACCTTATTGGAACATGCTCCGAAAAGAAGTCCCGGTAACAGGCAACAGAAAATGTTTTTCATATTCATAATCATACCTACCTTTAGGGTTCAACAATATATTTTCTCATATCGCAAAAGTAAGTACTATAAATGAAAAGTTCCCCTTCTAATGTTTTATAGAAGGGGAACTTTTAAACAGTGACCGGACAATATGTTTTTTTCAAAGGTATCATTTGTTATTTCCCTTCTTTTTCCTGATAAACGGAGGGTAAAACACCAAATTCATCCTTGAAATAACGACTGAAATATTTGGGGTTATTGAAGCCTACTTCGAAGGCCACTTCGGACACATGAAGCTGGCTTTCACGCAATAATTGCGCTGCCCGTTTCAAGCGAATCACGCGGATAAACTCAATCGGTGTCTTTCCTGTGATCTGAAGCAATTTCTTATACAAATGCACACGACTCATACCCAGCTCCCGACTAAGTTCCTCTACCGAGAGTTCAGTACGTGACATATTATCTTCCACATACTTGATTGCTTTCTCTATCAACTTCTCATCCAATGAAGTAATCACAATCTCACTAGGCGCAGGATCAATCATTCCCTGGGTGACACGATGATAACGGCTTAGTTCTATCAGTTTACGGATACGCAACACAAGAATAGTCATGTTGAACGGCTTCGTTACATAATCGTCCGCTCCTGTCTGCAATCCTTCTAACTTTGCTTCGGTATTCTGTCGCGCTGTCAGCAAAATCACAGGGATATGCGCTGTGCGCTTATCCTGCTTTATCAGGCGACACAACTCATTGCCGTCCATTTGGGGCATCATTACATCACTGATGACCAGATCGGGTAATTCTTCCTGCATCATTTCCCACGCTTCCTGACCATTCACAGCCAGTTTGACACGATACTGCAACTCTAGACTATAACGCATAAAGATACGGAAATCTTCATTATCATCTACTATCATCAACAATGGGAAATTTTTGCGTTCCGTTTCCTCCCTGGCTTCCTCTTTCATCTCCTTATCTTCTTCATCCCCGACCGGTATGCCCCTTTCTTCTGGCAACTGCACCTGTGTCTCCACATGTTTTACCGGAAACTGAATAACGAAAACAGACCCCATCCCTATATTATCGAATACCTTCACTTCTCCTTCATGCAAAGTGACAAAATCACGTACCAAACTCAAACCGATACCATTCCCGGTAGTTTCCTCTACTCCCTTATGATTCGCCTGATAGAAACGTTCGAAGATATGTTCCTTGTCCACATCGCTAATTCCTATTCCGGTGTCGGTAATCTTGATTTCCAGTATATCGGGAGTTCCTGCCACATGCTCTACCATCACCGTCACACGTCCTCCTTCGGGAGTAAACTTAAAAGCATTAGAAAGCAAATTCATCACAATCTTTCCTATCTTGTCAGCATCAAAAGCCATCGAGAATGTATCTATACCCGAAAAGAAAGAGAACTGAATATGTTTCTTATCCGCCATCAACAAGAAAGAGTTACAAACACTATGCACATACGAAATGATATCTCCTTCCGACAGAGACAACTGATGAGTACTCATTTCTCCTTTACGAAAATCAAGCAGTTGATTAACCAGATGCAACAACCGTTGTGCATTACGATACATCAATTGCAAACGTGTACTCTGCAATTCATCGGTCGTTTCTTTCAGCATGCCTTCCAAAGGAGAAATAATCAAAGTGAGCGGTGTACGCAATTCGTGGCTAACGTTCGTGAAGAAACGGAATTTCATATTATTTATTTCTTCATTCTTCGCCACCTCATTTTCTATTTGCTGAAGATGAAACTTCTCACGTTCACGTTTCAGCATCCGGTAACGCGCCAGGAAGAGCACGATAACCAAACCGACGGCATACAACAAATAAGCCCACCATGACATCCAGAAAGGAGGATTGACTACAATACCCAGCGTGGCTTCCTTTATGCCGACATAACCGTCACTATTGATCGCTTTCACTCTCAAAACGTACTTTCCCGGAGCAAGATTAGTGAAAGTCACATTGTGTACTCCTAACGGCAGGGTTAACCAGTCATTATTGAACCCTTCCAACTTATACATATATTGAGTTTTCTCCGGCAAGTTATAGTTATCCGAAGCAAAAGATACACTGAAAATGTTCTGCTTATAATCGAACTCTACATTTTCTACATCGTTCAACTCTTTTTCTATCAACACTCTTCCGCCATACGACTGTCCTACCTTCACTGCCTCATCAAACAGCGAAAGACCTGTAAACATCACATTAGGCAGCATTTTATTATAGCGTATATGATCCGGAGCAAAAACATTTACTCCATATAAGCCTCCAATCGCAATGTTCCCATTGTGTAACGTCTTGATAGAACGCTGGTTAAAATCACAGTTCTGCAATCCATCCTCACTATTGTAAGCCCTGGAATCAAAAAGGTAACTCCCTTTTCCGTCCGAAGCTACTGTTACCCGAATCACCTTCCTGCTGGTCGATACCCACATATTGTGCCCCTGATCTTCCGTAATTGCGGCAATAAAATTTCCTTTAGCCTCTGCAACAGGAGACAGATCAAGAAATACATGACGCCTCATATCATACACGTTCAATCCCTCGCGTGTAGCAATCCATATCAATCCCCGGCTATCCTTATACACATGATTAACCGCATCATTCGATATTTTCACGCTACTGCTCTGGCCCTGAACCCTTTTTATTTCACGAGTACGCATATCCATCGTGCCTACTCCCTGACTGGCGGTTCCGAAAAACAATGTATTATCATCTCCCCAACACAAAGAAGTTACATTATTCTCCAACAAAGCCGAGTTATTACTGGTATAAGTTTCAAAAGTACCGGATAACGGTTCCAAACATTGCAAACCACCTCCCAACGAAGCAATCCAGATTCTTCCCTTATCATCCTCCACCAATGCCCAGACATTATTACTCGCCAAAGCATTTCCGGCACCTTCCTTATAAGAACGTACCTGGGAACCATTCATGCAATACAGTCCCCCATTAAATGTCCCGACCCATAATTTGCCATCTTTTGACTTCAGCATAGACACGACCGGATTCGGCAACCGTCCTTCGGCATCTTGCCAGAAAGGTTCCGCCTTTCCTGTAGAGCGATTCCACAAAAGGATTCCATGGTCGTTCGTACCCAGCCACAGTCTATTTTCATCCGCCTGTTCAATGCAGGTTATATCTCCCCATTCATACATATTGAACTTAAAGATACTTTCGCTATAATAAGATACTCCTTTCTTATAAGTGCCTACCCACATGATACCATCCCTATCAGCATATAAGTCATAAATGGTATTATGAGGCAAGCTCCGTCCATTATCATCGTGGGCAACAAGAGAAGTCACTTTCCCCGTTTCTTTCTCAAGCACGTCTATACCGTCATAATCTTTTCCAACCCAAATCCTGCCTTCTATATCCTGTGCCACCGCATGAATAATTACGTCCGGACGTGACGACCAAATAGCGGTCAAGTCTGTCCGCCAACTTTTTGTCCCGCAGTCATACGCCCATATTCCCATAAGGCTGTATGCCCAAATGCAATTGTCTCTATCGACAAAGAGCGAAAGCTCTATTGTCTTTCCTGTCGGCATCTGCTTTGTTATCTCATCGGACTTCCATTTAATCGCTAACGTGGCACGATCCAAACATACAAGCAGTCCTGTATTATAAATCAACAAAATCCCATCACTACATTCCGCTATTTCCGTCACTCCATATTCCGGCAACGAATGTTCCATATATGAAAAGAAAAGTTTCTTTCCTCCTTCCTTGTAACGATAGCATCCTTCACCTGCCACACTAAGCCACGTATTCCCTTCCCGGTCCACAAAAATCTGTTCCGGAACTCCCCATGACTCCATATTTTTCATGAATCCAGTAACATCAGTGATAAAACAATCCCGCTCCTTATCAAACAACACATAGCCTCGGGCCGTATTTATCCAAAACCGTCCATCAGGCATTTCCACAATATTTGTGATATAGTTATCCGGTAAAGATCCCGGATCATTCTCGGCGTGCTGGTAAATCTTAAAAGTATATCCATCATAGCGGTTCAGTCCGGTAGTCGTACCAAACCACATGAATCCATCCCGATCCTTATAAATAGTGTTTACAGAATTATTAGACAATCCGTCCGACACTTCCAAGTGTTTGAACAAATATGATTGCGCAGACATAATCCACGAAGTGAGAAGTAAAGCTAACAATAAAAGGCTCTTTCTTATCATGTTTTTCAGATTTGTACAAAGGAAATAAAATATTATCAAACAGCCAAGAAAAAGAGCCTGCGGATTATTTGACAGAATAAACAGCAAGCGCATCCAACGAAGAGGCCAATGCAACCAAAGCAGCATTCCAGTTAATGGCCACTTCATTGGAAGCATAAGAATCTTCCGTATCTACATACGACTCATCCGGACCGGTAGTAGGATAAAAAGCCCCGTCCTGCTGTCCCGGATTAGGCCCTCCAACAAGAAACCCCGGAATGGGAGCTTCTATGCCATCTGATGCCGAAAGACGGTGATGAGGATGCTTCGGACTCTTTGTTCCAAGTCCCGTCACATAACAGAAACCTGTTGCATTTCGTCCCAATATATAATCCATGTTTCTATAGGCATTAGTCAGATAAGCTTCTCTGCCAGTCAGAAGAGATGCATACATTAACGATACCCCCTGATTAATACATTTCTCCGCAAGGCATCCCCAAAAGAAATCTTTGGCATCATTACCATAAGGAGCGTGAAATGGAGTCTGTTCGGCTCCTTGTATGACTTTATCTGCATATTTCAAAAGTTCTGTTTTCAATGAATCGGCAAAACGACGGTCGGCTTCATTTAATTCTCTGCCTGGTTGAAGCCATGCAAATATACCTAATGCAAATGTATTTCCCCATCCTGGAGCTGTGTATACTTTGGGAGCCTTTTTTATAGCTTCTTCCCTGTATATCTCTTTCCCGGTTGAGAAATAGAGTTCGGTAGCCGCCCAGAAAAATTCATCATCTGCATGTGTATCACCATATTCTCCTGTAGCTATTGCTGGTTGAAACTCCTGATTGAGCAGATTCTGATTATAAAAGGCTTCCGGATGCTTTTCCGCCCAGGCATAAGCCTTCTCCGCCGCCAGCAGAGCACGCTTGGAAAATCCCGGATAATCTTCCTCATAAGAGGAAAACAGGCGGGAGGACTGTGCCATGACAGCTGCAAAGTCTAAAGCGGCAGTGACTGATTTCTGCACGACATAACGTTGTTGTTTACAGTCAACAGGTTTCACAAAACCTTCAAAAAAGGGAGTAGTCAATTTATGATATACTCCTCCATCTCCAGGGTCCTGCATTGACAACATCCAATCTAAATTAGATTGCATTTCGTCCAATAGATCGGGAGTATGGTTATTGCTCTCCGGAATATTTGTATTTTGCCGGGAAAAGTAATCCGGAAACAACTGGTAAATAGACTGCATCAAACCTATTGAATAACCGGAATTCACAATATACTTATTATAATCGCCGGCATCATACCAACCTTTGGAGGAAGAGACAATCGTTCCTGCAGGACGATTGGGGGAAGCAGCACTGGAATGTATCAATACATGATTATCCGGATGCCCGGTCGGCCTGCTCCACTGCCCTGCATATTGTTCTTCAATCGGCATTGCGGTACGCTGATAATAAAAAGACTTCAAAGCCGCATCAGCCAGAAGAGATAATACACTGTCTTTTATTTGGAAAGTAACCGATGCTCCGTTCACTTTCAGCACATATTTCCCCGGAGTTGTTACAGCACTAAAATCCAGCGTCGTTCTTGTTTTATCGGACCATGCTGACTTTGCTGTATATAAAGATTTTCCGGCAAACACTTGTTTACCGGAAACAGCATCCCATATTACAAACTCCTCAACCTTTCCACTGTCTACTACGGCTATTTTCTCTTGATTGGGATAGTAACCCAGTTGATTCAATCGGACAACGTCGTTTGACATCACACTCGTTGAAGGAGTACACGCAACCACCAACCCACTCAATATCCCAAACAGAGCTATATATTTTACTATTTTCATATATTTACCCAAAAAAGAAGGAGAAGGTAAACGGTTCGTCATACCCTCTCCTACTTCATTCAAATCATTATTTTCTCACGATACGGAAATTATCGAAATAAACTTCAATAGTAGCTTCGCTACCACCAGGATTTGTTGCATATACACCTATATGAGCAGAGTTCCTATTCAAAAACTCTTGATATGTAGCATCTGCGACAACAGAAGACAAAGGTACGGAACATTGCATCCATTTTCCTGTTTCTGTCTTTCCTGTAAAAGAACTCACCGGAACATACCCGCTTAATGCAGCATCAAAGTTCTCACACATTGCAATTTGGAAAACAGGTCCGGTAAATACTTCTTTTACAAAACATTCAAACTGTAATTTCAAGTCACCAATCGGTGTATTTCCCGGAAGAACGTTTGTATTTACCCATTGAGCGTTAGAATAACTTTGCTTCCACCAATAGTTATATGCACTCACTGTCCCGGTAATGCCCAGACAAGTTCCCGTAGAAACATAAGGAGCTGAAGAACCATCTGCCACTACAAAGCTACAATCTCCCCAAACATGACTACCGATTCCATCGTAATTCAGTATCACATTCTCCACAGGATAGAACACAGCCGAAAGCTCTCCTGTACCTCCGCCAGTAGTTACCGAAATCTTTCCTGAATGAGTAGGTGCCTGCGGCAATACAAAACTAAGCTCATCGAAAGCATCCGATACTGTTATATCGGCAACAGGTATATCAAACTCTCCATTCACATTAACATTTGATACTTGAATAAAATTCTGCCCGGTAATAGTTACCATACTCCCCACAACTGGCATCGTCGAACTAATTCCTGTAAGCACAGGTTCAGGAATAGTGGTCTTAAATTCAATGACCGCACTGCTCGTATAACATTCCACAACAAGATATCCTTCCTCAATCACATTGGCAGGAACCGTCAACGTAATCCGACCATAATTATTGGTTACTTGATAGTCAACAACTTTCTGAATATTTACCGGCCTTTTTCCATCATCAGACGGCTTCTCTGTAGAGAAATAAAGTCCCTGTACTTCATAGAAATTTCCACCGATAAGAACCAGTTCATCTCCCTCCTCTATCGGATAGGTAGCAGCAATACGTGTAATATAAGGAGCCGGGGACAGAACATGCATATTATATAAAGCTACTCCATGATTTGTTTCTACACGAAGTTCCCCTTTCAGTTCCGGGTTCTCTCCCAGTAGTTCCAGTTCGGCAGGTACAGTCAATATGATATTTGTCGAGGTTACATAATTCCTATTGAAACTGACCTCTTGATCGTTGATATACACTTTTTGTGTTCCACCCAAATGTTCTCCGACCACAACGATCATTGTTCCCGGATTTACATCAGTAAAAGTACTGTCTGCTTTAGCCGGATCTGTTACTCTTATATAATGAATAACCGGTATAGCATCATCGTCATCATTTTGGCAAGAGACAACTACCAAAAAGGGCAGGACTAACAACCCTATCAGGAACAATCTCGTGTCTAAATATTTATATATTGATTTCATAAGTTCTTTTGATTTATTCGTTAAATGTATAAGGAACCGGCGGCTCGTTCAGTAACGGATTCTGGATTACATCAGATTCCGGATAAGGCAAGAAGATATCCTCTGCTTCAATGTTGATAGTAAACTCCGGAGCTGTGTAATATTCAGAACCTTCAAGGAAGGTGGCTCCATCTGTGTCATACTTCCCAAAATGCAATTTTCCGTCCTCATCTTTGATGATAGCATCCGCCCGGTATCCCCGCCACTGATTGTTAAAGTAGTTGAGCATCTTGTCCGGTAAATAACGGAACCAAGTCACCATATCATACCAATTCGAATATTCCATACCAAACTCAACACGACGCTCGCGGATAATGTCGTCCAACGTGATGGAAGACTTTTTATTAATCTTTGCACGCTCACGTACACGGTTAAAGAAATAGAGACCGCGACCGTCACTCAACGTAGAGTTGTTGCCCAAACAGGCTTCTGCATACGTCAGGTAGACATCTGCCAAACGCAAAATATAAGTATTGAGCGGAGAGTTCATTTGTTTTACTTTGCCGTCGTTATCGTCATCCGGTCCCCCCGGAACACCCTTTTTAATAGGAGAAGCAGTGCCCTTATAAGTATAGCCATCATCTTTGATGCAAATATAAGAATAGTAAGAGCCTTTAGTAAAGAAGGTAGCGTTTCGGCGCAACGTATCTGCCAGTTCATACTGCTGAAGCATATCAATACTTCCGTTATAACTACTCCAGCAATTGACACCACCCGTCACCTCGGTAGAGAATGCCAAATCGGACAAGAGTGTATTACATTCATACCACTCACCCAATGGCACCCACTGCATAGCGAGCAGAGATTCCTGATTGTTATTGTTCTTATACTTGAAGAGGTCTTCGTAGTTTGTCATCAAATCTAACCCGCTATTCTCACACACATCACCGGCATATTGACGGGCAAGTTCCAAATCATTTTCATTACGCGTACCACCATTGTTCCAACCCGAACGTGCCAGATAAACCTTTGCCAATATCCCTTTCGCCGCCCACGATGTAGCCCGTCCTTTATCGTTCTGTTCGGGCAAGTTATTAACAGCATAGTTCAAATCATTGATAATAAACTGAAACACATCCTCTTCACGATTGAGCGGACGAACGGGATTATCAACCAACTTTTGGTTATCTTCAATGAGAATCACCGGCCCCCAAATGCGCAACATATAAAAGTATGCACATGCACGCATCAACCGGGCTTCGGCAATTGCCTTTGTCTTGGCAGCCTCACTCACACTACCCTGTGTCTGCGTCTCTACCGCATTGATTACAGAGTTCGCCATCGTTACTACCGAGTAAAATCCACTCCATGCACCCGACAGATTTTCGTCCAAAGCTGTCACTTGGAAAGTAACAAACTGCGGATAATTCCACGGGCTGTACATATCATTGGCACGCCCGCTACCGATAGGAACGATGGAACGTTGATTGTAATCAAACCATGCCCGATTGTAAAGCGGAGCGGTGGCTGCTTCCAACGCTTCGTCAGAAGTATAAAATGTAGCATCTACATAGTTTCCTTCCGGTGCTCTATCCAGAAAACTGTCACTACATGCTGCAAGCAGCAGTGTGGTAGTTGCTATTGCTAATAATTTACTTTTCATAAATGTTCTCATTATTTGTCAGGTTAGAAACTAAGGTTAAGTCCGAAAGTATAAATTCGTTGTGAAGGATAACGGGCATTATCGATGCCACGTGTCAGCACGTCATAATTGTAAGCACCCACTTCAGGATCATATCCTTTGTACTTTGTAAAAGTGAATGCATTCTGGATATTCATATACACCCGCAGATTATCAATATTGAGCTTACTTATCCACTTCTTAGGGAAAGTATAGCCTAATGAGATATTCTTAATACGGAGATACGAACCGTCCTCCACAAAGCGGCTGCTCATACGGTTGTTATCGTTAGCATTGGCAGCGGTGATGCGTTGTACTTGTGCCGAACTAGCATTCGAAACATAGACATTGGAAAGTGTTGTCGGCTGTGACGGATCGATCTGTTCTACACGGGCAATATTAACAGCTTCTTTCAGCATACCACTGTTATTCATCGGATTGGTAAATTCTTTACGCAGCATATTCACCACCTTATTTCCGTATACACCATTGATGAAAATATTCAGATCAAAGCCTTTATAAGAAAACGAGTTGTTAAAACCGTAAGAGAACTTCGGTTCGGGATTACCTAAATAGGTACGATCTTTCTCATCAATAACACCATTGTCGTCAATATCCTCATAAATATAGTCTCCTACCCATATCTCACTTTCAGAGATGTTCTTTCCTTTAGGAATAGCCACTTTTACACGCTCACCATTTTTATCGAGAATATAATTGCCGTAAGAATCCCGCTTGTAAAAGTCATCTTCCTTCGCAAACATGCCTATCACGTTATATCCGTAGAACTGTCCTATCGGCTGTCCCACCTCCGAGTAGGTGTAAGTCTCACTGTTGATAGTACCAGAAAGCCCTGCTGTCTCCGTATAAAGCTTTGTAATCTCATTCCTATTGAGTGAAATAGTCAGTCCTGATCTCCACATGAAATCTTTTTTATTGATATTAACCGTATTCAACGTGAATTCCAAACCTTTATTGGTCATAGCACCCGCATTTACCCACGGTGAAGAAATAACACCATTAACATAAGAGGGAAGCGATGCTTTCATCAACAGATTATCAGTATTTTTGTAATATCCGTCAATAATCAGTTCTACCCGGTTACCAAAAAGATTAATGTCTAGTCCGGCATTCCATGCCTCTGTCTCTTCCCATTTCAAGTTTTCGTTTCCATAGTTCTCTGCATAATATCCGCTTCCCCAAATAGTTGCCACAGTTCTCATCTTTACACCATAAGCATAGTTCTCTGCCGCTTGATTACCAACTAATCCCCAGCCCAGACGTAATTTCAAGTTATCTAACCAAGAGACGTTTTTCAGGAATTTCTCATTCTTCAACTTCCATGCAAGGGCTGCCGATGGAAATATCCCCCAGCGATTATTCGGAGCAAACGTAGAGGAACCGTCACCACGTACAGTAAGTGTCAACAAATAACGGTCATCAAATCCGTAGTTAACACGGCCGAAATAAGATTCGATAGCAGAAGAACCTTTGGAACTGCTGTTCTTTGCCGTGAGTGAACTACCCGCGTCCAGTTCGTGGACAGAGTTGAGAAAATAGTCACTCCGGGTACCGGAAAGTGATTCCCAATTATTTTCCTGCGCTTCATGTCCCGCCATAGCAGTAATTTGGTGCCGACCGAAAGTATTAGTATAAGTCAGATAAGTTTTTAACGTCCAGTTACTGCCATTGCTGGCACTACGGCTACCTAATGACTCTTGGGTATAAAGACCATAGTCATAAGACGGAGTATATTGATAATTGTTGTTATAATAATAATTGCCAGCATACTCAGCTCTGAACACCAAGCCTTTGTAAAGTGTAATGTCAGCAAAGAAATCCACATAGAGTTGTAACCCCTTTTCATAGTTCTCACGCATCAGAGCTTCTGCTACCGGATTCGTAAAATAAGTACCATACATATTTTCTGACTGCATTCCCCATGAACCGTCGGGATTCTTTGCCGGAACTTCGGGCAGCTGTTGTATCGCTGTGCGGATGATATTACCATTGTCGATCGTATTGTTCTGCTGCGTCTTGGCAACAGAAGCACGCAATCCTGTAGAAAGCCAGCTCGTTATCTTATTATCCATGTTGACACGGGCAGAGAAACGTTCGAAGTTAGAACCGATACCAATACCATCCTGACTCAAATAACCGCCCGAAAGCGAATAAGTAGTCCCTTCGTTTCCTCCGGAGATATTGATCTGATGATTGTGCATGGAGGCATTGCGGAAAATCTCATCCTGCCAATTCGTCCCTTCTCCCAATAAACTAGGGTCTTTGAACTCCTCACGATCTCCAAAACCCAGTACTTGAGCACGTAGATTCTGATATTCCGCATATTCGCGCAGATTCAACACATCCAACTTCTTAGGTAATTGTTGTAAACCATAATATCCTTCGTAAGAAACTTTTGTCTTACCGGCTTTACCCTGATTAGTGGTAATCAGTACCACACCATTCGAAGCTCTCGAACCATAAATAGCAGTAGCCGAAGCATCTTTCAGAATTTCCATAGAAACGATGTCCGAAGGGTTAATGGACGACAATACACTGGAGTTACTATCCGTATTACCGGAAATCGCTACACCATCAATTATATACAGAGGTTCGTTGCCATTCAAGGAGTTGATACCACGAATACTCACAGAGATACCTCCACCCGGAGCTCCCGAGTTTTGTGTAACGGAAACACCTGCTGCACGCCCCTGCAAAGCCTGGTCTAACGAGGTGACAACAGACTTTTTCAGTTCATCTCCGGTCACGGAAACAACCGAACCCGTAAGGTCACTTCGTTTCATGGTTCCATAGCCGACAACTACCACCTCATCCAACGTTTTAGTATCTTCTTTCAGGACTACGTTAATGACAGGTTTGGTTGCAACAACCTGCTGTTCCATAAAACCGATGTAAGAAAAGACCAGCGTCTGTCCGGTAGATACGTTCAGCGTATACTTACCGTTCAGGTCTGTAATAGTTCCCGTCGACGTGCCTTTCACTTGTACGCTTACCCCAATCAACGGTTCTCCGTCGGTAGCAGAAGTTACTATTCCCGATACCTTTAAGTTTTGTGAAGGAGCAGCCTCCAATATCGTTATCGGCAACCAAAGTAATATTGCCAACGCAAGACAGTACCAATGTACAAATGTACATTTTCCAAGAAAGTGTTTATTCATTGTACCTTATTTAAATGGTTAATATTCAATTTAATCCTTCCATAATGGATGCTATGGATGCTGCATTATGCGGTTGTCCGGTAGTGCGGTCGAACAGCTTTTCGGTATAGCCGGCATCCCAGTACAAGGGAACGAGCTTATTCTTCACGCAGGTTTTCACTACATATTCGATATAGTCATTACGTGATTTCAAATGATTCTCCAAAGCCTCTCCGGTCAACTGGTCTCTTAATGTCGGACCATATTCGCCGATGATTACAGGAACATTATCATTGATAAATACATTCAGTGAACTCAAAGTAGCTTCTATATCTCCCTCCTGTCCGGTAGAAGAAACATTTCCACCTGCAAACGCAGATCCCCATTGACTCTTAAAATTCTCCTCATTAGGCATGATCGTGAAATCATAAGGATCATAGTAATGACATTCCAGGAATATACGATTTTGAACAATATCGAGCGGCATTGTAAAATGCGCTACCGCTTTCGCCACATCAGTATTATATGCCTGCACAATCAGATGACGATAATGATTACGTCCTCCGGTAGCTCTAACCGTATTGACAAATACCTGATTGAAACCATTCTGTACCCGGTAATTCTCCTCCGTAGGTTGCGCACCGTTAGCGTCGTCATTATTAACCTCATTGGTTCCGGCAAAGAGCAGACGGTCGTCATAGTCCCTGAATCTTAAGGCGATCTGTTTCCACATCGCTTCCAGTCTTTCATCCAAAGCTTCTTTATTAGCATCTGCCGGATGGTTCAGCCAGCCACCTTCCCAGTGAATATTGATAATAACATAGAGACCGGCATCAAGCGCAGCCTCCACTGCAGCCTCTACCTTGTCCAGCCATGCACTCTTAATCTTATACGTTACCGCATCTTCAAACTGATGAGAATATGCTACCGGCATACGCACGACATCAAAGCCCGCTGCTTTGATTCCCTCGAAAAGAGCTTTGTTTGGTGTAGGATTTCCCCAACACGTTTCATCACCGGAAAGACTTCCGTCTTCTCCCACAATGACTGCCTCAAATGTATTCCCCACATTTACTCCGGCTTTCATCAATGCCGACAGTTGCATGGAAGTCAGATCACGCATCCCTGTATTATCGGGTGCAATGTATTCATCGTATGCAGGTATGCTATATATGGATTGTTTTACATTAATAATAATATCCGGAGTGCCACTTGCCGAAACAGTGACGGTAGCCGTCCTCTCTTTCTGCGTATCATTAGCCTCTACTGTGATATTTACATATTGTTTTCCTTCACCGATGGTATGTGAACTTTTACACCAACTTTCCGAACTACTGATATGCCATTCGGACGGACCGTCTATCTGAATAGTCTGCCTGCTTCCACGAGCATCAAACTCCAGATTACGATATTCCTGTGCCACTTCCAGACTTCCTCCTTTTTCATCACTATTGCTACATGATATCAAAGAGGTGGTCAGCAACACCAGCACAAATATGACTCGTTTAATTCCCAATGGACTAAATAATCCATCACTAAATGACTGTTTTTCCATATTCTTCTATACTATTAGATTAAATTTAAAACCGTTAACCTTGCCTCATCAAAATCTATTTGTTTTCTACACCACAAAATTATGTATTCGACATGTAACTTCACTTCTGTAATGTTATTCATATAGGGAGCGTTTTGGAAACGATGGGGTGAATTTGTTTTATAAAAGGGATTCATTTGTTTTCTCCCTATTTACCTTTATACTTAAAGTACTCAAAATCAGCATACGCCTTCGATTCTTTAGAAGCAGAGGTAATGTAAAGCCCCAATACAACTCCGGTAAATCCACCTGCTGTTTCAGTGCTTAGATAACGTGTGTTCATCTTACCCAGATCATGATAGTTTCCATTCACTTTATAACCGAAATAATAGTAATTGATATCCGACTTCACCACCAGCTCCACTTCACCATCCGCCGGCAGGGAAACTTCTTTGGCATAATGGGTAATCTCTCCCAGTTTATATCTCAAGCCTACAGAACGTTTCCGATCCTTATCCTGACGGACAAATAAATCGTAGTGAGAATGAAACTCCATAAAGACGGAAATCCCCGCTTCATCATTCACTCCCGCTTTCTGCAAGACTACCGGAGCGGACGCTTCCATATCAAAATGTTCCTGCCGCAAAGCGACAAAGGTAGGGCTTTTCCAGTCACTTAACGTAACGGGAGTCGCTATCAAACGAAGTTTTCCATCTTTGGTAAACGTATAATTCTTTGCTTCGGGATTCTGCAGATGAATCCATTCGGGAGAAAGTTTTCCTTCTTTAAAGTCTGTTCGTTCCGGCCTGCCTTTCATTTCCTGTTGAGGCAGAGTAGTTGCGTCCATCTTCAAAGAGATGGTTCCGTTGCCATTGACTACAGGCCAGGCGTCCTTATCCCAACGTACCGGAGCCAGATAGGTTTCACGACCTAATGTATGATGCGTACCGGGCATCACTCTGTACGCTAGACAAACCATCCACCAGGAACCATCAGTATCTTCCACCAAGTCGGCGTGTCCGGTTCCCTGAATCGGGCTGGATTGTCCCGACTCATTGGCATGAGTCAGAATGGGATTTGCCGGATTTCCCTGATAGGGACCGTCTATGTAACGGCTACGGGCAATGGTTACTTTATGCCCCAATTCTGTACCGCCCTCCGAAATCAGCAGATAGTACCAGCCGTCTTTTTTATACAGGTGCGGACCTTCGGCATATCTGCCTCCAGTGCCGTTCCATATTCGTTTGGAAGGAGAAAGCTGCTTGCCTGTCATAGGATCAATCTCACACAGGTTGATATACCCATCCGGGTTGCTCACCATAAAGCATTTGCCTTCTTCAAAATAAAGCGAAGGATCGATACCTCCCTGCTCCAGCCAAACCGGTTCCGACCACTTGCCACGAGGATCGATGGTATGCACCAGAAAGTTTCCCTTGCCGGAGACATTGGTAGTAATCATGTAGAATATCCCATCGTTGTAGCGGATGGTAGGAGCAAAAATACCACTGCCCGAATTGGCATTAGTCAGATCAAGTTGGGACGGACGGGTCAGGCAGTTGCCTATCTGCTCCCAATGCACAAGGTCTTTACTATGAAACAAAGGTACTCCGGGAAAATATTGAAAGCTACTGTTGACTAAGTAATAATCATCTCCTGCCTTGCAAACACTCGGATCGGGATGGAAACCGGGGATTACAGGATTACTGTAACCCTGGGCCGATACCTCGCATACAGAACAAAGTAAGAGGGAAATAAGGAATAAAGCGTTTCGCATATTATATAATTTAAGAGTTAAACATCTTCTCGGTTAAGAGTTCAAAATCTTCTGTCGGCCGACGGTACAAAAGTAGATGTTTTTCTCCAAGGAGGCATGGTATTTCGTTCACACCCGGTCTGCCAAATGTTTTACCCATACGCACAGAATGTTTCCCTTTAACGCATCATTTGTTTCCAACCCTATTCCGCATAGTCCAGCCCCTGAAAATCAAACCAGTCAAAGTCGGCCGGATTTGTATTTGCCCGGCCATTGCCGGAGGCATACATACCTATAAATACACCGGTAAAACCACCTACCACTTCATTGGAGATATCACGTGCGGAAGCTGTGCCCAATATAGCAGAAACGTGACCTGCCTTTATCTCAAACATATAGGTCGTCTCGGTGGCAGTGATGGATAAAATCAGATCTCCGGTGGCAGGAAGTTCTTTACAGGTGGTATCAACCACTTTATCTTTCAACGTTTTACGAAGCATAGCAACCCTCTGCCCATTCCGCTCCGTTATCAGCAGATCGTAATGGTTCTTATCATCTGCCCTGATTACCAGTCCCGCCTCTTCATTTTCCGCTTGCGGCATAAAACTGACTTTTGCCGATGCAGTCAGATTGAAAGCTGTCTGCCGACGTCCGATAAAGGAAGGAGAATCATTCGTCGTAAAATTAATTGCCGTCCCTTTCAAACGTAGAAAGCCCGGTTTCTCTGTCAACGACCAGTACGCTTGGGAAGGATTGCGGATAAAAGTCCAGTCTAACCCCAGTGTTTCCTGATCGAAATCATCACGAACCGGTTGTTTCTCCCAAAGATGTGGCGTCAGGTTAGGAAAAGGATATGTTTCCTGTACAACTCCATCTCTACCCACTTTAGGCCAGCCATCGGCATCCCATGTCACAGGTGCGAGGAAGGTCTCGCGCCCCAAATGCTGGTACTTGCCGTTCACAGGTCTTATTCCCAGGCAAACTGCCCACCAACTTCCATCTTTCAGTTGGACGAGATCGGCATGACCTATTGCCTGAAAAGGATGATTGGGACAGTTCATATTCGAAAGAACAGGATTCACAGGACTGGGTTCATAAGGTCCCCAAGGGGATTTGCTCCGTTGTATAACTTCCCGGTGCTCGTAGCCCGTTCCTCCTTCGGCAGACATGATATAGTAATAATCGCCTACCTTATACAAATGAGGTCCTTCCGGCGAAGAGCCTCCCAGGCCGGCAGCTACCTTTCGCAAAGGTTCGACAAACTTTCCGGTTTCGGGGTCCATCACTCCCAACAGGAAGCTGCCTTGATTATCCGGACTCAAAAAGTACATCTTTCCGTCGATAAACTCAATAGACGGATCTACATACCAGTTCCCCACCCATACCGGATCAGACCAGGGACCCGCAGGATTCTTTGCCGTCACATAAAATACTCCTTGCGAACCTTTTCCGCCATAATTCGTGCCAATTACATAGAATGTACCGTCATGGTATCGTAACGTCGGTGCATACTGTCCGCCGGTGGAGGCGCTGCATCCCATCAACGGATTATTTTCCGGACGGGAAAGGGCATGACCTGTCAGTTTCCAATGCACAAGGTCTTTACTATGATAAACCGGCAGACCGGGAAAATACTCAAAGGTAGAAGTAACCAGGTAAAAATCATCTCCCACCCTGCAAATGCTCGGATCGGGATTCATTCCTGTGATAACGGGATTCCTGAATGTCTGCTGTGCGAAAGAGACATTAACCATCCATAATCCGATCAAGATTAATAAAAGCCTGCAACTGTTCTTCATCATTCTTATTTTTAAAGTTTGTACTGATGGCAAAGTTCACCATAATCCGGCAGAAACAAGGTTCGTTATGTTTCAAGGTGTGGAACGTTTTTTTTCAGGCTAGCACTTTCCGTTTCAAATATAAGGTAATAATGTTATATTCGGAAAGTCCCGCAAGGCATAGAAGAGAATAGAATGTATTTTATTGGGGCATGATTTGTATCCAATTACATTTCGCCCTTTCGGGTGATTGCAAATCTTCCTACATTTGTAATAGAATTTAAGTCTTACTCTAAAAATATCAACTCATGAAAAGCATTAAGAAAATGGTATTAGTATCAGCCTTTGCCGGCACTTGTATGGTACCCCATGCACAGACAACCTCCCCTGCCATCCCGGCTGATCCGGCTATTGAAGCTAATATCCGGGAATGGCTTCAGAAAATGACTCTTGAACAAAAGATCGGTCAGATGTGTGAAATCACCATTGATGTGGTTTCTGATCTTGAAACCAGTCGCAAAAAGGGGTTCTATCTTAGCGAGGCAATGCTCGACACAGTTATCGGCAAATATAAAGTAGGTTCCCTATTGAATGTTCCTTTAGGGGTAGCACAGAAAAAGGAAAAGTGGGCGGAAGCCATCAAACAGATACAGGAAAAATCTATGAAGGAGATCGGTATTCCCTGCATCTATGGGGTAGATCAGATTCATGGAACAACCTACACATTGGACGGAACGATGTTTCCGCAAGGCATCAACATGGGAGCCACCTTCAACCGCGAGCTAACCAGAAGAGGTGCCGAAATCTCCGCTTATGAAACGAAAGCCGGCTGCATCCCCTGGACGTTCGCCCCGGTAGTCGACTTAGGCCGAGACCCGCGCTGGGCACGTATGTGGGAGAACTATGGTGAAGATTGTTATGTAAATGCAGAAATGGGCGTATCGGCCGTGAAAGGTTTTCAGGGAGAAGACCCGAACCGTATCGGAGAATACAATGTAGCTGCATGCATGAAGCATTATATGGGTTACGGTGTACCTGTTTCCGGTAAAGACCGTACTCCGTCTTCCATCTCACGCAGTGATATGCGTGAAAAACATTTCGCACCTTTCCTCGCCGCTGTACGTCAGGGTGCATTGAGCGTAATGGTAAACTCCGGTGTTGACAACGGACTGCCTTTTCACGCCAACCGTGAGTTGCTGACCGAATGGCTGAAAAAAGACTTGAACTGGGACGGACTGATTGTGACAGACTGGGCGGATATCAACAACCTTTGTACCCGGGATCACATCGCTGCTACCAAGAAAGAGGCTGTCAAGATTGCCATCAATGCCGGTATCGACATGTCGATGGTTCCTTATGAAGTGAGTTTCTGCGATTATCTGAAAGAGTTGGTTGAAGAAGGAGAGGTATCGATGGAACGCATCGACGACGCAGTAGCCCGTGTGTTGCGTCTGAAATATCGCCTGGGATTGTTCGACCATCCGTATTGGGACATTAAGAAGTATGACAAGTTCGGTTCTAAGGAATTTGCAGCTATTGCTCTGCAGGCTGCCGAAGAATCGGAAGTGTTACTGAAGAATGATGGAAATATCCTGCCGATAGCGAAAGGTAAAAAGATTCTTCTGACCGGACCGAACGCAAACTCGATGCGTTGTCTGAATGGCGGATGGTCGTATAGTTGGCAAGGACACGTTGCCGATGAATATGCACAAGCATATCATACCATCTACGAGGCTTTGTGTGAGAAATATGGAAAAGAGAATATTATCTATGAACCGGGAGTGACCTACGCCCCTTATAAGAACGATAACTGGTGGGAAGAGAACAAACCGGAAATTGAGAAACCGGTGGCAGCGGCAGCACAAGCGGATATAATCATTGCCTGCATCGGCGAAAACTCTTATTGCGAAACCCCGGGCAACCTGACTGATCTTACATTATCGGAAAACCAACGAAATCTGGTAAAAGCTTTGGCTGGTACGGGCAAACCTATTGTCCTGATTCTGAATCAGGGACGTCCGCGCATTATCAACGATATAGAGCCTTTGGCTAAAGCGGTTGTCAACATCATGTTGCCAAGCAATTACGGTGGCGACGCACTTGCTAACCTATTGACAGGCGACGCAAACTTCAGTGGAAAAATGCCGTTCACCTATCCCCGACTAATCAATGCCTTGGCGACTTATGACTACAAGCCTTGCGAAAACATGGGGCAAATGGGAGGTAACTACAATTACGACTCGGTGATGGATATTCAATGGCCGTTCGGTTTCGGATTAAGTTATACTAATTATAAGTACAGCAACTTAAAAGTAAATAAACCTACTTTTAATGCTGACGATGAATTGATATTCACAGTTGACGTAACCAACACGGGCAGAGTTGCCGGAAAAGAGAGTGTGTTATTGTTCTCTAAGGACTTAGTAGCAAGCAGTACACCGGACAATATTCGTTTACGAAACTTCGAAAAGGTCTCTCTGAAGCCGGGAGAAACAAAGACTGTTACGCTGAAACTGAAAGGAAGCGATCTGGCATTTGTCGGATATGACAGTAAATGGAGACTGGAAAAAGGAGATTTCAAGATTAAATGTGGTGACCAATGGATAGATATCGTATGTAATCAGACGAAGGTGTGGAATACTCCGAATAAGAATACGCTCCACAACTAAACCTCTTTTTATATATTTCTATATAAACATCTTCATATAGAATCTTCTTCCTATATAAAAATACACATTCCTCTATCGCCTATCACCGCCAGTAATCAAAATCCTTATTCATCAAGGTTTCCGGCGGTGATAGG
Organism: Bacteroides sp. 1001136B_160425_E2; assembly: GCF_015559655.1. Lineage (NCBI taxonomy): Bacteria > Pseudomonadati > Bacteroidota > Bacteroidia > Bacteroidales > Bacteroidaceae > Bacteroides > Bacteroides sp. 1001136B_160425_E2. The sequence continues at coordinate 315,076 of NZ_JADMQH010000003.1, read as the reverse complement.
TTGTTTCTGAACCTATCACCGCTATTCACCATTATCCAAAGTCTACACCATTGCAAATGTAAGATTACTCATAACTATCTTTTTTAATTACGTGTTTCCGCATGCCAATGAAAAAGGCGCGGAAACAAACGTGCCCTCTTCCTGAAGGCACGCTACCAATATAACTATATTTTCAGACAATGACACTGTTATCACAGTAAAATAGTTTAATCCTCTCTTACCCTATATCTATCAGATAGAACAAGGCATATAAAAACATCAAACAAGTAGGAATACTTTGCTTTTCTCCCTGATATAGTTTATCTTTGCTACTGATATAGTTCATTCTTCATGGCCGTGGCGAATTCCTACCACG
>NZ_JADMQH010000003.1:0-314624 GCF_015559655.1 Bacteroides sp. 1001136B_160425_E2 | reverse complement strand
CTTTGCTTTTCTCCCTGATATAGTTTATCTTTGCTACTGATATAGTTCATTCTTCATGGCCGTGGCGAATTCCTACCACGGCCGTGGAAAGATACTACCACAGCCATGAAGAGATCTCTCCACGGCCGTGGGAAACTAATGATAAAGGCACCGGAAGACAACTATCCCTATGCCTTAGTCCAAGAATAAAGGCAGGATAACTTATAAAAGCCGCTTGATAGCAAACAAACAACAGCTATATAACACCCTCCCCCTAAGTCCGAAGATGATCGATTAGCTTTGCAACAACAGAAAACAATGTCCTTATAGGCTTGCAACGGTAAATTAAAGGTACGTAGCAATGTATAAGGCAAAAACAAATTAATAATGGCAATACAATTTGAATTGTACAAGACTCCCCGCTCTTGGTAGGAGTAACTTACCGTTTCACCTTCCAGTTTCCATCTTTAGAAACTCTTACATGCAATACGCTCTTATTGGCAAGAGTAATCTGTATATCACTCTGTTGTGCAGCATTTGTCTTAGCGGAAATGGCTTTCGCTATATCTTCTGCCTTCCAAGCGGCATTATGAGGCACAACAATTGTCACAAACACAACCGGAGAACCCGGTTTAACCTTCTGTTTGGCAAAAGCTGTCACAGGTTTTACCGTATACTCCTGTTGTTGTGCTCCAAAGCTACGGCCCTTTTGTTCCTCAAAATAAACTAATAACTGATCTGTTTCAATCTCCTCGCCCGAACGATCTTTCCATTTCTTCTTCTCACCCAGAGAATTAAACCAGTTCTTTCCACTTTTGTCCAAGGTATATAATTGCCAAAGGCTTCCTGCGGTATAATCTTCCGTTCCCTTTCCGGGCAACAAACAATCCTGCATAATAAGGATTCCTTCTTTAGTCAATACAATATTACGCTGCAAGGTAGAGCCGTTCACACATTGATTGTCCAGTACAATCTGTCCATAAGAATCCCCTTCACGCGTTTCCACAATGGCTTTCTTCACAGTGTTCGGGTTAAATAATACCCCTACCTGTTCGTGAACATAATCTTCGCCTGGTAGAGAAACCTTATTGTGAGCACGTATCATAAAGTCCAGCTTTGACTTCTTAGCCCCATTTTTCGCTTCATGTTTCCAATCACAACCGATATAGCGATATTCATTCAAATTAAAATCTACTGCAACATCCAAAGAAACAAAACAAACATTCTTGTCCTGAAGAACCACTTTTACAGCTTTTCCTTCTTTCCCCAAATCGACTAAAGAAGCATTTCTACTCCAGTTATTAAGCGTCGTGCAATCGTGTAACGATTGATTTCCTGCCGTCCCCATCAGTCTGACATCCTTTATATAGATAACCTCTCCCGGTTCCCCTTGAAAACGGAATGTAATCTTTTGCATACCACGCATGGCAGGATTGTCGGAGATTTCGGTAGAGGAACTAAAATCTATATAATCGGTAAACCAAGTATCTGTCAGCAGGCGGCTGGCTTTTTCGTCAAAAGGGAATCCTCTACCTTGTTCTTTCATCAATATGACCGTGTTGCCATGTCGTGCGTCTGTTGCATGCCGTTGAACTCCATGAAACAACGGATTATTATCTACTTCAAAATAGTTAATAGTTCCCCGCAAGTTAGGATGCTGATGAGTTCCGGAAGCGTATAAGTCACTCATGACGAAAGGAGTTCCCGGTTCGGCAGAAGCACGAAGCAAAAGCTGGTCGGGAATTCCGGTCCGCCCCTTGCGATTGGTACGAGTAGTCACTAGAGAAGTACGAGTCGGTGTATCCAGTTTTCCCTTGAATGAAGGAAGCAGAGCCACTTCTGCCAGCGTAGCCCAGTCGCAAGCCTGACGAGGATTCCATCCGGGTTTCAGATATTTGTCATCCAGGTTGGGGTAGCCGATGGTAAAGAGTTTCCACGCAGCCTTTCGGAATGAGGCATCTCCAGTCAGGCGGGCCATCTTTTCAAAGACCAGGATCCAGTTGTTGTAGGCAAAGAAATAATCGTCTCCATATTCGGGCATATAGCCGCTTGGCGCTTGCTGATCGCGATAGCGTTCAAACCACTTTTTTATTTCCGGCGTTTTTAATTGCGATACCTTGCCGCTTTCAATGCCGATGGAGATAATATCATTCAGATGGATAGAAGCATAGAGCGTTGCCGTTTCATCCACATCCTTATTCCGATACCAGAAATCCCACATCTTGTCAATATATTCTTTCCATTGGGCGGCATTAGGAGCATCAGGGAATAGATTATACATACGTACAAATCCAAGTGCACGCTCTTGCCCCTGGTTGTTATCTACCACAAATTCGGGTTCAAAGTGGAGGTCGGCAAAACGAACCATTATATCGTCCGCTTCATCCGTCAGGCGTTCATTTTCTTTCAGAATCTCGTATGCTAATGTCAGATTCTGCAAAGCAAAGAAATCGTCCCTCCCACGCATGAGCTTCTCATCCTTCCGCCATTCACGTACCGCACTTTTAAATACAAGTTCCGACAGATCCAAATAACGCTTTTGCTGCGTTGCTTTATAGAAGATAGCCGATGCGGACATCAGATTCGTCATCCAGCGAACATTCTTTTTCTTGATTTCGCTTACAATACGCTCTTCGCTATGATTCTGCGTCAACAAATCGAAAGCAGTTGAGGCTTTCGGCAGAAAATCCGCTTTACGCAATTCCTGCGCATGAACATGGCAGGATAATAGCAAACAAGCAACGGCTAATAATAAAGATCTTAGTTTCATAAATATATTATTCCAGTTTCAGCGTTTTAGTTCCTTCTTTCGTATAGAATTGCACCATGTTACTCCCCGCTTTTTGTTGCATATAATCACTTCGAGAGATATATTCAGTATTCAATTTCACTGTTTTTCCATTTACCTTATATTGTCCGGCATAAGCAGTTTCGGGCGAGAAGAACGTTAGTTCCAGCACGTCACCTTGAATATTGGTATACGAGATAGCAGGAGTGTCACTCGTTTCGTAATCGGTAGACCGCGTGAATTTAGTCTTTTTGGAGATATCACCGGCAAATTTAGCCAATTCCTTTTCCTGATTGCCTAGGGCATCTTTGTATTGCCGGGTAATCTCCGTTGTCTCCAACACCCAAGAGCCTCTACGCCGATTACGGTCTTTCAGCGTAAGCACATCATGGTCCTTGATCGTATACTTACCGTCTACCGTATCAAAATCCCATGCTTCGGGAGTAGTAAAGGCAAACATCATAGAACCTGTGTGACACAGTACCCACCGCATACCATTGATTTCCTTGACGATTCTTTTCTTGATTCCCTTACGGCTGAAAGGAACATACATCTGATAGAATGTAGGTTGATTCATATAATCATCCGCCACATTATATACCCCTATCGCACTTCTTTCGTACCCTAGTACCCGATGATAGGGATTCTCACCATATCCCGGCTTATTCGATACAGTCTGATGCCTTTGCGGACGCTCCGGATTGTCATGACACACACTGAATACAGAAGCATTGGATACATCCGACTGCCACACTAAATGCAAGTTCTTTGTTTCCTTAAAAGCATACGTATACTGAAATCCTTTCAGTTTTTCAGGAAAGGCTTCGATCGTTTGTGTAGACAGTCCGTAATTCTGGCTTTGATAAGTAGACCTGCAATAGAAATGCCTTTCATCGATGCGCAAAGCGTCAAAACGATAAGGATATTTCTTTTCAGCATTCAAAGCTTCCAGATAAGGAAGAGGCTTGACAGTGCGTTGATAAGCCATCCAGAAATTGAAGCATCCGAAATTATCTTTGCCGGCAGTCAAACGGATGATACGTTCATCCGGCGAACCATAAAACAACCAAGCCAACTGCACAATCTGTACATCTGTACTCAAATTGCCCGTATATAAATTGGTCCAGCCTTTGCAACGGGGTGGATTGGCGCAATACAATCCCTGATTCCAAGGCAACATCAATTGTGCTGCCATGTGTTGATAAGTAATCGCAGCCGTCTTACGTATCTCTTCATCCCGACTGAATTCGGCAAGCATTCGCACGTATTGAAGATTGGTTCCTATATAAGTGAATGCATCTGCTTCACGGCAATTGTCTGTGAAAAACTGTTTCAGGACATTGAGGATTCTGCCTCGCAAATAATCTTTCAGGTAAGAAGAGTCATGCCCGTCCGCATCCACAAAATCCGGCCATTCTTCTGCACACAGAAAACCGCTTGTCTGATGCATCATCCGCATATTCAGCGTTCCACGCTCGCTTGCATACTTCCCTATTTTCATAAATTCCTTAATCTTCTTACGCAATTTTTCCGGCATTTTATCTTTGGTAAGCAGATAACCGTGCATAGTGGCATGAGCAAAGAAATCCATATCAGAACCGGATTGATAGAAATCATCCACATGGTCCAGTTGATATTGATACATATCAGTCAACTTCGAGATAGCCTCTTCCGTTTCATAATCGCACCACAATCGTACATAGTAAAATGGAGACAGATACTTGATGTTGTCCTCTTTCGCCAGTTTAGCTTGTAGCATACGTTGAATGAGCGACCGGCTTCTCTCTTCATAAGTGGCTCCGCGCATGACGGGTTCTACGTCATTCTGCAAATTTTCCAATACAGAAGGCGAGAACGGGCTTGTTTCCTGCCCCATACTGTCATTACAAATGACCACGCCAAGCGACAACAATATGCAAAAGCCGATATATCTTAGTTTCATATTATCTTTGTTTTTAAGTTTGAAAGAATTCAACTCTGTCATTCATGAATCGTAAAGCCACCGGTAAGGCGAATATCAGTAGAGGACGAACCAATCATCACTTTAAATGTACCCGGTTCCACCACAAAATTCATATCCTTGTTCCACAAGCCCAAATCCTGGGGAGTTAATCGGAAATGTACCGTCTGCTCTTCTCCCGGTTTCAAAGTGATGCGTTCAAAACCTCGCAGTACCTTCACATAAGTAGTCACACTGCTTACCTCATCCCTTAGATAGAGTTGTACCACTTCATCCCCCACGCGACTTCCCACATTCTTTACCTTACAAGATACAGTGATGCCACCTTGCGTTCCTTGTCTTTCGGGAGTGATAACCAAGTCACGATATTCAAAAGCGGTATAGCTCAAACCATATCCGAAAGGGTAAAGAGCACCATATACCGAAGTCTCCGAAGCCTCATCCGAACCGGGCTTGAACGGGAAAGCAAACGGTATCTGCCCTACCGATTTAGGGAAAGTAACCGCCAAGCGCCCTCCGGGATTATAGTCGCCAAACAGAGCCTCTGCAACCGCCTGGCCGCCGAACTCACCGGGAAACCAGGCATGAAGAATAGCGGGAACATACTTTTCCGCATAGTTGATACTGGCGGCACGTCCATCAATCATCACCAATACAACCGGTTTTCCAGTAGCACAAACAGCTTCCAACAATTCCTGTTGACGCCCCGGTAAGTCCAGACTCGTACGTGAACGGTCTTCACGAACCGTCAGTTCCGAGCCTCCCAAAACCATGATAACCACTTCCGCTTCACGTGCAGCAGCCAGTGCCTCTTCCATCATGTGCTTTTCTTCTTCCGTCTTTTCAAAAGGAAGTATCTCACTCTCCGGGAAATGAGGATCGACAATCTCGCATCCTTTCTTATATACCACAGAAGCATCCGGCAATAGCTCTCTGATTCCCTGATAAATCGTTTTTACCCGCGCATTAGCCGGACCATAACGGCAAATCAGTTGTTCGCGTTCATCTGCATTCGGGCCAATGACGGCTAACTTCGTATATGATTTCTTCAAAGGCAACAGCTGGTTCTCATTCTTCAATAATACCAATGACTGGCGGGCTACCTCTAATGATAAATCCTGATGTTCCTGGCAATGAACCACCTTTTCTGCCTGTTCGCCATTTCCTCTAAACGGATTATCAAACAGTCCCAGCCAAAACTTAATACGCAGAATATCCGCTACCCGGTCATCGAGCGTCTTTTGCGATACCTTTCCTTCGGCAATGGCTTTCCGCAGAGGTATGATAAAATCTTCGGGAGTCGTGAAATGAGTACGGATATTGAGTCCTGCATTGACAGCCTGCGCTACTCCGTCAACTTCATCTGTCGCCACCTGATGCTTAGTCGTTATAAATTCTACCGCTTCACTATCGGACACTACATACCCCTTGAAACCGTATTCCTGACGCAGAATACCTGTCAGAAACTTATGACTGCCGGTAATCGGTTCGCCGTCATAATCATTGTACGAACTCATTACGCCCAATGCGCCCGCCTCCGTAAATGCCACCCGGAACGGGTCCAGATACAGAGTACGCATTTCTCTCGGCGCTACATGAGGATCAGTGCGTGTCTTCCCATCACGTCCTCCTACCGGTATGCTATATACAGCAAAGTGCTTGACCGTAGAAACCAGATTCTGCTTTTGCAGACTCATAATCATCTGTTTTCCCAACTGTCCCACCAAGTATGGATCTTCTCCGTAAGTCTCCACAGCACGTCCCCAACGAGGGTCCTGCACGATATCGAGAATAGGAGAATAGATATTGGTATATCCCAACGCATCGGCTTCTTTTGCTTCCGCTTCTCCGACACGGGCAATCAATTGTTTATTCCAGGTAGCTCCCTGTCCGCTTTGCGAAGGGAAGTAAGTAGCCCGGTCATGGCACAATCCACGGATGCCTTCGTTAGTGAAGTCTACGGGAATGCCCAACCGTGTCTGCTCCACAAACCAGCGTTGGAGATCATGCTTCGTCTTTACATGCTTCGTATAGGGAAAAGAATATTCGGAACCGAACTCTCCCAATCCGTTGTGCTGTTCATCAATATTACCGATTCCGTCTTTCCAAATTTCCTGTTTCCACCCTTCGACAGGTACGGCCTCCTTCAACACCCGTCCCGAACCATAAAGGGTAGCCATTTGGCAGGTCTTTTCTTCCACCGTCATTTGGTTCAGCAAGTCTTGCACACGCACTTCCACAGGAACACTCGGATCTTCGTAAACATCCATCCTGCCATTCTTATTGAAATCAATCCAGCCTTTGCGATAGATTCCGTTCTTGGAAGTGGCAGAAACAGAAGGGCTGTTGAAGGCCGCAGCAGATATATTTAAAACCGTGGCAGAGCAAATAGCCCAGGTAGTGACTTTTAAAAATGTCTTCATGTGATTCCAGTCTTCAGTTTATACTTATGATTGAGCTTTCAGCAGTTGATACTGGTCGTAAAACATAATGGCGACTCCATATCCGAACGGACGGTCATTCACAACCTCACGATTATAATAGTAGTCCTTATCACCGATACAAGTGCCGGCACATACATTCTTCATCACCAAATACTCTCCTTTCTTCATCAGGCTATGTTCCTGCAAACCGTTATAAGCACGTTCCACTACCGGCAGATAGGTGTCGGCAGGCAACAGCCCGTTTCTGATTCCCGCTGTGATAGCGTATGCGAACATCGCTGTGCAGGAACTTTCGATAAAGTTTCCTTCCTCGCCCGGATAAACAGGCAATTGATACCAATGTCCATTCTTCTGATCCTGTACATGGGCCAATGTATTCATCATTTTGAGGTATTTCTCTTTCAACTGTTTATATTCCGACATTTGTTTCGGCATAAGTTCAAGGATATTCACCAGTGTCATGGTAATCCATCCGTTGCCTCTGCCCCAGAATTCATTATTTCTCCGATAAGGATTATCCGCCCATCCCAACAGGCAACAAGGGTCGACCGTAGAAATAGAATCATTATCCCAACCATGATACCACAAGCCCGTTTCCGGATCTTCCAGTTTCTCGGCGTGCGCATTGATTTGGAAAATGGCTTCTTTCAGAAACTTCTCATCCCCTGTCAGTTTATACATCTGCATCAAAAACTCGCTTACCATATAGACAGTATCATCCCACAATTCGATCACTTCTTCACGATGAGAGATTCCTCCGTTAGTAGATCGCGGGATATTACAATAATCCTTATAGACATCAAAAGCTTTTTCCTTATATATCTCTTCCCCTGTGGCCTGCGCCAGATAAGCCATTCCGAAGCCGGAAGCCACTGCATTAGGATGCAGCCCGTTCACATCACCCATCGTATGTTCCATCGCCTCGCGCACATAAGCAAACATCTGTTCTGTTGCGATATTATTCTCACAACGTTCAATGGCAGCTTTCAAGAAAATGGCTTCATTCCAGTTCCACACATACTTGTTGGAAGGCATATAAGATTCTATCACATAGCGGTTTAATTCATCTCCCCAGGTATTCGCTTTCTTATCTGTTGCACATGATGAAAGCATGCTTACGACGGTAAGCAATAAAAATATTTGTTTCTTCATTTCTTCTTATCTTATTTGATGGTTATAATTATAGGATGATTCAAGTGATCGGCATAGGTATCAATTAAGCGGATGAAATCTTCTCGTTCGGAAAAACTGTCCACACCAAGTTCCCAACCAGCATATACCTGATAGTGATAGCCTTTCTCTCCCGGTTTCAGTTTGGCACACCATGTCTTAAGGATTCCGCTTCCTGTGTCGGGGGTATGGAAAGTTTCTATCAGTTGTTCCTGCGGAATCAGTAAGGCCATTCCTAATTCATAGTCCTTATTAACCGTCTGCTTATCATGGGTAATCATGGAAATCCACTTCCCATCATATTGCTTCTCCACAGGTTCCTTTGTGTTGTTATTGGCCACAATACCCGTTACTAATACCGCATTTTCAGGAAGCGGCGAGATCCGGATATCTTCTTCATGTCCTTGTTTTCCTGCCCATATCGTCACCGTTTCATGAACGTCGATTTTTGTTCCCAATACATCCCAGCCAATAAAGTCTAACCGAAACATTGAGCGTACCGGACCTTCCATGATTATCTCAAAGTGAGAAGAGTCGATGATATCCACCGTATCTTTAGACTCCACTCCCATACGAACCAACGTATCCGGCAACTGAAGAGCAAGACCTCCCAAACCAAAAGAATTGGCCGCACTCAAAATGTCGCATCCCCACTCTCTTAATACCTGATAGGTGTTATCCGGGTATCCGTCCGCACGGATACCTACTGTATCCAGCACCATCTCCGATATTCTCTTACCAAACAGATCCCGACAGTTCCGCCCGTCGAAATAGTGGCGGAAAGCTATTTTATCATTTTCCCATGCCGGTCCATCCATCTGATAAGGATAATTCACAGATCTAGGTAAGTTATGTTTGCCATGCATATCAAATGCCAGTTCCTCCACGTGCCCGGGAGAAGTCATTTTCCCATAACGAATATTAGTACGTCTTTCAAAAACTGGATAATCAGATACAGAAACCCACTCTACCATCAGTTCAACCTTTTCTTCTCCTTTCAGGGTATATACAAAAGCCAATTCATCCCACACACCGTCCCGATCAATATCATCAACCTGACAGGGAACGTATGTACCGTCCAGCTTCTTCACTACGGGAACCAGGCTCTCACTGGCAGCTTTCAACTCCGCACGTGAAAGTTTGAAACTTTCATCTACGCGCTCTTTATTTATCGGATTCTGTAACACAATGGTAGTTGCGGTTTTCTCCTGACAAGAGGAGAAACTGACGACCAAAGCACACAAAATATAGATGATTCTCATTGCATCTCTAATAGATTGGTTATTAATTGGGATAATATTTCTCCGGTGACATAGGCTCCGGCATATACGGTGGCATCCAGAATGCGGACTGACGTTTGAACTTCAAAGCCGTAGCCGGATACCAGTTCTTCCACGAAGCCGGATCAGTATTCTCTATCGGAGACAAAGTTCCTTCTCCATTCCCATTGACAGCGGAAACAGCATACTCATATATGGTCAGATTCTCCCTGTTCTGCAAACGATTATCCAACGAACCGGGCATATCGAAGGCTTTCCGAATGCCTTGAACTGTCTTATCAGTAAAGCAGTTTGCCTTTCCTTCATAGATTTTCCGGAATTCAGTTTCACCTTTCACTCTCCGGTACAAACGATACTGCTGTACGCCAAGAACTTTGCCCCACGATAATGTCACGCAGTTATCATTGAGTTTCATCCAAATACCTTCCGGATAGTGGGGTGCTTTATCAGTAATATAAACCGGATATTCCTGTGCAAAAGAAGCCTCCCTCTTTCCATTCATGGCAACAACCCGAACATGAATCTTACCTTCATAACCATTTTTGGATAACTTATAAGGAGATTGATTCGTCGTTTTCACCGCTTTCCAGTTCTTTCCACCATCAACCGAAACTTCCAGCCGCACCGTCTTCATCCGATTCGGATTTTCCCACTCAACCGATAGCTGATTCTTTTCGTACGTTACATTCGTTATTTTAGCAGGCAGCGGCATAGCCTTTTCTGTGGTATACTCCCATGTATGTTCACCCTGTGGTAATGTCACCACTGCCTGTCCTGCCTTCACGCTGACAGGTTGAGCTACACCATCGATATAGAAAACTCCTTTAGTTGTCAGTCCCGAAAGAGTCATCTCTGTGGCTTTCAAAACCTTAAACATACCCGACAAAGTTCCATCAACGGCACGGGTCACGGCAACAGCCGCATCCTGTTCTCTCTTCAATGACAAACTTAAACCGTCTGCTGAAATCTTTGTACCTTTGATTAAAGCTAGTTGCAGACTGCCATCCTTCATCCGGCGAATCACTCCTGCCTTGCCTTCAAATGTTTCTTGCTCCGTGTGATATTCCAAATCCTTTCCTGCACGGAACACCAAATCTTCACTTTGCGGAGCACGGATGCCTACTACTCCTTCCGGGTAAGCATCTTTCTTAGCCGGAATAAAGTCAGTTACATCTTTCGTTTCCAATAAAGGGATATTCTTCATGCTCCCCCGCAAGGGCGTCACTTTTCCTTTCTTATGAGAAACCAATGTCAGCAGCGAACCGAAGGCATCCCGATAAAAACCTTTGGATGTAACAGTTTGTGCAGTTGTCCAGTAATCATTACGTGCCGGTTTGGACAAGAAAGTAATTTGGGGATAATCAAATCCTTTTCCTGTAAACCAGGAGAAACGATGTGCTGCCCGCCAATTAGTTCCTGTTTCATCAAAGATCAGATAGTAATCCGTACCAACAAGCAAGATACTGCGGGACTGGTATTCAGGCCAGCTATATAAATCTGTTCCGGTAGCAGGTAATAGTTCCGCAAACTGCGCAATACCCAGATCATAGAGTGGAGCAGTCAACTCATTCATACCGATCGTACGGAACTCTCCGTTCTTCATCACACCGAAGTTGGTGATCCCATCCAAATTATTCGTCACATGGTCACCGGCATTTTCATTCTCATGACCGGTGAAAAGTTGTCCCTGCGCATAAAAATAGATGCCACCGGAATTTCCCTGTGCCTGATTTCCCCAACGATAATTAGGTCCTTTGTCCACTTGTTCCAAATGGATAGACAATTCTTCCGGCGTGTCCACACCCGCCCGGAGCACAATACCATGCCCTACATATTTACAGCTTTTCAGATGCGGGTTCGTTCCGGTATTATTTACTGTATGCATCTGCTTATACACCTCCGTCCAATCCGAATTATTCGGTTTATGCTCCAGTTCTTTACCCAGCTTGCCAGCCCAAAAGATATTCTCTGCCACTATCGGATCGTAGTTAAATAGCCATTCTCCCAATTCCATCAACGAAGAAGGACGATCGAAAGTCGTTCCTCCCCCATGTGCACCGTGAGCAGGATACTGGCGAGTGAAATGTTCTCCGTCCAATGCATCTCCCGGCTTCCATCCTTGCGGATAACCCGGCTTCGCATCTTTTATATTTCGATAATTATAGACAGGAGCAGTCAGCATATCCACCAACCATTTACCTCTCTCCGCCATATACGGGCTGGCAAACCGGTTCTTACCATCATACAATTCACTTGCTATATTAGAGTGACCTGTTGGACGAAGATAAGCCCAGTTGTAGACGCCCAAGCTCTCTACCCAGCGTCCGCCTTTTCCTTCAAAAGCTTTCACCTCGGGACGTGTGTAGAATAGACCGTAAATTTCCAGACATTTCTCAAAGAAGTCTCCCCACTCCTTAGCCATCGGATGTTCCGGGAATAAATAAGATACCTGCATAGGAACACACCAACCATCGGCCGCCATATTTGCCGTACCCGCCAATGAGGTGCGGATAGCATTCATCTCTTCGAGCATATTGACGTATCCCCCCATTATAAATAGGGCATTCACAGTCTTCCGTTGTTTCTCGGTCAACTTACGGGCATGAAACAGATAACCTTCTACCAATTTAGAATATACCGGACGGTGTTCTATTGAATGAATACCCGGATAAAAGTTCAACCCCATCGGATAATAAGCGAAAGCGGATGAGATCACACTCTTATAGAAACTCTCCGGAGTCAGCTTAGTAACATCGGTAAACAGGTTTTCCGGCTGTTTCCTGTCATCCGGATATTCCAGTTCCCAGTCCTTAACCTTATCCAAGCTCAAGGAAGCATATTGCTGATGTAGCATCTGTGCATAGCGATAGGACAGAAACTCCGATCGATGTGCACCACCATTAGCGGCAATCTTATCGATGCGTTTATTAAACTCTTTTACTGCTTGCTGACCTTGCTCTTCCGAAAAGAAGGCAATTGCAGTAGAACGACTTCCGTTCACGAGCGGATATTTAAAGTATAACTTCTTCTGATTGTACCGGAAATAAATACTTAAATCGGGAGTCGGCTGCCAGATTCCATATTGACGGTCGTCCCACTTTTGATGATCGTATACAAATACCCCCAGTTCATCCGCATTCTTCCCTTCTTCCCAGAAAGACATAATCGGAGTCTGCTCTCTCACTGAATTTCCGCCAAATGGAGAAATACGATAAATCATCTCCTTGGAAGGATCTTCTATCCAGCCCATTCCCGTCCAATGAGGATCTTCCTGCGAATAGCTGGTATGAACAGGCGCATCGATACCCACCCATTGCGATGCTTTGTCGAATACCCGGTCCCACTGCGTTCCGAAACGTTTGACAGGAGCAAAATCCTCCCAACACATATCTAGATATACCTGATCTTCTTTCGACAGATTATTCATCTCTTCTTCCAAGATAACGAACGGATAACCTTGCACCACTTTTACACGAGCGATATAAGTAGCATTCCCTTCCAGATAATACTTCACCTGATATGTAACAAACAGATCACCTTTTTCCACAGGAATAGTCTCTATCCGTTCAATCTTTTTCCGGCCAGCATATAATACATTATTTCCTATCTTTCGTTCACCTTTGCGAAGCGAGATAATGGGAGCCGGAGCTTTTTCCACCCCGGCTGCCTGTGAAGCTGGAATACACACAGCCAACTCCTCATTGCCTATTGAAAACTGATTTCCTTCTGACGCTACTTTCAACGGACGTTCCACCGCAACAGGTCGGGAACCTGTTGCGGTAAATTCATATTGAAACGATCCTCCTTGTGGCAATGCCGCAAAGAAACTTACCGTAGCGTTATACAACAGTCCGTTCCTTACCACCTTTTCCGATAATTGGAAAGGAACAGACTTGTTTTTTATTTTATCGATCAATGAAAGCGTATCCTCTTTCACTCCTCCTTCAAAAACGACCGGATAACTTACCAGAGTTCTCGGCCAATTATAAGTTGCAATATCAATCACATCCTGTTTTTCGAACCGGACGGATTTCCCGGCAGACATTCTTACCTGTGCCTGCAAGCATACTGCCAATACAATGAATACTACAAACAGAATACGTGTTTTCATGGTCTAAAATATTATCAATCTTTATAAGTTTGCCACCAGTGCATATGCACACCAAAGCACAGGTGCTTGTCCGTGAAGATCTCCCGTCAGTGGCAGACGGTTGACGTAATGTTCACGACTATTCTTAATCATCGTTCCCTCGCATACAGCCTTTACATCTCCTGCTTCATCAATATAGTTACATAAAGCAATCCAGCCCTGACGTGCTGCCTTTCCATATTCCTCCGCATCCAGCCAACCTTTCTTCACGCCTACAATCATTGCATATGTAAACATAGCACTTCCCGAAGTTTCCTCCCACAATTCCGGATCGTCTACCAACTGTCTCCACATGCCATGTTCATTCTGGGTCTCTTTCAGTTTTTTCATCATCTTCAGATAACCCTTCATAATGGCAGGTCTATCCGAGTTATTCTCCGGTAAGATACGTAATAATTCCGCCATTCCCACAGCCATCCAGCCGTTGGCGCGTCCCCAACAATAATGAGCGGAAGGAGCATGATAGAACAAACCGTTATTCAGTTGCAATGAATCCAGATAAACAACCATTTCACGGGCAGCACGATTGATGTATTTCTCATCTTTTGTCACCCGGTAAGCCTGTGCCTGAATAGCTGTAATCATAAACATATCGTCCATCCATAAACGTGTTTGCCAGGAAAATCCCTTATCCGCCCACGCTTGTTCGTAGGCAGTCAGTTTCAGTGTATCAGGAGCATCCCACTGTGTATCGGCATATTTCATACCCATTTCCAGGTATTTTTCGTCCTTTGTTTGCATATACAGTTCCAAAGGCAATACGCCAAAAACATTATTATCAACATGGTTTGCCTTAGGTTGCAAATAAGCCTCTGTAGTGAACAACGGTTGGAAGCGTGCTTCAAGTCGTTCCTGCAACCCGATATTTTGTGTTGCTTTTGCGAACCACAATCCTCCCAACCAAGTACATACATCCGGATAAGTGACCTGTGTACGCGGCTCGTCCACACGTAACGGACTACCGTACTGCGAATGCCATTGCTCCAGAAAGCGGTTGGATATTTTATTTCCTACAGCCACCGGATCTGCTTCCAGTGGGAAGTCTGTTAATTCAGTATTCGCTGTTCCGCGATGTCCGAATGTGAAAGCACATACAGCTACTACCACTAAAAGTAAAGATCCTATTATACTATATTTTCTCATAACTCATACCTATTTAATAATTTAATATACCAGTTTTTGCTGTTGGACAATCGGCAAAGCCGATATGCCCAGGCAAATTAGTATATAAAAGAGAATCAATCTCACAAATCAATCTATTTTGGGATGTACTAGTCTGAAACCGATTAATTTGTTACGTTTCTCTATGGGGAAAGCGCTGCGTGAGGAAACCCGACAAGCATTTGTATTGGTATTCCATCCTCCACCACGACAGATACGTTTTTGTGGTACATCTGATGGCAACGATTCCGGTCCCGTCGGATCTATCTGATCTTCTCCGCCATATTCTTCATACCAGTCAAGACAAACTTCGGCTACGTTACCGGACATATCATAAAGCCCCAGTTCGTTCGGTGCTTTCTTTCCTACTTCTTCCGGCCAAAACTGCATAGCTGTTTGTCCTTCGGGCAATCGGTAACAATTGGATAGATTATATCCTACTTCATCGAAGACATTACTACCGGCATAGATTGTAGAAGTCCGTTTTCTACCACCACGGGCAGCAAACTCCCACTGTGCCTCGGTAGGAAGCATAAAATGCAATCCGGTTATCTCATTCAGTTTATTACAAAAGTTCTGCATCTCTGAAAAAAGACGATTATCCATTGGCAAGCGAGTACTAGCCTTGTCTTTCCAGGAAAAATTCTCCCACTTACCCATTACATAAGAATATAGTTCTTGCGTGACCTCAAATTTACAAATGTAAAAATCACTAACAGTCACTTTATGCACTGGAAGCTCGTGAATATGAACGTTCTCTCCCTGTTCCGCAGTTCCTCCCATCAGGAAAGTACCACCGTTCACAAACACCATATCTTCCTTAATAAACTTTTCAAAGAACTTTACTCGTTCGGGACGTATTTCTGTGGTCCAAACATTTTCCGGATCTGCCGGATACCAATCCCTAGCATCTTTGATGCGTGGTATTTTGGTTGCATTTATAGTAGCAGCCTCAAACAAAGAAGGACCTTCCTTTAATGGCTCCGAACTGAAATAGGCATCACCCGGTTCTACCGGACGTGATATGTTATCATACTCATCATTATCGCTGCAAGAAGTAGTTGCCATAACCAAAGCAGTACCCAGCATTATATATTTTAATGTTTTTATCATCATAGCTTTCTTTTTTAGCGTTAACCGTTGATTAATATCCATCATTCTGCCACATAATCTCCTTATTTCCGTAAGCCAATATATCCGAAAGAGGGATAGGAGCTAGTTTATAGTATGAGCGCATACTATAAAGAGGTTGTTCACTCGTTTCATTATATCCTTCGTCTCTCAAAGCAAAATGCGCTTTCATGGCATCCTCTGCCAAATCCCAACGAATCAAGTCCGGCCAACGGATACCTTCAAAACAGAATTCTACAAAACGTTCTTTAACAAGATAATCGAATACAGACTGTTTATCAGGGAAATCTTCAGCGACTTTAGCTGTCAACCCGGCTCTTTTTCTTACATCATTGATAATAGGCAATATCTTTTCAGACAAGTTCGCCGAATAGTTCACCTCATTCAACGCTTCCGCATACATCAGTTTCACGTCCGTATACCTTAGGATAGGAATATTATTTCCCCATTCATCAACGGCAGTAGGCGCATTTTTAGTAGCTCTCAAGAATTTTCTGACATAATAGACATCCGGTTGCGGAGTACTTTTATCTCCATACAAATTATTAACAATGGTCAGATCCCTTCTTTTATCATTCTCTTCATAAACGCCATCACCTGCAAGAGACATAGACGCACGGATAGAACCGGAGGCACCAATAAATGTGATCCCATTCAGTTTCTCATAGTCCCCCTTATCCTTATTCAATGTAGAAGGTATAAACCAGCCACTGAAACTCTGGCTCAATCCCAAAGCCTTGCCGGCAGTACCACCTAAATACTGCACCTCCCACACGCGTTCCTTATCATTATTATACACGTCGCTGAAACAATCTTCGTATTTATCGGCCAATTTATAAAGAGTACCTTCCTTGGCAACTACCTGCGACAAATATTCCGCAGCAGTAGCATAATCGCGCATATACATATAAGTACGTCCCAGCATACCGGCAGCAGCATATTTTGTCACCCGTCCTACTTCACTGCTTGCCCAGCTTTCCGGCAATCTGTTGAATGCATCCTTAAAATCGGATATAGCTTGTCCGTAAGTATCTTCCTGACTGGAGCGCTTCACCTTATACACTTCTTCACGAGTGATTTCCTTCGTAATCAGCGGAGCACCTCCCCAGCACCAAGCAAACTGAAGATATGCCAATCCACGTAAAGCATAAGCTTCTCCAGTAATATGCTTCTTACGATCTTCATCCGTAAACGTTACCGCATCTATTCTACTTAACAGTTGATTACAACGAAAGACCAGCGTCCACCAAGACGACCAAGGCTTTGACCATCTACTCTCCATAGGAGTATCCATAAACCGTCCTATCGGACTGGAGTTACGAACTTCGTCGGCACGGGTAACAATCGCTTCCAGATAATTCTTATTGTAGATCGTTTGCAATTGGGCATAACAACCATTAATGGCAGTCTCAAAATCCTGCGGCGTCTTATAATAATTCTGGTCAGTGTAGATAGAAGGCTGGTCTACATCCAAGTATCCCTCGCAAGAAGAAAATGCGAACAGACAACTTATCCCTATGATTAATTTATACAATGATTTCATAATGACAATAGATTAAAATGTTAAGTTAACTCCGAATATATACTTTCTTGACTGTGGATAAGTGGTATAATCCGCACCACGTACCATCGGATTACTAGGTGAATAGCTATTGACATCCGGATTGCCGATATAGTCGGTGAATGTATACAAGTTTTCTGCCGTCACATATATCTTGGCATCCTGAATATGAGATGTTCTCAACCATTTCTTAGGCAATTTATAAGTCAGGCTGATATTCTGTATGCGCAAGAAAGACGCATTATAAATAGCCAAGTCCGTCATGTGCATTTGGCCGTCTTTATTTAGAGGCGAGTTGTTACCCAGACCGTAAGGCAACGGAGTCACTCCATCCCATGACATGTCCACTCCCAGATCAGTTGGTATCGGATTGCCACCGGCATAATCTTCCTTGTAGCAATGCAGCCATCTTTTTAATCCGTTATAGTTTCCACGTCCCGTATCCAGACTACGTCCTGCCAGATAAAGTACTTTACCACCAATCTGTCCGCGCAGGAAAACGCTCAACTCAAAGTTCTTATAAGAGAAGCGATTGGTGAAGCCATACGTCAGGTCGGGATCGTTCGAACCGTAAGGAACCATATCATCGGAGTTGATTTCTCCATTTCCGTCTGTATCGACATATCTCACATTCCCCGGAACCTGATTGGTCAATACAGGAACACGCGGACGGCTTTTGTCATATTTACCATCAGGACCAAGTTCAAAATCACTGTCTGTCAGCAAACCATTCGTGCGGTAAACGTAGAACTGCGAAATCGGTCCCCCTACTTTCGTAATAAAACGGGCGTCATACGCTTCTGTTATCACATCATCATTACCTCCCATATCAAGTACCTTGTTCTTATTCGCTGCCAAATTGAGCGAAGTAGACCATTTGAATGCTTTCGTATGTATATTAACCGTTGTCAGGTCAATTTCCCATCCCCGGTTTTCGATAGATGCCAAGTTCGTCTTTACTGTTCCAAATCCGGTGGCTGCCGGCAATTTCATCGAATAAAGCAAGTCATCCGTCTTATTGACATAATAATCGACATTTAACTGCACACGATTATTGAACATTGACAAATCGAATCCCAAGTCGAATGCTTTGGTTGTTTCCCATTTTAGGTTTGCATTGGCTATGTTTTTAGCATACACACCCACTTGTGAAGTACCTCCGTACACCGTGTTAGTCACATCATAATTAGGTATATAGTCCGCAGTACCGATACGGTCATTACCGGACATACCCCAAGAAGCACGAAGTTTCAACAGGTTGATAAGTTTGATATCTTTCATAAATTCTTCACCACTAATCTTCCAACCGCCAGATACAGACGGGAACATCGCCCAGCGGTTTCCAGGACCGAAACGGGAAGAACCATCACGACGTACAGATGCCGAAGCTAAATACTTATCAGCATAATTATAAGAGACACGACCGAAAAGTGAAGAAGTGCGAACAATCGTTCTCGAGCTGCTGGCGTTGGTAGGAGTAGCTCCCATGTTGAGGGTCGGCACACTTTCCAACGGATAGTCCATGGCTCCCATGTTGGTTCTGAACTCATTGCGTTCGTCGATACTCTGACCTAACAATGCTTCCAGTGCATGTTTTTTACCAAACTTCTTATTGTAAGTCAACGTATTCTGAATACCGGTGCGGCTCACACTGATTGTATTAACAGTTCCTTTCGTTGTCGAACCATTATTAGGCTGCACATTGGCAGGAAGGAAATACTCATCAATTCTCATGTCCGAATTATAGTTGAACAATGTCTTAAAAGTCAATCCTTTTATGATTTTAGCTTCTGCCCACAAAGAAGTATTGAATGTCTTTTTCTCGGTCTTATCTATTACACTCATTAATCTTTCATAAGGATTCACATTGTTACGGTAACTGGCATTAAACCCATACTCACGAGTATTCTCATCCAAACCGATGATAGGAGGCATCTGTAAGGCACTCATAATCTGCTTATCCTTTCCTTCAGACTCACCTTTATCCTGATGAGAAATGGTAGGAGCGAAAGTAGCACCCACTTTGATATACTTATTCAGATTTACAGAAGCATTCAAACGGAAGTTGAAACGCTCGAAACCAGTATTCTTCACAATACCTTCCTGATTGAGATAACCGGCAGAGAGATAAACAGCATACTTCTGCCCTTTGCTCGATACAGATACCTGGTGACTATGCGTGAAAGCATTTTGCAAAATTTGATCGATCCAGTCAGTAGTTGGAATATCATTTCTGAATCTCCAGTCGGCTACGTCCGAAGCCGGATTAACCAGCCATTGCTCTTTAATCTGGTCGCCGGAAGATCTTTTATTATTGGGCACATACATACTGTTTGTTCCTCCTTTATTCAGATACTTGGCGTTAGTATACCATATATTATAGGCGAGCCATTCTTGAGTAGTCATCATGTCCGGTAATCCGACCGCATTCTGCGTACCGATATAAGACTCCCACGTAATCACCGGCTTGGAGCCTTTAGCTTGTTTAGTTTCAATCAGTATTACGCCTGCCGAACCTCTGGCACCATAAATAGAAGTAGCCGCCGCATCTTTCAATACTTGAATAGAAGCTACATCCGAAGGATTTACATCGCTCATGGATTCCGTAATCACACCGTCCACAACGATCAACGGTGAAGAAGAACCGTTAATAGAACTTGCACCTCTGACCAGCACCTGCATTTCCTCACCGGGAATACCGCTCGATGTCTGTGTCTGCACACCTGCCAACTGACCGGAAAGCGCATCACTCAAACTGGTAATAGGACGTCCTTCAATAGCGTCCGAAGATATTTTGGAAACCGAAGTAGTCAGATTGGATTTCTTCACCGAACCGTAGCCTACAACGATCACCTCATCCAGTGCCTTAGAGTCTTCCTCAAGTTTAATAAGGAGCTGGCTTTTATCACCTACTTTGACTTTCTTCTCCACAAAACCAACATAAGTAATAACCAACACTGCATTCTTACTTACATTTAAGGTGAATTTACCATCAAGATTGGTTATCGTACCTACTGTTTTGTTTCCACTTTCCACTACGTTAGCACCTATAATAGGTTCTCCCATCATATCTGTCACCGTACCGGTCACTTTCATTTGCGCCCAAGTCATCGTACTCAAGCATAACACAAAAAGAGTAACCAGACATCTTATTTTCCTGCCGGAACTCTTCTTTAGATTGTTTTTGTCGTTCATACACTAAATTTTACAAGGTTAATAAATCGTTTACTATTCCTTAGCGGCGCAAACATAGATAATGTTCATTCATCTCACTTGGGGAATAGTATCAAAGACCTGTAAAAACGTCCCAAAGTTATCTTTTGGGACGTTTTTACCATAGAAATATGCTTTTATACATATTGCTTAAGGTAATTGGCAGGTGCTATGTTATAAGTCGATTTAAACACTTTACTGAAATAAGAGGGGTCAGAATATCCGACATCATAAGCCACCTCGGAAACGGTATATTTACCAGTCGCCAACTTCTCGGCAGCCAACTTCATACGTACATTCAATATTAACTTATTAGGTGATACATCTGAAATAGCTTTTATTTTACGAAAGAATTGCGAACGACTCATTCCCAACGCTTCGTGCAGATCATTAACTGATAAATCGGGATCTTGTGCTTTTTCGCGAATCAGCTCCATTAACTGTTGCAAAAACTCATCCTCCGCACTCAATTCGTCAACAGGCACCTCGATAGCATCCAGTTTTTCACTGAAAAGCTGACGAAGCCGATTACGGTTCTTGATGATACTCTCCAATTTAGCCAACAGAACTTTAGGTGCAAACGGTTTCAACACATAATCGTCCGCCATCGCTCCATACCCTTCTTCAATATGTTCATTCAGCGCTTTGGCTGTCAACAGCACCACAGGAATGTGAGCGGTAGTCATTTCTCCCTTGATTGCCTTACACAGCTCGAGCCCATCCATTACAGGCATCATCACATCACTGACAATCAAATCGGGAATTTGCTCGATAGCCATTTCCAACGCATCTTTCCCATTAACAGCTTCCGATACGATGTACTGCTTCGACAATATAGAAGCGACATACTGGCGCATATCATCATCATCTTCCACTACCAGCACACGACATCGGTCGTCATTGTCCGATGCCACAGCATTTTCTTCCTCGATGGGCGCAATACATTCCCGTTTTATCTTTTCCAAATACGTATCTTCATGTGTCTCTACAAATTCCACATTGGCTTCAGCGAAACATTCCCTTCCTAAGTTCAACTCTACAAAGAACTCGGAGCCATGACCAAAGACACTCTCCGCCCATATCCTTCCTTTGTGCAACTTCACCACATATTGCGCCATGTTCAGCCCGATACCACTACCAAATAAATCGGCTTTACTTCCCTGCTCCACCTGAAAAAAAGGATCGAATATTTTCGACAGATTCTCTTCCGAGATACCTTCTCCACAATCCTTCACAGAAATCACCACATGGTTTTCTTTTTCCAATGAACGTACTTTTATCTGCGTCTCTTTGGGTGAATGTTTCACTGCATTGGACAAGAGATTGAACACTACCTTCTCCATCAAATCCATATCAATCCAAAGATCATCACCATAATAGGTGTTCTTATATTCAATAGTCAATTCTTTCTTATGTAGCAAGTCAGAGAAGCTGTCGATCTGGCTGGTCAGGAAAGTTCCTATATTAACCCGACTCAATTTCAACATCATAGCCCCATACTCCAGCTTCCGGAAGTCCATCAACTGATTGACAAGCAACAACAACCGATTGGAGTTCTTATAAATCTGCTTCATGGGGAACAAGAATTTGCCGGGCAACGTTTCATCCTGCAAGATGTCTTCTGACGGACCGGTAATCAAAGTCAGCGGTGTGCGAAGTTCATGAGAGAAGTTTGTGAAAAGTTCAATTTTCATTCGGTAATTGCGTTCGGTGTTTTCCTTCTCTATTTCTTCTATTCTTCTTTTATACTTGGCGGTCTTCCGCTTATACAGATAATACATTAAAGCACCGGCCAGTGTAAGTGCCAACAAAACATAAATCATTTTCGCCCATCCGGTCAACCAAATAGGTGGATACACAACTACATCCACCGCACTACTTTCGCCCCATTCACCATTACTATTGCACGCTTTTACATAAAAAGTATAATGCCCGGCAGGCAAATGCGAATAAATGACTTCATTACGTTCAATATAATTCCAGTTCTTATCCAGTCCTTCCATTTGGTAAACATATTTATACCCCTTCGGAAAGATATAATCCAACGGAGAAAACTTAATGGAGACAGCCGCATTCTTGTAGGAAAGTTCCACATGCTCCAAACTGCGTGCATTATCAAATTTCACCTGATCTGTGCCCTCGTCCGAATCCAGACTATTGACAGAAGATATGCGCACCACCGGCAACAACTTTTCTTGTTGGGCAACAATTTCTTCAGGAGAAAACTCCGCAATGCCATTGTTTCCACCAATATAAATCCGTCCGTCCTCTGTTTGGAGTAAAGCGTTTCTGGATACCTCATTCAACGGAAAGCCGGTGTCTTTTGTATAATTGACAATCTTCGCGTCTTTCACAGATAGTCGCGATAACCCAACGACGGTAGATATCCAAAAATCTCCCGTTGTCGGATCTTCCAGTACGCCACATACGGAATTGTGTATCAATCCTTCTTTCACTCCGAAATGTTCGATAGTTCCTTTCTCCAAGTGACAACGATATACACCTAGATTATAAGTACCGATCCAAAGATATTGATTGCTATCCAAATAAAGAAGACTGACGTTTTTGTTCTTCAGAACACTGAAATCAATCTGCTCACCTTTGAAATAATGAGCAGCCTCCTTAGCATGATAAGGAAATTTCCATACGCCACTGGTACGTCCGCCAACCAGCATGGTAGTGCCATAAGGCAATAAATCCTGCGTCAGCATGAATCGAGTGTCTCCATCCTGATTCGTAGAAAAAGAACGGCTAAGTGTCTGCGTCTGCGGATTATAACAGGAAAGTTCGTTTTCGGCAATCCAGATATTACCCAATGTATCCTTTGCCATCGCACGTATCTGCGCATTGGGCGAAAGTGCGGTCATCTGCCTGCTAATAGAAAGAGTTTTCAAGTTCAAGGAATAAACTCCTTTATTTAACACATAGAAAAGCACTTCATCTTCACTGTTCCGAAACATATAGTATACTTCATCCTCTCCCGTACAATTTTTCCCCATTGGCAACGGAATGTTTTCAACCTTGCCATCGGCAAGACTCAATGTACAGATTCCGCTATTGTGGCCGATCCATAACTTGCCCTGCGCTTCTATCAACTTACCATTAACCCTTACCGGCTGATTAACATTGGTAGTCAGCGAATGATACCGGAACAGGTATTGCCCGGAATTATAAAACAAGGCACCCTCGTTGAAAGTACCGAACCATAACGATCCCTGTCTGTCTTTATAAAGAGCCATCAAACGACGTGTTGACAACAGCCCCACAGGAATACGTTCTTCAAATGTCCGGCGAACGGTATAGGTATATTCATCCATTACTGCCAATCCGTTATCGGTTGCAAGCAACAATGTCGAATCATTATATACCTTTATATCATGCACCTGCCCTTCCCATAATCCCATATCGGCAGGGAGCTTCACTTTAATCTTCGTCACTGTACGAGTAGGACAATCGTAGAGTTGCAAATTTCCCAAGCTTGAAGCCAGCCAGGTACGCCCTTTCGCATCCAGAAAAATCTTCAGGAAAGCCGGATAGTCCGGTCCGTCAAGAATATACGAGTAATCGGAAGTGCGGGTATCCAGCCTAAGAATACCTTTATTAGCCACATTCAAGAGAAGGGATTCGTCCGTACAGGGAGCCATGCTGTTGATGTACAATCCTTTCAAGTCCTCCATACAAATGCATTTCCCATCCCGCAATACATAAACTCCCATTTTGGTAACCACCCAGACGGCCTTATCCGGTGCTATCCACAATCCGACCACTACTCCGCGAGGGAGTTCATCACCTTGATAGAGCGTATTCAAATCGATAAATCTTTCCGCAAACGTATCAAACAAAGTCACCCCATTGAAAGTACCGATCCACATTCTTCCCTGCCCGTCGCCCGTGATACTGACAATGTCATTGGATTGCCTGACCGTCTCTTCCGATTCATAAAAGAAACTCTTTATTTCATAGCCGTCCAGACGATTCAGTCCATCCTTGGTACCTAGCCATATATAACCCATTTCATCCTGATAAATAGCTTTTACCGTACTGTTGGACAGTCCGTCAATAACCGAATATGAACGGTAAGAACTCTCCGCGAAAAGAGCATTTATGCTACTTGCGATGAGTATGAGTAATATGATTATTTTCTTCATCAACATTGATTTAAGACAGATTCCTATGGTATTAGACACTTATACTTACTTCTTTATTCTTAATACTTTATATTCCATCGGATTTACGGAAACAGTTCCCGCTTTCCATTCTTCTCCCGTCATCACATCGTTGCCCGGATAGTTGAGTACCACCTGCTGCAAGTCACCAGAGAAGTTAATCAGATAAAGATATGAGTTTCCTTTCATATCTTGCAATTCCGCTATTTCCATTAACGGACTGGCATGGTGAGCAATCGGCTTTAGTGAGGTTTCGGAGATGACCACATTCATTAATTGATCAATCACTTTTTGTTCGGGTACAGTGGCAACATAATACATTTTCCCATCACCTACCCGATTACAAGTAATGGCAGGAGCGTCTTTGAAATAAGCTCCATTATACCGGGATAAAACAGTAGCCTGCACAGGCTTAACCTTATCAAACCAATATTTACATATTGCCGTAGAATCAACGTAATCCAGTGTATTGTGCTTTCGTCCGAAAAGAGCTTCCTGCCGCTCGATTTCAATTCCCGCCAACCGCTGCAAGGGTTGGTAAACCCCTCCATCAAATTTGTGAAATTCTTTATCGCGTACTCCGGTGAGACAAGTCATCACCACAGTAGCCCCTTTTTTCACCTTTGTTTCTATTTTCTCCGGAAAGTCCGGTGCGACCAAAGCCAAATAGGGAATAATGACACAATCATATGGCGACAGATCAGCGTCTGGAGATACCATATCCACCATTACCGAACGAGAGCGCAAAGCTTTATAATAAGCGTATACCTCCCTCAAATATTTCAAATCGGGACAAAAAGTATACCCATTTTCAAAGGTCCAGTCCGCATCAAAGTCCCGAATGATAGCTACACGGGCAATTGGCAAGAGCTTTCCGGTCTTTGCGTACAACGCCCGTACTTCATGGGCGGTCTGCTGTATTTCCTGATATTTATCCCGCTTCACATAATCGGATTCCACCACGCCTGCCATCAAATGTTCATGAGCAGACTCGAATGCCCTGAAAGGAAAGAACACGGACATATTACATCCATAAGCCAATTGCTGATGTGTCCACAAACGAACGATACCATCGGGTACAATCTCTCTTTGTGTCAAGGCAGTGCGTCCCACTTGCTCTTCTGTCACCCATATATTCTCCTTTCGTCCCCCACGAATCTGCTGCAAGGCAAAAGACACCATCGACGGTTCAAAAGGCTGCCCCACATTGTTGCCATACAGATTCTCTACAGTACAGTTGATAGGATAATTGTCTATGGACAATACATCACACTCTTTACCAAGCTGATAGAGATCAATCGTCGTCACAAATCCTCCTCCGCCCACATTAGTGGTACAAAGCATTCGGGGAGCTATTTTCTTTATTTCATCCCGCTGCATACGATAAAAATCGAGCGTACAGTCCGAGACGAAACGTTGATAATCCAAGTAAATAGCGGGATTGTCCATGCGACGGGGCAACCATGCCTGGCTGAAAGAATTCAAAGTTTCGCTCCAGAAAGTAGTTCCCCATGACTGGTTGAGCTTCCCGATAGTCTTATACTTCTTCTGTAACCATTCTACAAAACGCATCCTACAATTCTCACAATAGCAATATGGATCCTCTGTTGTCATTTCATTATCTATCTGGAAACCGATAACAGCCGGGTTCTCCTTGTATCTCGCCGCTAATTCGCGGACAATACGGACGCAATAAGTGCGATAAGCCTCGTTACTATAGCAGGCATGACGACGACGGCCGTATGCTTTCCGCTGCCCATCCACCTGTACTTGCATTATATCGGGATGCACGTCACACATCCATTTGGGAATAGCAGCCGTAGGGGTACACAGTAGAGTCTGAATTCCTTTCTTCTGCAACGTATGAATTGCGTTGTCCATCCATTCGAAAGAGAAATTTCCATCCTCACTCTCCAATGAACTCCAAGCAAAATCTCCTATACGTACCATATTCAGATGTGCCTCCTGCATCAAAGAAGCATCTTTATCTATTCTTTCCTTCGAAAGCTGTTCCGGATAGTAGGCCGAACCCACATACATTTGTGCATTTGCAGTTATATTTATCACAATAACAATTGCCAATATATAGAATTTCATAAGATCAGATAAATTTGATTGCATTAACGACACCCGGCAAAGATAATATCCCTTTTTCTAAAATCATGCCACTCAAGCGGATTTTAACAAGAAACTCCATTGCCAATCAACAAGACAGGATCAAACGGAAAGAGCCCGGCACAATACCGAGCTCTCCCACAAGCTACATCATCACTGACTCGCACAACTCATTAGGGGCATCTCACTTTTACTTGTTTATTTTTGCTTTTACCTCACCGATAGATTCAGCATTTCCCAATTCTTCCATCGTGAAAGACTCGTTACCCTGATCTTTATCCAATTTCGAAATCAGGATAAAGTCGAAACGATTGCCCTTATACTCATTCTTTTTGAGGTCTTTCAGAATCTTGTTGTAAATTTTGATGTCATCATCTTCACTGGTGTATAAAACCTTCGGTTTCCCTTTCACCTGAAATTCATACGTATACACACCTTGCTTTTTAGCGTCTGCACCCAACTTGGAAAGGTCGAAAGCAATCCATGTAAATCCACTCTTATCTTTACCCAATTCGTATCCTCTCAACTGTTTAATCATCAATGTCCCTTCTTCTCCATTCAGTGAGTAATTTGGAATAAAGATAGATATTTTGGCATCCCTGATACTTAAATTTGCCTTATCAGCCTTTACCTTGTAATAAATAACTGATTTGCTATTTACAGCATGAGTCGTTTTGCTGGATGGATTGCAACGTTTTCCATTGTCGGCGGTAAAGGTAATACCTTTAGCGTTGTAATCGATAGAGCCTTCCTTTAATTGCCAGTTGCCATTTGAGGATAAATCCCAAGGGGTACAGGATACTGATTGTGCCACCATTGAGGTCGTTCCTGCAACAAGGAATAGAGCCATAAATACGATTATTCCCAACAGTGATTGTTTCTTTATATTTTTCATAATGATTGAGTTTTATTATTTTTGTATTTTCTTTTTAACTACGGACAAGGAAGCTACGCCGACTTCTTTCACAAGGAACGATTCAAACTTACTTTTATCGCCCAAGTC
Organism: Bacteroides sp. 1001136B_160425_E2; assembly: GCF_015559655.1. Taxonomy (NCBI): domain Bacteria; kingdom Pseudomonadati; phylum Bacteroidota; class Bacteroidia; order Bacteroidales; family Bacteroidaceae; genus Bacteroides; species Bacteroides sp. 1001136B_160425_E2. Next base: position 286,503 of record NZ_JADMQH010000003.1, on the reverse strand, counting down.
TGATATCATGATGAAATCCAAGCGATTGAAAGTTGCTCCTTCCACTGCCATCATATCTTTTGCAGCCGCAATCAAAGCATCATACAGATCCGAACCCGATTTGTAGGTGGTGTCCGAGGTTTCTCCATCCGGTCTGAATTTCATTTCCGCTGTATGCCCTTCTGTTCCAAGCTTCGACAAATCGAAAGCATACCACTGATAACCTTCCTGGTCTGTCCCTAGTTCTTCGCCTTTGTATTGAGTGATTGTTACAATCCCCTCTGTACCATCAACGTTTATTTTGCCGTCGATATACACAGAAACCTTCGCGTTGTTCGCAGTGATTATTGTTCCCTGGGTCGCTTTCGCCCGGTAATAAATCACTTTATTGCCCAGTAATGACATAGCCAGACTAAGTCCCTTCAGATTGGAATCGCATCTGTTATATCTGTTTGCCGCTGTCGATGTCAATTTAACATATCCGTCCACATAGTCTACCGTAGCACTTGAAACCGTCCAGCCTTTTGTCATATCAAAAAGATATGGTACTTCCTCTTCCACTTCGTCCGCTTCCCACTTCGACGCTGTGATGCTGTTTCTTTTTCCTCCGGCAAAGCAAAGACCACCTGCAGGAGCGGTAAAACTAGCAGTATAACTTCCATCTGAACCTACTAGAGTAACGGTCAGTTTCTTTCCTTCGGCACAAGCGGCATTATCTCCATTGGCGCCTAACATCAGATAAGCCTTGATGCTGTTATTTCCAGACGTGATTGCCGAGAAGCCGTTCAGATTCAATGAAACATCTGTTCCTACGGTGTTGTTGGTTACGGCCAGACAAGCCTCCTCCGCATGAATCGCAACTGATTGTGGCGTTCCCACTCCTTCAGGCAGATTCTTGAGATTGAGCACCAACAGTGATGATTGCACTGTAGCCGCATCTCCAAAGTTGATAGAAGTAACATCAGATGAATTGACCGCCAACTTAATGGTATGGAATGCAGCCAGGTGAACCGTATTATCGTTGCCGTTCTGCGCCTGCCCACTGTACGAAAACGCATCAAATGCAGCCGTATTAGCCAATTTAGCCGGATACAATACGGTATATCCGCTGGCGTCTACATCAGGAGCGTAACCGTTAAAAGTGCCGGCATTTGTATTTGCTCCTTCCGCCAGCGTAAAGACCTGTGCATCAGCACCCGCTTTTGCCGGAATAATAGTGAAAGCATCGCCTTCCGTCCATTTGATAGCAACGGCAGAACCATTGTCTTCATATCCCATACGGGTTTGGGCGTCATTGTCTGTATATGCTTTGATTGAGATCTGATTGTATGATAATGCGTTATTATGATTATTCTCTAGCATATCTTCATTGCTGCAACCCGTTATAACGATGCCTGCCAAAGCAGCCAAGAGTGATACTGATTTTATTGTTTTCATTTTTCCTTTGTATTAAATTAAACTACTTGAACTTTCTATCTAATTAATCTTCAATATTAATTCCTCCCCCAAAAGACGGAGTATTTCCGCCTGTCGAAGTATTAGAATCATCCAATATCACTCCATCGCCAAACGAAGGAACGGTAACGATGATGTCTTTGTCTATCGGTGTATCATCCAGATCCCAGTTACTGATATTGATAACATGGCGTTTGCCTCCAGCAAAAACGACATCAGACTCCATAACAAAGGTTTTATAACATCTGCCCGTAGTACCGGTTACGTTGATTTTCAGTTGTTTGCCGGCAGACAGTTTTGCATTGCCGGGATTAGCTCCAAGCACCAGATAAGCTGTCAGCGTGGGAGATGCCGTCATATTGACCAGCTTCAGAGAGATTTCGTTCGACACAGTAACATTGGTGGTTGGCAGACAGTTTTCGTCCGCCGTCAAAGTGATTTGAGTAGGCGAACCGACATAATCCGGCAACTTCTTGAACGACAACACCATCACGGAAGATTGTACCGCATTTGCAAAACTGAACGCAGTATAATCGGATGTTGTGCCGGCCAGTTTCACAGTATGATAAGCAGCAATCCCTTTGACGTTTGAGCTTCCATCCTGCTGCTGACCTGCAAAAGAGAAAGTATCAAATTCCTCTACCGATTGAAGCGTACTTGGAAATAACACTGTATATGTACCATCGCCCACTTCAGGAGCCGTCCCTACAAAAGTACCGACCGGTGTGCCTGCTCCTTCGGCCAACGTAAAGACCTGACTCTCGTTGCCATTATCCGGTATGATTCGAAAAGCATCGTTTCTCGTCCAACTGGTAATGAGGCCATCCGCCTGATCGACGTATCCCAACCTGGTGTTCAGAGAATTCATTGTCACCCTGATTCTCGTAAGACCATCTGCGGGAATCTCGTCTTCATTGCTATTACTGCTGCAACTTGCAACACTTATCGCTGCGAACGATAAAAGCGAAGCTGCACAGATTGATTTAAGCATTCTCATAATACTAAAAATTAAGTTATTAATAGATATAAATTAGATAATCATTGTTCAAATCCCGGTAGTCACCGATGCCTCGGTAGGGGACAGAATGGCAACAATAGCCGTTCCACTGGGGCTTGGTATAGATACCGTATAAACGGAACCCTCTTTAGCCACCGATATACCACTAACAAATGTCTCTACCTCGTCAGGTTTTCTCATCGGTATAATCAGCGTGATGAATTCGGCATCTTCGCCACTGTTAAGTTCGGTCTGCGAGCAGAGTACCGAACTAATGCTTTTATTGTTGCGCAGCGGATCGGTCTTCACGCTCATGGTATTATTGTTCTTTGTTCGCGGAAAATAGAAAAGTGTCTGTCCTGTAAAGTCGTATCGACTATCCAGTTTCACCATGCTACTCTTGTGTACTCCTTGCAACAGCCAATTCTTTCCAGTCTTAGCTACAGACGGCCACACATTATACAGTACACCGACCACATCTTTCCGGTTGTTCCCGGCAGCCGAGGCAACCTTGTCGTAAACAATAAGAACGCCATTGTTCAGCAACAACATCTTTCTCTTTGCGCTAATGCCTTCATACTGGAAGCGGGTATATTCTACTTCGCCATAAGCCACATCTTCAGAAAGCTGCTTGACCGCATAATTGCCTATCACATAATCAAAACGCGAATCAAATCCCAGTCTACTGTAATAAGATGCGTTCGGCTCTACTTCCGCCTCCGGTATATTGAATATCGGGAAATTCTCGCTCAAGCTTTTGGGTGCGATAAAAGGCCGGTTGATGCGGAAGCCTTCTGCCGGACGTCCCAAATAGGTGCAGACGTGCGTTCCGTTGAAGATAAAGTTGTCTATCCCAATGCGATGGTCGGGAGCTGCCTTGTGTTGTGTATAACTTAAATCCATCAGCATATAAGGCGCACGCGGATGATGTCCGGTAGAAAGGATCAATTTATCCTGCACTTGCTTGTAATCCCTGTCTCCCCGACCCAACAACAGACCGTCATATTTGCTCTTCGAAGTGATGCGGGGAGTGAGTAAAGAGGAGGTTTGTTGAGCGGGGACATCGGCATCGGTATCTTTGCGGTTGATGTCGATGGGATAGAGGTCGATGTAGTCATTGTTCCATTGGGTACAACCCACATTGAAACGGAAGTCTTCATACTTACGAGCCATGTACAGGTAATACGGATCTTTGAATAAGCGATATCCCACTTTCAGACACCAAGTCATCCCAATACCGGCATCCAGCAAATATTCTCTTCCTCCTTCATACACTCCTCCCATGAGTTTTCCCCATCCGGCAGTTTGCCCCGAGTTCATAATGGTACGGCTCATGCGATCCATGATACGCTTGATATGGATACTGTTTTTCAGTCCGGCCTCATCGTTCAGGAGCAATCCCCAATGCAAGAGCAGGTTGAAGCCGGTATTTGCGTCATAATGAGGTGAATTGTCAGCATCGTAAGAATAATTAAGGAGTGCATTGTATACCGTATTAAACGAGGTTTTGCATAACGGATATTTGGTGGAGTCGTCGCTATACAGCATCTTCACCCAAAATGCAACGTTCAAAGCGAACAGCTCCTTGTTGTATCCTGTCGACAGATAATCTCCTTTATAATAATTGGCTTTTCCCTCCACATGAGTGTCGATGACAGATTCAATAAAGAGTTTGATTTCTCCTTTATAGGCTCCCAAGCGTTTCAGACAATAGGCATCTTCCATGATAATGCCCGCCGGCTGTGTGGTGTTGAGATCCCTCAAACTGCCGCTTTGCCCGTTTTTCTTATCTATTTCTATCTCTTGAAGTAATATCTTATACTGAACTTTAATGTCATCTTTGATTTTCGTAACCAGAAGTTTTTTCAGTTGAGGGCAGTTATAGTCAACACAAAGGTAAGTAAGGTCTAGATACGGACTGCGTTCCTTAGTAGCTATTTTCGTAAAATTATCAATCCATGCATTAAGAGTATTGCCTGTGATCGCCGTATTTAAGTTTATCCAAAAGTCAGAAATACGCTTTCTCACCCTGGTGTCTCGTTCCAGTACTTCCTGCCTTGTCTCTTCTCTCGGAACATAATCCATCGGATAAATGGCATCGGAATAAGGAGCTGCAACACCCTCTACATAAGACTCGTCCTGACTGTTCCTTGTCTGTCCGGATTCTGCCGAAGTATCTTGCGCAGCCACTAACTTTTCATCCTCACAAGCTGATAAAGAATAAACGCCGCAGAATAAACATAGAAAACTGAATAGATAACTATGAATATGGTTCATAATATTAAAATTTACTGGTTACAGAATTAAAGTTTTATGCGGCAAAGGTGGGAAATACCAGCTTTTGAATCATGGAAAATTGTATCAAAGGCTGGTATTTTAGTCTCGAAAGGTCAAATAGAGAGATAAATCTGAAAGATAAGAGATTGAATTGTATTCTTATTGACTGGAAGATGAAAAGAGAGAATTACGGTTTCATGAACCACTTCTTTTTCGTGCGTACGCTACTCTTCACCAATTTAGTATGCAATTCTTTAATCGTGCATAGTTCAAACCTCTCCTGAATGTATACATACATAATGACCAAACGGATCAATTCTTTATTCGGGCATGAGAACTCTTCTTTAGACAGCCCATCTATCACTATATCCAATAGACAGAGGGAACACTGCAATTCTAGTTTTGACAATCGGTCTACATTTTCAATCTGTGCAAAGCCAGGCCAGTTTTCTTTCAAGAAGAAAAGTTTGTCGACGGAGCGTTCTAAATCGTGCTTCATCAGGCAGGAACGGGAACAAGTAAGATTACTCATAATATCTTTTTTAATTATGTGTTTCCGTATACCAATGAAAAAGGCGCGGAAACTATTACTGTACTATCCCCTAGAAGGCTCTGGTAAGCCCGTAATCGAATAATAAGCAATAGCTCCACGCCCGTTGGGATATATAACAAATATATATACGACATAGACGTGGAGACCGGTCACTTATTACCTGCGATTACCAAATTTACCAGATTTTCTAAGGCAGATAATAAAAACACTTTCTCCAATTCAAAACAAACGTATCTTCTCTCTGAAGACACGCTACAAATATAACTATATTTTCAGATAATACCACTGTTAGCGCAGTAAAATAGTTTAATTCTCCCCTACTCTATATCTATCAGATAGAACAAGGCGCATAAATACCTCAAACAAGCAGAGATAGTTTGCTTTTCTCCCTGATATAGTTTATCTTTGCTACTGATATAGTTCATTCTTCATGGCCGTGGCGAATTCCTACCACGGCCGTGGGAAACTAATGATAAAGGCACCGGAAGACAACTATCCCTACGCCTTAGTCCAAGAATAAAGGCAGGATAACTTATAAAAGCCGCTTGATAGCAAACAAACAACAGCTATATAAAACCCTCCCCCTAAGTCCGAAGATGATCGATTAGCTTCGCAACAACAGAAAACAATGTCCTTATAGGCCTACAACGGAAAATTAAAGGTACGTAGTCGTATAAGGCGAAAACAAATAAATAATGGCAATACAATTTGAATTGTACAAGACTCCCCGCCCGAAAGACGAGGAAGGTAAAGAAGTGTATCACGCACGTGTAGTCAACTTCCAACACATTAACACAGACTATCTGGCAAAAGAAATCCAGATAGCCACCTCTCTGACTGAGGGAGATGTGAAGTCAGTCCTCGAATCTCTAAGTCATTTTATGGGAGATCGTCTCCGGGAAGGAGAAAGTGTCCATCTGGATGGCATCGGTTATTTTCAAGTAAAACTGAACAGCAAAGAACCCATCACTTCGCCCAAACTAAAAGTGAATCAGATGAAACTCAAAGCCAACATCAGTTTCAAAGCAGACGCTAAATTGAAAAGGTCTGTCAGTGTTGTTCATATGGAACGAAGCAAACTAAGATGCCATTCTGCCTCCCACTCAAATGATGAAATAGACAAACTACTGACAGACTATTTCAAGAGTAACCCTGTATTAACCCGTCGTGACTTTCAAGGGTTATGCGGATTTACCTCTACCACTGCCGCACGACAAATCAAACGGCTGAAGGAAGAGGAGAAAAAGTTGAAGAATATCAATACTTATTATAATCCGATTTACGCGCCGATGCCGGGATATTATGGCAAAGCAGAGATAAAAGAGGATGAAGCAAATACTATACAGCAATAAAGTAAAGAGTATGACAAAAGTACCCAAGAAGGCACTACCGAACATTTTGCCGACGTCAGCAAAATGGTATTCCTGATCATAAATGAGAGACACCTTGCGGCGAGGTATCTCTCATTATCTATATCAGTAAAACACTCTAAATCGGTTTCGGGACATATTTTTATAATGCTGTTTTGATAAAGCATATCTGTTATATCTCTCGACAGCACTGAAGTGGGACTATGGAGGTGCGAAATTGGCTGTTTTTCTATTTCATCATCGGACAGATGGCTTATCTGGTTGGGGTTACATATTTCATGATAGTTTCATATTCGTCACCTATTTTTTTATCAACGGCAAAGATAATGCCTTCTTTAAAATTACGGATGCCCAAAATACCACGACCCTACTTTCATCGAAAGCAGCAAGACAGCGAACAACCTTTCCTGATAATATGAAAATAATCTTACCGGCCATGTTTAATAAGACCTTTTTGTCTTTCATAATAAAGTTGCAATATTTAGTTATAAATTCATTCCACTACATTTAAAGACCGCCATACAAAGGTTTCTACTAAAACATAAATAAAAGAAAGAGTTCCATTTTCCGCAAAAAAAACCTATCTTTGTTCCGTCAAGATAATAAATCACGCATAAGACTCATGCCAAAAGATTCATTTTGCATACAATATACCAACTGTACAGGATGTCCCAAAAGTGTTGAGAATATCCTTATATATAGAAACTTACCTAAAGGAGAGCATATCCCCAAGGATAAGTGTACACAGAACTGTATGCTTTTTATGATAAAGGGCGAATTACTTATCAATAGCGAAGAGCATCCCGGAATAACGTTACGCGAAAGACAAATTGTTTTGCAAGCTATTGGCTCCAAGGTCGAAATACTGGCACTGACAGATGTTGAATACGTTGTCTACTGGTTCAACGAACTGCCTCTGCTCTGCGAAGACCGGTATAAAGAAATGATGGAACAGGCGGAAGCTCCTTTGACCTACACTCCACTGATTATGAGTGAAAGACTTTACCACCTTGTCACCAGTATGCCCGAATTCCTCGCTGAAGAAAACCCTTGCAGCAAGTATATCGACTTAAAATGCAAAGAATTGGTTTTCTTGATTACCAACTTCTATCCGCTGCCCCAACTAGGTTCATTCTTCTATCCAATCAGCACGTATACGGAAAGTTTCCACTATTTCGTCATGCAGAATTACAGCAACGTGAAGAACGTAGAAGAATTTGCACATCTGGGAGGATATACGACCACTACTTTCCGCCGACTTTTCAAAAACCTCTATGGTGTGCCCGTATACGAATGGATACTGGAAAAGAAACGAGAAGGAATCTTGGAAGACCTGCAACACACCAAAATGCGAATCACCGAAATCTGTAACAAATACGGATTCGACTCCCTGTCGCATTTCGCACACTTCTGTAAAGACTCTTTTGGCGATACCCCACGCGCTTTACGCAAAAAAGCAGCCGGCGGTGAGAAAATCGGAAAGATACAATAAACAGCCCCATCCTACGAATGTGCCAATCAGTTGCACTATGCACGCATACTGGCTGGCATATTGACACATTAGCGTATTGATCCATTATTAAAGAATTATTTCTTTAATTCCTTGCTCAATCAATCTATTTCCCCTATTTTTGCAGTCCGTAAGAGGTGTAAAACGTCGAAATTTTAGTTCTAACAATTAAATAATTTAAATTCAATCATTTATGTGGTTAAGTAATTCATCTGTAGGAAGGAAAGTGGTGATGAGCGTTACCGGTATCGCCCTTGTCCTGTTTCTAACATTTCACATGGCGATGAACTTGGTTGCGATCATCTCGGCTGATGGTTACAACATGATTTGTGAGTTCCTGGGAGCAAACTGGTATGCATTAGTGGCTACCGCAGGACTGGCTGCTCTTTTCGTTATTCACATTATCTACGCATTCTGGCTGACCATGCAGAATCGCAAAGCGCGTGGTAGCGAACGCTATGCAGTGGTTGACAAACCAAAAACTGTAGAATGGGCATCTCAAAACATGTTGGTGCTGGGTCTGATCGTTATTGTAGGTCTTGGTTTGCACCTCTTCAACTTCTGGGCAAAAATGCAGTTGCCGGAACTGATGCACAACATGGGCATGCACGCTGATACACTGACGCTGGCTTATGCCGCTAACGGTGCTTATCACATCCAGCAGACTTTCTCTTGCCCGGTTTACGTAGTTCTTTACCTCGTTTGGCTGTTTGCTTTGTGGTTCCACCTGACTCACGGTTTCTGGAGCTCTATGCAATCACTGGGATGGAACAACAAAGTATGGATCAATCGTTGGAAATGCATTTCTAACATCTATTCTACGATTGTTGTACTCGGTTTCGCACTGGTAGTAGTGGTATTCTTCGTGAAAACACTGATTTGTGGCGGTGCTTGCTAAATAGTAAATTGTAAATGATTAAATTGTAAATAATATTATGATCAAGATAGATTCAAAAATTCCAGAAGGCCCGGTGGCTGAGAAATGGACCAACTATAAAGCTCACCAGAAATTGGTGAATCCCGCTAATAAACGTCGTTTGGACATCATCGTTGTGGGTACGGGTCTGGCAGGTGCTTCTGCCGCTGCTTCACTTGGTGAAATGGGTTTCAGAGTATTCAATTTCTGTATTCAGGATTCTCCCCGTCGTGCACACTCTATCGCTGCACAGGGTGGTATCAATGCTGCAAAGAATTATCAAAATGATGGTGACTCGGTTTACCGTCTGTTCTACGATACAGTGAAAGGTGGCGACTATCGTGCCCGTGAAGCAAACGTATATCGTTTGGCTGAAGTATCCAACGCTATCATCGACCAATGTGTAGCGCAAGGTGTTCCTTTCGCTCGCGAATATGGTGGTACGCTGGATAACCGTTCTTTCGGTGGCGCACAGGTATCCCGTACTTTCTACGCTAAAGGCCAGACAGGTCAACAGTTACTGCTGGGTGCTTACTCTGCATTGAGCCGTCAGGTAAACGTAGGTACTGTTAAACTGTACACCCGCTATGAAATGCAGGATGTTGTCATCGTTGACGGACGTGCCCGCGGTATCATCGCAAAAAATCTTGTAACAGGTAAGTTGGAACGTTTCGCCGCTCACGCTGTAGTCATCGCTACCGGTGGTTATGGTAACGCTTACTTCCTGTCTACTAACGCTATGGGTTGTAACTGTACAGCTGCTATCTCTTGCTACCGCAAGGGTGCTGTATTCGCAAATCCTGCATACGTTCAGATTCACCCGACTTGTATCCCGGTACACGGTGACAAACAGTCTAAGCTGACTTTGATGTCTGAATCTCTCCGTAACGACGGTCGTATCTGGGTTCCGAAGAAGAAAGAAGATGCCGTAAAACTCCAAAAAGGCGAAATCAAAGGAAGTGATATTCCGGAAGAAGACCGCGACTATTACTTGGAACGCCGCTATCCGGCATTCGGTAACCTGGTTCCGCGTGACGTTGCCAGCCGTGCTGCCAAAGAACGTTGCGACGCAGGTTTCGGTGTAAACAACACCGGTTTAGCCGTATTCCTCGACTTCTCTGAAGCTATCAACCGCTTGGGTATCGACATCGTTCTTCAACGTTATGGCAACCTCTTCGATATGTATGAGGAAATCACTGACGTTAATCCGGGAGAACTGGCAAAAGAAATTAATGGCGTAAAATATTATAACCCGATGATGATTTATCCGGCTATCCACTATACAATGGGTGGTATCTGGGTAGACTACGAACTGCAAACCACTATCAAGGGTCTGTTCGCTATCGGTGAATGTAACTTCTCCGACCATGGTGCAAACCGCCTCGGTGCTTCTGCATTGATGCAAGGTTTGGCTGACGGTTACTTCGTATTGCCTTACACCATCCAGAACTATCTGGCAGACCAGATCACTGTTCCTCGTTTCTCTACCGATCTTCCTGAATTTGCAGAAGCAGAAAAAGCTGTTCAAGCTAAGATTGACAAATTCATGAGCATCCAGGGTAAAGAATCTGTCGATTCTATCCACAAGAAACTGGGTCATGTCATGTGGGAATATGTAGGTATGGGACGTACGGCAGAAGGCTTGAAGAAAGGTATCGCCGAACTGAAAGAAATCCGCAAAGAATTCGAAACAAACTTGTTTATCCCCGGTTCTAAAGAAGGTATGAACGTAGAGCTTGACAAAGCAATCCGTCTGTACGACTTCATCACTATGGGTGAGCTTGTTGCTTACGATGCATTGAACCGTAACGAAAGTTGTGGTGGTCACTTCCGTGAAGAATACCAGACTGAAGAAGGAGAAGCAAAACGTGATGACGAAAACTTCTTCTATGTAGCATGCTGGGAATATCAAGGTGACGATGAAAAAGCTCCGGTGTTGTACAAAGAACCACTGGTATACGAAGCTATCAAGGTTCAGACTCGTAACTACAAGAGCTAATCGGTGAAGTTAAACATTTAAAAGAATTAGAAGAAAATGGATAAAAATATATCATTTACACTGAAGGTATGGCGCCAAGCTGGTCCGAAAGCTAAAGGTGCTTTTGAAACCTACCAAATGAAAGATATCCCCGGCGATACTTCCTTCCTCGAAATGCTGGATATTCTGAACGAACAGCTCATCAGCGAAAGAAAAGAACCGGTAGTATTCGATCATGACTGCCGCGAAGGTATCTGCGGTATGTGTTCTCTTTACATCAACGGACACCCGCACGGTCCTGCGACAGGTGCTACTACTTGCCAGATTTACATGCGTCGTTTCAACGATGGTGACACCATCACTGTTGAACCTTGGCGTTCGGCCGGTTTCCCTGTCATCAAGGACTTGATGGTAGACCGTACTGCTTATGACAAGATTATGCAAGCTGGTGGTTACGTAAGCGTACGCACAGGTGCTCCGCAGGATGCTAACGCTATCCTGATTGCGAAACCTATCGCTGACGAAGCTATGGATGCTGCTTCTTGTATCGGTTGTGGTGCTTGTGTAGCTGCATGTAAAAATGGTTCTGCTATGTTGTTCGTTTCTGCAAAAGTTAGCCAGTTGAACTTGCTACCGCAAGGTAAACCGGAAGCTTTGCGTCGTGCAAAAGCTATGTTGTCAAAGATGGACGAACTGGGCTTCGGTAACTGTACAAACACTCGTGCTTGTGAAGCTGAATGTCCGAAGAACATTTCTATCAGCAACATCGCTCGCTTGAACCGCGACTTCATCATCGCAAAATTAAAAGACTAGAAATTGCTAAATTTCAATAGTGAGAGCTTAATTTGATTAATGACAGAATCCCCTGCCGGCTAGTCCGACAGGGGATTTCTTTATTATCAACGGAGCATTTCTATTATTAATGCGAAACTGATGAACCGCACTTATCTTACAGTTGCATTTATGAAACATCTTGCCTACGTAAATTACGCGGAGAAGCACCAAAAGACTTCTTACAGAAATTAGAGAAATGAGGCAAGGACTCAAAACCATACTTATAGCATATTTCCGAGATGCTATATTGGGGGTTATTCAAGTCATCCAGGATGCCCTCTTTACGCCTCGCCAGCATCCATTCATAAACAGGTTCATGAAAGACGTTATTAAATATGCGGCGAAATGTACTAAGAGTATACCCACCCAATTGTGCCAGTTCCTCCACAGTCTTTACTTTCTTATAGTTTTGAATGACAAAATACTGGAAGCTGCTTGTATATTTAGAAAGTGGATGTACAAGACTCGAAAGGTCATAATCAGAATAATAATACCCTAACACAAATGCCAATTCTTTCCGTTTAAGAGACAACAGGTCCCGGCAGACTTTATTTCCTTTCAGATAAGTCATGGAACCATCCAAAAAATAGCGTAGTTCAGGAATGATTTTTAACGGGGAATAAATAAGCGGTGGCGATACCTCTTTCATTATATGATTGAAACGGAAATCACAAAACATCTCCGGCTGAATAAAACGATAATAGATACATTCACACTCGGTCATTGCTAACATCTCAAATTTGGAACCGATAGCTTGGAGAATAAACTCACCCTCTTTGAGCATTGTACCTGCATACTCCTGACTATTAACCAATATCTCACCCTTTATTAGAAAAAGAATAAAATTTTCCTCGCACCTCTGAGCTAGCTTATAGAAACCCCGCTGATGAATGATGTGGGTAATAGCATTGTCCACTGCTTTCGGACATTCTTGACAATCCCAATTTCCTTGACAGATAGATGGCATATGTTTGCTGTGTTTGCATTTATTAATGTTAGAAACAAAAATATATGAAATCTTTCATATTGCCATAAAAAAAGGGAGAAAAGTGAAAAAGAGGTTAGGTAAGAGATACTCACTTGAACATCGAAAAGCCTAGTTTTTCAAATCAGAAAAACTAGGCTTCAAGATTCTTAAATTAAGGTATGTTCAAGCATTCTATATTCCTATGCAACTAGTTATTACACTGCAGGAGCCACAGGATCTTTTTCCTGATTATCCTCATCAGCCCATTTATCTACATCGGTAACAACCCACCCAATAGTTGCAGCATCATTTGTTAGAGACAATGTATAACGTATACTTTTACCTACTCCCCATATAGCATCCTTCAAATCAACTTCTTTAGGAGTAGCTCCTGTTGTATACACTTCATCACCATTCTTATCAGTAACATTATAGCTTACTAACATTTTCCTTGTTGTCAATGTTTGAGGCAATAACATTAAAGATTCAGTACCAATATTTTTACTCGTTGTTCCCTGAACTGCATTATTTGTAGTAGTAATATCATCCAAAGGATAAATATATGTTGCAGATCCCTCCAAAGAAGTCCAAACATTATCAGCATATTTATATGTTCCTTTATCATTCACTCCATTTATTTCTATTTTAGATACAGTATATGTTAACTTATCATCAAGCTTTGATTTTATAGCAAATTGAATCTGCGTAAGTACATGTGAGAACGTGAAATTAACACTCAAATCTGCTTTTGTCTTATCCGTAACTTTAGCCACAAGCAAATCTTCCTGATTAGGTGCCGTATCAGCAATTTGATAATTAACCAATGTAGGATACTGATCTGTATCAGTAGCTGTTAGTGTTAATGACCGAGAAGAAGAATATGCAAAAAATTGGATGTTTCCCTGAGAAGGCCAGTAATATGCATTATTAGATGTCCATTTATTGTCATCCGAATTCCATGAAACAGGTTCATTCTCCATTATCGACTTATTTAAAGTTCCAGTTCCAACAACAACATCACCTGTATTATATGCATAAACATGAAAACCTTGAGTTTTTAATTCATCGAGCTTCATCTCCGTGGCTCTTGTAGCATTACTGACTATGCTCTCAAAGTTTATGACTGCATTCTGTCCAGTATTCTCAAATTCTTCATTCTGTGAGCAACTCGTGATTGCTAAAGCAGCTGTTACTGCCAATAAAATCTTCTTCATAACTGTATTTTTTTTAAGTTTATAATATTGTTATATTTTGTTTATAGCATTTATTTAATTCACGGGTAGCTCAACATTATCTTCGGGTCCCCATCCATCAACATTGCCGCCCATTCCTCCACCTCCATCAGGATTCGGTGGTGTTTCCGGCTTATCAACTTCAATCTTATCATCAGGCGGTAACTCAATCTCCGGTGGTGGGGTTGGTTTTCCATCTTCCCCTGTTCCAGCATTTTCAAGTGTACCTATTATTTCAGTAACATCAATTGTTGCTTCCTGAACTGTATTATCTGTTTTGATAAATTTCAATATTAATATTATAGTACCTTTCTCACTAAAAGTCTCTCTCTCTGATGTTGACATTCGCGTCGGCATTGTCATATCCTTTACTTGTTTGAAAGCAGTGAAAGATGCCGTTACCTTATTGTCTCCCTTCTTTACCTCAAAGTAGATAGGTTGTGAGCTACACACTCCACGACCTTTGCCTATACAGTAACAATCGGATAATCCATCAATGCTTCCTACCACTGTTGCAACATACTCCAAGCCTTTAGCCTCTACTGCAAAAGAATATTTCTTCACCACAGATTCCAACTTCCAGTCTAAGCGAAGCACTTCTTCACTCTTCTCTATTTTCAGCTCATCGATATTCAACACATACAATGAATCCGGTGACCAAACCATCTTTTCCGTTCCTTCAATCCCTAAACCATTGCAGTTTCCCGTATAGGCTTCTATCGTTTCATAGGACTCTTCGCCGCTGATTCGTATAGATTCCGTGTTATAATTGTAGACTACTACCGAATACCGTCCCGGAGGAACTTTCATTTCTCCACCTCGTACCGAAAGGTATTTATCTACTTTCCTGCCATCTCCGTTCTTCGGATAAAAAATCACCCGAACTCCCTCCGGCAGTTGATCTGTCACTCCATCCCAATCCAGCTTTATATCTACCCCACTTACGGGATAATCATCCAATATATCGCGACGACTACATCCAGTTAGCATCAGCAGCGAGGACAAAAGCACAAGAAACCCGTATCTTGTATTTCGCATGACGCCCTCCTATCTCTTCGTTGTTATCAACCATACCAAAGAAACTTTCGCCTTGGTAGGACCAATAAAGTTATAACGCCCACTATTTGTCCATACAATATCCCCCTCATAAGGAGTATATTTTTTATATTCTGTTGTCAAATACCCTATGCCAAGACTGAATTCAAGGGAAAAATGCCGTGCCAATTGCCGTGCATATCCATAAGTCACTCCCGCAGCTCCGTAATACTTACCTTGATAGCCGTCTCCACGCAGCTGGAAGTCATATATCCCGCCTTCAGCATAAAGTCCGATAAAATGTCCGGTCAATCGGTTACGTTTCTGACGGTTTCCCAGCCAGCAACGTCCTTCCATCCCTCCCGAAAGGAGTTGATAGCAGAAATCATGTTTGCTATTCAGCCACCATGGACATTTATATTCAGTATTCAAAGACCACCTCTCGCCTATCGGAATTTCCACTTCTATATTTGGCGCCAATGCCAAATCATATAACAGATTATTCTTCACTGCAAGTACAGTTTGGCTTTTCACCGGCCCTTCTGCCTCCGATATATCGACCTCACAGGCCTGTTTTTCTTCACTTTCTCCCACAGGCTTATCAGGTTGATCTTTCGGAAGCGCCTCTTCCTGATTTGAAACAAACAACCCGGAGACAGAAGATACCGGTTCAAAAGCCTCTTTACCTAATTTCGAAGTTTCTCCGACAATCGTAATAACCGATCTCCGCAGTTCTGGAAAGATATTGTGAACAATGTATCGGTAAGCAATTCCCCGATTCAATTTTCGCAATAGTTGCTTCCGTTTATTGACATCATTCTTATGATAATCAATCAATATCAGCACTTCTTCCCGATCTGGTAAGTTGGAGTCGGATGCCACCAACTTACGAAACTCCGACCAACTCTCTCCCTCTGAAAAAAAATGAATCTTATCAACACCAATATCCGAATTATACCGTTGCAAGAATTCCTTTATCGAATCATTTCTCCGGGCAATCAAACTTCTATTATAAGACTCGTCACCATCAGGAGAAACAAAAGTTTCCACATTCAGCGCATTTATATATTTCGTATTCAGATGCCCGAAAAACAAAGAATCCAAAGTCGCAATCACCTGATTATTACTTTTATAATTAGGATTCACTCTCGTTTCATTCGCATCAAAATGTATCACAACCCGTTGGATCGTGTCATTCGCAACAGCGAAAAATGGAATCGAAGCATACCCACTTTCTGGAAGGCTTAATAAAGCCATAAGAATAGCCAATATATAGATACCATGTTTCATTGTCGTTCGTTTCTGATGACAAATATAAAAGTTAGAAAACAATTCGAATCATACTTTTAGAACAAAAATCAAGACATGAAAGGTTCTGTGAAACGATTGCAACGATTTTGCAAGTTTGGGAGAGTCAAAGTCCGCCATAAACAAAAAAAGATGCACAGGCTACCGACTATAAGCCGATGTCCTGTGCATCCGTCACTACCTCTTCCATCCTCCATATCCTCCGCCATCGTATCGGTCAAACCACCGACTAGCAAATCCACCGCCTTACGATGGACAATACAAAATGCTCGAATAAAAAGACAGATGGACTACTTACAATTCTGCCACTAACAAACTTACTAGTTTTATCCGTTAAAAGTATAGAACATAATTACGTAAATAGTTCAGAAGCGCCCAAAATGCCATCATCATAGCCAATATAAATAAAACTACGAGACCAATCGCCAGAGCAATCCAGTGTTGTGAATGATCATCAGAATATTCCTTATGACCATCATTAAATTTGTATATTGTCCGCACTGTCTGCGCTCCTGCCAATAAACCAAATACTCCGGCAAAAATGCCATTATGAATGTTTCCACCACCACGCAGTGCCCGCTTATCGATCAGGAACTGAGGTGTCCTACTTGCTACAATATACAAACCGGTAGCTATTAAAGTGGAGAACATCATACCGATTCCCATCATCCAATACATCAAAATGCCCACAATGACACCCAGCCAGATTAATTTTTTAGAACCATCGAAATGACGTTCTTCACCACTATTAATCACATCAGTCAGTGAATTTAAGCGCTCTATAACATCGGCATCAGTAGGACACATCGCGATAACCTGATCAATCAAAAGAGCAGATCTCTTAATCTGTTTCATCTTTGTCGGCTTTCTGAATTCATCATCACCTGTTTTTTCAATCACAGTCCAAGTAGCGAATGCCTCATCCATCAGCCTCCATGCGTCCGTTATCTCTTCATCCGTCATCTTCTCCGGCATTCCGGCCGCAATACGTTTATTCAACATACCTTCTACCGTGAAAACCTCTTTATAGCGGGCTCCCTTATACCATACGAAAGCCATATGTCCCACAATAAATAAAACGACAGCACCATACAGAATGATTTGGAGAACTGTCAATATCTTGACTCCCAAAGGAACTCCGTCATCTGCAGCGGCATCAGCTATAGCATCGGCTCCGCTGCCGCTTTTTACAAGCTTCAATCCATTAAACGCAGCATCTTTTCCACCTTTGTCAAGTCCGGCAAATGACAATTTATCATCCTTATAAACGATTTTGCATTGACCGGAAATACCGGCATCGACCTCCGGACGTCCGCCCACAAAAGAAAGAGTCACTTCATTTCCGTTCATATCCTCGACATAGAACTCGTAGGTTGCCAACAAAGACTCTCTGCCGCTGGGTTCCACCATATTCACCTCCATAAAGCCATTACATCTGGCATTCTCATTATAAGGATTCAACTGCCAGTTACCATCACAATTCAATGTTAACGCAACCTTTAAATCACCTTCCTTATTTGCCCCTTGCCAATCTCCACTAAAGGCATCCTCTTGAGCAAATGCGGTCATAGAAACAACCATCATTACAATGCCCAACAAATACTTTTTAATATTCTTCATAATGTGATAAAATTAATAATGCGAACCAGCAGTTATAATAACGAACCGATTCTGTTAGTTAAAATGTTATTATTCTATTGTTTTTATAATCAAGAGACATTAATACCTCAACACTTTGGCAGCCACATTCTTAAATTGCGACATGGCAAGGCCGATAGAGGCCCCGATATAAGTAGGATCACAAATAATATATTTTTTTCCGCCCACAGTAACATAGTCTCCGTCAATGTTTTCATCAAAACAGACTGCCGTTGCCATGTGGTTCGGATACTCCAGCAATACAACATCAAGTCCCATAAGCGTGCGAACCAGATAAGAATACAATACCGCACGATCTTCACAATCGGAATAAGGATAATAAAACAGCTCGTCTACAAAGAAAGGCTTTTCATAACCGAACTGGTCGCCATCTGTCTTATAGTCAAAGGCCGTCTGTACAAAATTAATCAACATATTGGCAGCTTCCGATTGTTTTTTCCCTTCTATGACAGCTTTCAATGGCGGAAGCACCGTCTGTTGTACTTCCTGGCTTACGGGAGCCCCCACATAGACGGAAAAATCACATTGCGGATAGTCTTTATAAAAAGCAACAAGCCCTGAATTGACTTTCGAACTGACTTTAACGGAAGGATAAGCTTTCGCTTGTAACACCTTCGTCACATAAGTGCCTGAAAACATTTGAGGAGCATCGATATTCATATTTACCGTGTTCTTCGCGTTGGCAAAATCACGGTTATAGGTATAAATGGAATTGGTTTTATTGGGAGAAGTATCAAACCTGTAATAGGTTACCCCATTCAAGGTGATGAAACAAGTAGCGTAAATCATATTGTCCGAAGCATAGAACAAAGTAAGACGGTTATCCATACGCGCCACTTTTACCCTATATCCCGATTGAGAAAGAATAAACATCTGCATAAGAGCTATTTCATCCGAGTGGACACTTCCACATAACTCCGCGGCAACTTTCCTGGTCAGCAACAGGTAGCCGTAGTCATTCAGGGAATTTTCTTTTTTGATGGTCAGACAGTCATCTATCAAAGGCTGATAATTACTGCGTGATAAAGTCTCCCATCCGGCAGAAATATCTTTTTCTGCAATACCTTTCAAGGTGAGCCGGTTTCTCAATGACGCACTAACAACGCAGTTCTCACTGTAAAATGAGAACTCCATACCGGAAGACGAACGTTTTGCCGGAGTAGTCACATCCGGTTGTACGTCTGATTTGATTGCAGGCTTCGCAGCAGAATTCTTTACCGGTTTTACGGCAGAATTCTTTTCTGATCCCACCGTAGAATCTTTGCCTCCCGGTATAGCCGGAACCGGTGTTTTCCCCAAAGAAGGCGAAAAGGTAGCACTTGGTGCCACTACCGGAATGGGAAGTCGAGTAACTTCCCCGATTTTAATCTCCTGCGGTTTTGCTGCCGTTTTTTTACGATCAAAGCTGACCGGCTTCACGGGCTCCGGTCTTTGAGGACGCTTCACCGGTTTCTGCAAATCATACTCCTTCCAAGTCTCTTTCAGAAATTTGGCAAACTCCTTATTCTGCTCACTCACAAAATCGTCGAATTCTTTCTGTTGCTGCTTCACGAAGTCATCAAACTCCTTCATATCTTTATCAATCTGCGCGAAAAGATTGAACGGTAGACATAACGATAAGACAATTATAAATAATGTCCGTTTCATCATTTTCCTCATTTCCTTGTTATATTTTGTTGTTCTGTTATTTGCCAATCCACACACAATTTATTATTCCGTATCTCTTTGATAAAAGGAAAAATGGACAAAACTGCGACAACTTTCTCCCGGTATAACCCACGACTGGCACTATTGCTACCATTGAAACAATCATCCACTTGCTTGACATTTACATCAGAAAACGGATATAATAACAAGGCTTTTACAAAAGAAGTCATATAGGCATTCCAGAAAGCATTTTTCAGTTCTATCATATCCGTTCTGTTCTGACTTCCGAAAGCGACGTCTTCATACCAATATCCCTTTTGCGAAGGAGAAATTTTAACCCCGTTAATACATGAAAACAGTTGGGGGGATGCCAGCGTGCCTTTAAGTTGAAACCATGATTGAAACGATTGCTCCACACGGCTATCGGATTCCAGCAATAAATTAAATCTCACTTCTTCTTCCTCTACTCTTTCTTTCGTAAACAGAAACATCAGTTCGCTCGTGGAATAATAAGCCAAGTCGCAACTATCATCCGACTGCGTAAAAGATACCTCCAGAAATTTCTCTCCGAATATAGACGTGTATTCATTCTCAATCCGGTAGGATGCATGCTGAAGCGGTTGTTCAATCACTCCTAAAGCAAGTATTTTATTTCTTTGGTCTTCATACGTGTTACTGGCTATCTCCATAGTTGAAAAAATGTCCGAGAGAAGTTTCAATTGTACCCCCTGCTGTAATGAATACAGATAGGCCGCTCTTTGCAAAGCCAGCATCCTTGCCGCCTCAGGTTTCATACAAGGATCAGACACTCCGATTACCCGGCCTTGCCGCCGGGAAGCAAACACCCACCCCGGCAAAGTTTCCCGCTGCCCTGACACCCAATCATAAGACTGGTTATAGACCGTATCAACCGGCATTATTTGTGAGAATACCTCATTGCTCAGAAGTAAAGGCAGCAGGAATGCAAAAAGAACTACCCGGCTATGCTTTATGTCCGATAAATCACATTTCATTATTCAGTATTTTGATGACCGGGCAGTCAAGTTATTTACTGGGCATTCTTGCTCATTTCTTCTTCAAACACTTTCTTGAACTTTTCATATTCAAAGTCAATGCGCAATTTCTCATCGTTCTTGATACGGTTTGCCATAGCATCCATGATTTCCTGTCCCGCCAGTTCCAAAGATACATATACCTTATACTTTCCATCAGGGGTTTTCATTGTTTTCTCGCAAATGACACGTGTACCGCTCAATTCCTGTTCCACTACCGTACGGGTCAGCGATTGATAACGACTTTTACTTTCATCGTTCTCACCCTGCTGATATGAAGAAGCGTAACTGTCAGTTACCGACTTCACTTTCGCGCTGATAGCAGTAGCGATTTCAGCCCGAGCCTCTGTCATCGCTTTTTTCTTGGCAATAGACATATCTGTAGAAAGCCCCATCGAACTAGCTCTGAAATACTCCTTATTTGTTTGAAACTCCGGTCCCGAACAAGGAACATTAATCTCGACATCCTGCTGGACTGCTGGTTGTTGCACTGGTTGCATTGCAGGTTTCGAACTGCCACAACTTGCCATAACAGCGATAGTGAACAATGAAGCTCCCAATAAATTAATTCTTTTCATTTCCATTCATTTTTAATGTTAATATAAAATTCATTTCAGATCTCTCAACTTAACTATATTATTCTTGAAATCTTTCAGTTGAAAGAGTGCCACAGATTGCAGCTTACCTACTTCAACGACCATTTCAGTAGGCAGATCAGGCACAATAAGAGCAGTGACTCTGTAGTTATTGGATTTAGCCCCCAGTTTGAGATTAGTAACCGGTTTTTCCTCCCCTTTCTCGTTTACAACTGTCAGATTCATATGATAAAGATCCACTTCACAATCATCCGTATTCGTATTGATAACCTTAAGGTGTATCCTCGATTTATCTCCCATCGTCGTAAGTTTGCCAAATTCGACAAAGACACCATCAAACCACTCTACCCGCATTATTTTCTGCGGCTTTGGCTCCGGGGTCTGCACCGGAACAACAGGAGAAGGAGTAACTTCGGGGACCACGCCAGGAACAGATACGGAAGGTTCGGGGTTCTTTTCCGGCAGCGGACGGTCAACTACCGGAACAGGAAGATCCGGTTCCACGTGCTGTCTTTCCGGAATCACTCCGGTTCTGTCGAATGTCACTTTCTTCAGTTCGCGGACAAACTCCCGGTTCAGCCGTTTTATCAATTCACGCGCCGCCATATTCTTACCTTGGGAAGCTGATTTATTTTCAGGTACCAATGTCCGTTCATTATTGATAGAATAACTCAACATGGTTTGTCCCGTCCGGTTATTCTCTATTTTAATCCCCAACGTAGAAAAGAATTCAATAAAACTGTATAATTCACCCGGAACAGTATTGCCTTTACGACACTTATTATCCAATGTAACGATGATGTCCGCTTCAGAAGGGGATGTCACTACATTGAAAAAATTATTGTTCAGCAGGCTCTTTACAGTTCGCTCCACCATATCCATATCGCTCTGTACACTTCTGACATAGGCAGAAGGCTGTGTCTGCGCCATGTTGACAGTCAATGTCGCCCCGGGAAGAGAAGAAAGCATCTGTTTGAATAGAGCTGCATAACTTCCCTTCCGGAACAACCTGAACACATCATCAATTAATGAAATCCCGATTTCCTGCTGCATTTGTTTAGAAGTAATATTACGCACATAAAGAGCGGCAACTCCCGACTCATCGGTAGGAGACATTGAGGACAAATCTCCCGACCCGGAAACAAACTCGGCTTTCAACCGGATATTCCTCAACGGATTTCCATTACGGTAAACACCTATAGCAATAGGCTCCCTTATACCTTGAAACGGCGTAGCTGAAACTGTTGCCGGATTCAGCACAATCGTTATTCCATCGAATACTCCTGCCAAAGCCGCATATAATTCAGTCGCCAGATTGATCGTTTTTCCTTCGTAAGAACAGAATAGTTCCTGATTAAGAACCGGACGGATAGCATCCATTCCATTCGAAAATAACTCTATGGCAGTTATCAAATTCCCTTGTTGCAAAGTCACGTGTCCCTTATACCAGAAATCAAAACCATTACGAATTGCTTTCTGGCGACGCGCTTCCATAAAAGCCTCATAGTCATCCTTGTTCAGTTCATAGTAGACCCAATACTCATTGTCCCCCTGCCAGGAGTCCACCAAACGGAAGTTCTCTATTTCCGCCCTGGCTTCCATACGAATAGTCTCGACAAATGTTTGTTTTAAATGCCCGTCATCTTCCAAAGTATTCAGCAAAGAACGGGTGGCTACCTCTACCTGAATCGCGGAAACAAGATCGGACAAAGCATTTTGCTTTGCCTTTTGCAGATAATCTTCTTCCGAAGTTTTTGCCATCCCTATCCCACTGTAACTCAAGCCATCTGCCGGATGCTGTCTGACCCAATCGGGACGGTCTGTTTGTTGTCCGGATAATGGAAAACAAAGCAATGAGACCGCAAGGATAAATAAAAGCCAATGTTTCATACGCTACTTATCTATTGAATAGTCAAATAAATTGTACTGCCATCCACTCTATGTTCACTATCTATTCCGGAGTCAGTCAGATAATTAACCAGATTGTCCGCAAACGTGATGCAGTCCATCGGCAAACCGTCGCCATCTTTTGCCGGAATCTGAACCGAATCAAAAATCAAACTATCATCCACAGCACCTTGAATATGATAACGTCCTCCCTGGGCATTCTTCCTCACCCAGTTACGTATATACGCTGAAAGAGTAGTGCTCCCGTTTATCCGGCTGTTCATCGTGTTGACAGCATTATCAGCAAGACTGACCCGAAGAACTATCGTATTTCCCTGTTGGACTCTCCGGGCAAACTCCTTTGAAATGTCTTTCAGAAAACCATCCAAAACATCCTGTGCCGCATACGCACATAGTTTGTCCACATCTGTTGTCCTAAAGCGGTTCGTCCAGCTTTTCCGGCTGGCTAAATCAATTCCGGTGGCAGTCTCACGAGCAGTCATAATCAACGAGACTCTACTGCCTGCAGCTGCCGATATGTCTTTCCGCAAATCAACAATCACATATACATCTGCTCCCGAATTCATCAACAACTGTTTATCATTGGAATCAGCATTCTTACTCTCCCATTCAGAAGCACGCAGAGTACCTGCCTGTTTTCCTTCGGCAGCTACCGTCTTCACACCAAGTTTGACGAATCCTTCTTTTACCGTACTTACCGCTACACGAAGATCAAAATCATTTTTCAGGATACCGGCATACGAACTCCGGTCATTACTTTTATAAGGAACCACCATAATAGTTGGCAGAGCAACCTGTTGCCGGGTTTCTTCCATCGACATCTCCTCCACGGGCTTTGTCATCAATTTGTTCCGTATCAAATCCTTTTTAAGCGCACCCAATAAAATTTGGGCCGTAACCGTACCCTTATAAAGTCTGGAAGGTTGCCGCACCGGTTCTCCGACCGTCTCATAGTTTTTCACAAAGAGCATATAGCGTGAACTGAAAAACTGGTTCATATAGTAAGAGTCCTCTTTCCCAACCAGCGGCCGACCGTTTTCTACTCCGTCAATACCATTCAAGAAGATAGCATTGAAAATCGACTTCAATGCCATAGAATATACATCTTTCTTCTTTTCTGCTATTCCGGAGGCTGTGATAACGGCTAAGTTATCATCTGCTTTCACGCAAAACAGGTCATTGGAGTATAGCTCCTGTGCTGTGAGATGAATAGTATATGTCGCCAGCAGGCCCAAAAGTAGTATTCGTAGTTTCATTTTTCTTTTGCTAGGAGAGAAGTTGATAATTGAAATTCATTATAGTGATAAAAAGGTATCTTTCCTCGAAATGATAATCAACTTCTTTTCTTCCTTGGTGGCTCTCATTATCTCTTCCCCACCTTTACTGACACTACACAAAGAACGTGCCCCGCTCAACACTTCTTTCACGTTTAAGCGGCCGACTTCTTTCAATGACAATTCACCGGCAATGTCCATCTCTATGTAAACGGTAAACTTCTGTCCTTTCTGTATACCTCTTTTTGTTCCAAGATCAACGTATACAGTTTGTGCCTTATCTTTCTTTGTGCTTTCCACTTGTACAATCGTACCTTGTATCTTAAAATTCTCGTTAACAAAGTCGTCCATGCTTATTTTGGCATAATCCAATGTTTTAAGGATTGCTTCTTCAGGAGTATCTCCTATGCTTCCGGTCAACCCTTCATGAGAGAAGGCCTGGGTACCTTTGAGCGTACCGTTAGAAGGATCCACAATCTTTAATGTGTAAGAAACACTTCCTTTATAATAAGGCTTTCCTTTACTGTCCGTTTTTTTAATGCCCTGCATACTTGTAATATTCCCCTGAATCAAATATTTAGCTCCCAACGTCGTCATAGCCTCACTTCTGGCGACAACATCTCCCATAGCAGAAGTTTCCTGACGCCGCCTGGCTTCGGCTTTCAATGCCTCATTAGAATCAACGTCAATCAACACGACACGATTCATTTCTTGAATACCTTCAATAATTTTATTACGCAAAGCTTCTGCTAAAATGTTGCTGATACTGCCAGGACGGGAAAAATAATCAATGTAAACGCTTTCTTTTCCATCTTCATTAGTTTGTGCATAACCTAACATCGAAATTAAGCAGATTGAGAACAATAGTAAAATCTTTTTCATGTTTGTTTTTTCTTTTATTATTAATGCAATGTTTGTTTTTTAAGTGTTAAGAATCATTATGTGTTTCTCCGGTTGCAAAGTTAAGCACACATCAAGGTCAATTGTATACACAATATTTACCACAACTATCCGTTAAACGCATAGTACTATCCAAATATCAACGAGAAAGGAAAATAGAAGAGGGAATATTGCAGTATGTACAATAAAATGAAGTATTATTCTCTCATTCAAAACCTTTGTATCATTCTATTTTCTTCAGTTCCCTCGAATAAGTATAAAATAGCATTTGTTATATCCGCTAAAATTGTTACATTTGTCGAATAAAAAATTGCTTCCCAACAACAATATACATGGAAACGGATTTAAAAAAGATAGTAGGACATCGGCTGCAAATGCTTCGCATGGAAAAGAATCTTACTCAAGAACAAATGGGAGAAAAGTTGAACCTGTCAACAAGTGCCTATTGTAAGATTGAGTATGGTGAAACCGACCTCACATTAACAAGGCTGAACAAAATAGCAGAAGTGCTAAATATGTCTGCATTGGAGCTATTTAATAAAATAGATGGAAATGTGTATGTCAATAATACGGGTACAATCGGGACAAATATCGGAGTCGCTAAAGATTGTAGCACTGTCCGTATCGAAGCTGCAGAGGATCTCCGTGAACTAATCAAGGCAAACAGCCGGTTTATCGAGATATTGTGCAAACGCATAGAACTTTTAGAGAATAAAGTGCTGATATAGTAACATACACATAGAATAATTCCATTAAGATAACCATAATAAAGATGCACAGATCACCGATTATCCATCGATTTTCTGTGCATCTATTAATTAAAAGATTACAGCCTGACTTCTTTATCAGATAGCCTAGATCCTGACTCCTATAAGAGGCTTACGCAAAAATATCACTCCGTAGAATATAACCGATTACGTCCCCTTTACGCACATTAGCACCTTGTTGTGCACATATCTCCACCACACGTCCGGTAAATCCGGTCAGAATCTTTTCATATTCCCCCCACGGAGTAGAAAGATAACAGAAGACTTCGTCATGCTGATATTTGCGTCCGATGAAGGGCGCAATAGATGGCCCCTCTACAGAAACCTCCCAAAGTACCTGCCCATTATCGGGAGCAATGACAGGATCTGCCTTGGCACGCTTCAACTTCTTGATATCTTCTTCCGAATAGCCGCTCTTGGCCATAGCCGCATCCTTGGCGCGTTGCAAATCATCCTCGAAACGTTTCTTGGCAACACCCGACTTATAATCACGATACTGCCGATCGTGCATGGCCAGTTCGAAAAGCTCTTCATCATCTTCCCCATATTCCCAGCCATTCTCATCCATTTCCTTACGGTATTCATCCAAAGCATCCGGATAATTCAGCTGCGGATCAGTATCGACAAACTCATATCCTTTAGAATTCGCCAGTTCTACAATCTCCGGAGCAAGTTTACCCGGAAGACGCCCACTCTTACCCAAAATCATATCCCAGGTATGATTATCTATCATTGTCCAGCGTTCCTCCCCTTTTACCAACTGCATAAGATTCATCAATGCAACATTCTTCACGTACTGACTGAAAGGAGTCACCAAAGGAGGATAACCCAACTTAGGCCACACATATTCCACTTCGTCGAAAAGCATTACCAGCAAATCGTCAAGACTAAGTTCAGGTTCGTTCTTACTCTTTAATATCATATTGATACCGGAATGCACCCCCTTCAAGTCTGCCATCATAGACCCCATCATACCACCCGGCAAACCACATTTCAATAGAAGTGAAGACATATATTTGTTGGTAGGATCCATGAAGTAACCCAGAAAATCATCTATGAATTCCTGCGTCATCGCACGAGCCTTCATATATGCTTTCATATTAATATCCGGAACCTGAAAACCTAAATCTTTCAACATTGCCTGTACCGAGATCACGTCCGGATGCACTTTACCCCAAGACATGGGTTCCATAGCCACATCAATAATATCCGCACCATTCTCGCAAACCTCGAGGATGGATGCCATAGACAATCCCGGCCCACTATGACCATGATATTGTATCAATACATCCGGATGTTTTTCCTTGATGGTCCTGACCAGTTGCCCCAACATACCCGGGCGACCAATACCTGCCATATCTTTCAAACAAATTTCAGGTGCACCAGCCTCAACCAGCTGATCGGCAATTCGAGCATAATATTCAACGGTATGCACCGGAGAATAGGTGATACAAAGAGTTGCCTGCGGAATCATACCTGCTTCCAAAGCATATTTAATGGAAGGAATGATATTTCTCGTTTCATTCAGCCCACAGAAGATACGTGTGATGTCCACTCCTTGCGCATGCTTGACTTTATACATCAGTTTACGCACATCTGCCGGAACCGGGTACATGCGCAACGCATTCAATCCGCGATCAAGCATATGCGTTTGAATACCCGCTTCTTTAAAAGGTGCGGTAAAAGCACGGACGGCCTTATTAGGATTTTCGCCGTACAACAGATTCACTTGCTCAAAAGCACCGCCGTTTGTTTCAACTCTGGCAAAACAACCCATCTCAATAATCAAAGGAGCAATACGGACAAGCTGATCAACCCGAGGTTGATATTTACCGGAAGATTGCCACATATCCCGATAAACAAGACTGAATTTAATTTCCTTTTTCATCATAGCCAATAATAAGTGATTTTTTCTTCGGTTAACTTCACATATACAAATATAAAGGTTTAAACTGACATATAGTCAAATAATCACCTTAAAAAACAGATTCAAAGAGATGTTTAATATCATAATGCAAGATAACCTCCTCTACATATATCCATTTACTATAAATAACAAATCAAATTGTTTTATGTTCGTACATATATTATTCCTTTAAGATCGTAAATATTTCATCAACTTTATTCATTGACATTTAATGGCTTTTGAAGCTATACCAGAAAGTTTATTTATACCAAAGTTTGTACAAATGCAAATCGCTTCTCAAAATCATCATTAGGTATAAACAAACCAAGATAACCATCAGGCATAATCCACTTGTCAAGGGCTTTATTATACTCAAAGTTACTATTACAATAATTAATATAAGATGCAATATTGACTGAATCATTAAAATAAAGATTTCATCATTTTTTTATTGTTATTACTCTGGTAAGTGAGAAACTAAAATCGTAAATTGTAAAGCGCAAATACACAGCAACATACAAGTACACATTTTCCTTTAAAAGGAACACCTCGTTGGTTTTAAAGAAACGATGCCTTGGTTTTAAACCAACGGGGCGTTCCTTTTAAACCAACAAAACACTTATTTTAAGTCTTATTTCACGAGCCCTTCGAAATACAATGAAACATATTCAAGAAAGCTTGCATTTCTTTCCATTACTTACCATGAAAGTGCCAAACTTTATCCATTAGAAGTGCGTCGTGTCCGATAACAGTGAAAATCAGTGAAAGAAATTAAAAGAGAAGCAAATACAACAGAATTATTTGGAAAAAATAAGTTGAACGCTTACATTTGCCATGTGATTTTTTTCATAGTATTAGATTTAAGGTTAACAAAGGTTGGAGCAAGGCGTTGCTCCTTTTTTTATGTCCATATGTGAGATTAGTTCATGTGAGTTAATTCAATAATTGGTACATTCCTCCTGCCAATACACGAATCACCCCTTTCATCTCCAGTTCGAACAGTAGGGCAGTCATCTTATTTACGGGAATATCTGCTTCTACCACAAGAGAATTGATTTGCAGATTTCCCAGTTTCTCCAAAACAGCGACTATTTTTTGCTCCTCTTCAGACAATTCGATAAAAAGACTACGTTGCACACTTACCTTTTCTGAAAGAGTCGTCTGCATATTCCAGCCCATAGCCTGCACAAAATCTTCAGCAGATAATAACAGGGATGCTTTATTATCCCTAATCAACCGATTGCATCCTTTTGAATATTCATCACTCGTGCGACCGGGGAAAGCGAAACAATCCCGATGATAACCTTCAGCAAGTTCGGCTGTAATCAATGAACCTCCCTTTTCTGCTGACTCAATGACAATGGTAGCATCACACATACCGGCAACAATTCGGTTTCGGCTGATAAAGTTATGACGATCGGGATTCGTTCCGGACAGAAATTCGGTCAGTAATCCCCCTTTTTCAAGCATGTCAACAGCTGTTTTCCGATGGACATGAGGATAAATACGATCCAGCCCATGAGCTAAAACACCTACTGTAGGTAATCCATTGGCCAAAGCTTCACGATGCGCATGAATATCGATTCCATAAGCAAGGCCGCTAACTACAAGCACATCAGGACAAAGAGCTTTCAGATCCCGCAGAAAAGAGGCGCAGATTTGTGTCCCATAATCAGTAGCATTACGGGTTCCTACCATATTCAGAATATGAAGGGAATTTAGATCGGTATTTCCTTTGAAGAAAAGAACAACAGGGGCATCTTCACATTCCCGCAAACGGGAAGGATAATCTTCATCATGAAAAGTCAGACAGGAAATTCGATTCTTCCGGATAAATTCATATTCCTGTTCGGCACGAAGCACAGCTTGCGGACAATCCAATGCCTCTACCACCCGTTGAGTTACTTCTGGAATACGTTCCGGTATTTCTTTGCGCAGACGGAAGACATCGACGGCATTGCCTATTCCATCTATCAAATGTTTTGCCCCTATGTGCCCGATACCGGGCACCATTGTCAGAGCAATACTATAAATTTGTTCTTCTTCAGATTTATTCATTTCAGATAAGGGGCAAACACGCTATCGAACAATTCGCTGTCACTTAAACGTCCGTTTACCACACATACCGTCTCAACAGTGGATTTCACTACTACTTTATTATCATTCTTACGGAAAATATCCTGGTAAAATACATATTTGATACCTTCCTTCTTCATATAGAGTTTAGAGACAAACTCATCTCCGCTTTTCAATGGAGTCTTGAATGCCATACTAATGCGTGCCACTACCGGATCGACTCCCTGCTCATGAAGTGCAGCAAAACTGACACCCACCGAAGTCAGGAACTCATGACGAGTATGCTCCAAATAGTGCTGATAATTGGCATTATTGACAATACCTTGAAGGTCGCATTCGTAATCACGAACCTTCATTTCCAATTCATAGATATAGTTCATTCAAATTGAGAATTAAAAGTTGAGAAATAACAGTTAGCCCCTTTTCTGCTCAATATCGAGCCCTTTGAACTTCTTCAATTCTTCGGTCGATACCAGTTTATATAGCTTGTCACTGGGACGTATCTTATCCGATTTCATGGAGAAATGCTGTCCCTTCTTCACTGTTTGCACAGATTCCAAGTCAACGCGGGCTTCTTCCAAAGTCATAAATAAAGCACCGGTAGTCGGCCCTGTAATGAGAAGTTTATCGCCTACACTTACTTCAGCAGCTTCTACCAGAAATTCGGAAACTCCGATATTAGAGAAATATTTGATACCTTTACCTACATAAATCTTACGTTCTGTAGCTGCAGAACCATAATTCCTGGTCCATTCGCCCAAACGCTGTCCCAAGTAATATCCATCCCAGAAGCCACGGTTGAATACGGTTTTCAGGCGTTCATCCCAAGCCGCAATCTTTTCATCGGTGAATGTTCCATCCAAATAAGCCTTGATCGCTTCTTTGTAACATTCAACCACCGTACGTACATATTCGGGGCCACGGGCACGGCCTTCAATCTTGAATACACGTACACCGGCATCCAACATTTTATTCATAAAATGGATGGTCTTCAAGTCTTTCGGCGACATGATATATTCGTTATCAACATCCAATTCCACATCCGTTTCCTTATCACGAACCGTGTAAGAACGACGACATACCTGCATACAAGCACCACGATTGGCCGAGTGATTCATTTCATGCAAGGAGAGATAGCATTTACCCGATACTGCCATACAAAGCGCACCATGGCAGAACATCTCGATACGAAGTTGTTCGCCGCTCGGACCACAGATACGTTCTTCCTGTATCTGACGATAAATCTCGGCCACCTGTTCCAGGTTCAACTCACGAGCCAATACTACCACATCTGCAAATTGCGCATAGAATTTCAATGCCTCCGCATTGGAGATATTCAACTGGGTGGAAAGATGCACCTCCTGCCCTATCTGACGGGCATAATTCATCACTGCCACATCAGCTGCAATCACTGCAGAAATTCCCGCTTCCTTGGCTGCATCGACAATGGTATGCATCAAAGGAATATCTTTATCATAGATAATCGTGTTGACCGTCAGGTAACTCTTCATCCCGTGTTCATCACACGTACGGGCTATTTCCCGCAAATCATCAATCGTGAATGTATTAGCCGAACGGGCACGCATATTTAGGTTTTCTATACCGAAATAGATAGAATCGGCACCTGCCTGAATGGCCGCAGCAAGAGATTCGCGCGAACCCACAGGAGCCATTATTTCAAAATCTTTCAAACTAAGACTCATAGAATATATACTTATTTGTATCAGTTAAGCAAATGAATGCGTACAAAGGTAGGCTTTTTTCCGTATTTTTGCAGCGAAAACAAGAAGTTACTTCAATCATAAACAGTAAATAGCAGATTCATATATGAAGATAGGCCAAATAGATCTGGGTAAATATCCCATCTTACTTGCTCCGATGGAGGACGTAACCGATCCGGCTTTCCGCCTGATGTGCAAGAAATTCGGAGCAGACATGGTATACACCGAGTTTGTGTCGAGTGACGCACTGATACGTGCTGTCAGCAAGACTGCACAAAAACTAAGTATCAGTGACGCAGAACGTCCTGTCGCCATCCAGATATACGGGAAAGATACAGAGACAATGGTGGAAGCCGCCAAGATTGTAGAGCAGGCACAACCTGACATTCTGGATATTAACTTCGGATGTCCGGTGAAAAGAGTAGCTGGAAAAGGTGCTGGAGCAGGTATGCTACAAAATATCCCCAAAATGCTGGAGATCACCCGTGCTGTAGTAGATGCGGTGAAAATACCTGTAACAGTGAAGACTCGTTTGGGATGGGATGCAAACAATAAAGTGATTGTGGAATTAGCGGAACAGTTGCAAGATTGTGGCATTGCTGCATTGACAATACATGGCCGCACCCGCGCACAAATGTATACCGGAGAGGCGGATTGGACACTGATAGGCGAAGTGAAGAATAATCCGAGAATGCATATTCCCATTATCGGCAATGGAGACGTGACCAGTCCTCAACGCTGTAAGGAGTGTTTCGACCGTTATGGAGTAGATGCTGTAATGATCGGTCGCGCCAGTTTCGGTCGTCCATGGATATTCAAGGAAATAAAACACTATTTAGAGACAGGTGAAGAATTGCCGCCACTTAGTTTTGAATGGTGTATGGAAGTGCTCCGACAGGAAGTGGTAGACAGCGTTAATCTGCTCGATGAGCGTAGAGGAATTTTGCATGTACGCCGTCATCTGGCCGCAAGCCCGCTATTCAAGGGAATCCCTAACTTCCGCAACACACGTATTGCTATGTTACGGGCGGAAACAAAAGAAGAGCTTTTCCGGATATTTGAAGAAATCATCTTCCAACGCAAAGAAAATTCGGAAATTTAAATCAACACCTATATATCTATTCTTCAGGAGCTTGTATTTGTTCCTGAAGAATAACATGATCTAATTAAAATATGTCGAGATCTTTCAGTTTCTATTTAAACATCGGCTGTGCAAACCACTTTTTAAACATCCAGGTTACGACCACATACAACAGGAATGCGGAGAAGAAACCGACAATGGCATCAATCACATAATGCGCCTGGATATATACAGTAGCCCCACAAAGCAACATATAGAAAGGTATAAGACAAGCAAACAACTTCTTGCTGCCACGCCAAGCCATAATCATCAGAATAGTAGAAATACCGACATGCGAACTGGGGAATGCCGCCGTAGGACGTTCACCCACTTGCTGCGAGCCTTCCACCAAATTATAAAAGAATCCGTGCTGATAGCCCGGTCCGGGAAGTAACTCCTGATTATGATTGAAATAATCACCGATGGCAGGAAAAACACCTTTAGATACGTTATCAATACCAATGGCAGGAAAATAGAATTGAGGGCCTGCAACAGGAACAAATATATAAATCAGATAGTAAATAAAGAAAGAAGTGACAAGTACAAAAGACATCTTTTCGAACCACTCAAACTTATAAATAAAATAGAATAGAGCCACAATCAACATCATCGGATAATAAAAGAAATATCCCATATTGAATGCCTCGCTGACTATAAGATGTGGAAATGTATGACAGAACCAGATAGCAGGCTGACCATTGAAAATAAACTGTTCGGCAGTTGCAAATACATGATCTAAGTTCGGAAAGAAACGATTGAACTCGAAAGTATCCGGATACCAGTAAGACAACAAACTCATCTGAATGACGATACGCACAAACGCCGAAAATTTACAGGGAGCAAGACGATAAAGATACATCAATAAAAAAGTCATAGCCGCGATCATCGCCCTATCCAGCAACATGTGCCATGGATGATCCATCCGCTGAAACAGGAACAGAATCAATATGGAAGTCAACAGATTATAAATCAATGTAATCTTTTCCACAGCAAACAACCCTTTGCGGGCTTCTATGCGCTTAAATAAGTCTAAAGCCATCCTTCATTTTTATACCAGGCAATGGTTTCCCGAACTCCCTTTTCCAAATCATATTCGGGCACATACCCCAACTCATTCATTACCGGAGTTATATCGCATTGCCAGTTGCGTTGTTTCATTATCTTATATTTATCCGAATTCAAGGTACTGCTCCTCCCGGAACGTGTAGCAATGAATTCAGCGAACAAAGATATAACTTTTAGCACAATTAATGGACATTTCAAGTGAAGAACAAACGGATTACCCAATTCTTTTTGTATCAGATCCGAGAAGGCACGACTTTTATAAACTTTCCCGTCTGTCAGGAAATACGCCTTACGGACTACTTTTTTCTCTATTCCCAGGAAAATAGCCTGCACAATGTCTTTCACATACACAAAAGTCAAGTCCTGACGACGGAAACCTACCGAGAAATCAAGGTGTTTCTGAATGGACTTTGCCATCAGATAGTAATCAGCTTCACGAGGTCCATAGACTCCCGTAGGACGATAAATGACATAAGGGAAACCAGGCATACTCTGAATATACAACTCCGCTTTCAGTTTGCTCAATCCATAAGCAGTATTGGGCACCGGAGAGTCGTCCGCTTTTATCGGAGTATAGTCCTTCTCACGTGCAGGTCCGAACACACTCAATGTACTTATATAGATAAACTGTTTCGGAACCATATTCAGTTCCTTCAATGTATCGATAAAATATTTGGTCTGAAGATAATTCACATAGTCAAAAGAGTGCTTGTCGGGACACTTTGTAACACCAGCACAATGAATGATATAATCAAATTTGTTGTAAGTGCCCTTATGCCCGGAGAGTTGGGCACGAAGTTCATTAGGATGCGCAAAATCCAGTTCCAGAAAGTGAATTTTCCGGTTTTTCAAATACCGCTTGCTACTCGTGGAACGAATCCCGGCCCACACACCAAACTTTCGTTTCAACGCTTCCTCCACGATGAAACTGCCGATAAAACCACTTGCGCCTGTAATTAAAATACTCTCCATTATTACTTTTCAAGTCCTACATGAATATTAATTGAAAAAATATGATGCCACAAAGATACGATAAATATAAAATAAAAGCCATTTTGCTTTTCTCAATTATTATTTGTTTATTTGCAAAGCGATTTATTTACTATTCAACACTTTTAAAGCACGTGGAAGATAAGGCCGATTTTGATTTTCTTTTTAAAGAGTACTATCCTCAACTTTATTATTATGCATTTCACCTGATTAATAATATGGAGGCTAGCAAGGATATCGTAAGCGACGCCTTCGAATTTATTTGGGCTAATTATGCTAAGATAGACAAAGCCACGGCCAAATCTTATCTATACGTCTATGTTCGCAACAAAAGCATAGACTTCCTGCGACATCAGAATACACATGAACAATACGTACAAATTTATTCCGAACTGACCAAAAGTTATGTTGAAACGGAATATCAGGAGCAGGACGAAAGAATGATGCATATCAGTAAGGCAATGGAAAAACTGACTCCACATACCAGACATATTTTAGAAGAATGTTATATTCAACGTAAGAAATATCAGGAAGTGGCAGAAGAATTAAATATCAGTGTCAGTGCAGTCAGGAAGCATATTGTGAAAGCATTACAGGTAATACGTGAGGAATGTGCAAAAAAATCATAAATCAGGTGTCTTTATTTTATGATTAAACGTAATATAAATAAGTATAATACAGTTAAACTGTGATGAATAAAGATATTGACAACATAAATAATACAGATGAATCTGTAGAGAAGGCGCTCGACATCATGGAGAGTTCTTCAGATATAAACGACGAACAGCTGCAGGAGATGCTTAAAGATAAAGAAGTCCTGCAAGCTTGTCGCGACATCATGGATAGTAGTCTTTTCCTACAACAAAAAGGAGTAATAGAACTTCCCAATGTAGAAATGGAATTGGGGCGATTCAAGAAAAAACAACATTCAACACGAATGCGTTCCAATCTCTGGAAGATAACTATCGGAATAGCCGCCATGATTACCGTTCTATTCGGGAGTTACTACTTAATTAATAGCCTGACAACCCCTGCACTCGAACCAATCACTGTATTCACTGCTGATACTACTCCCCAACATATTGTTTTGCAAAAAGATGACGGAGAAAAAATTGTGTTAGACGAACCGCAGTCAAACAATCAAGTCCTGCCTAAAACCGCCATCGCAAAGTCTGAAAAGAAAGAGCTGGATTATAGGCAAGTCATCTCAACAACTACACAAACACACGTACTTACCGTACCTCGAGGCGAAAGCTTCAAAGTGGTATTATGTGACGGCACAGAAGTCTGGCTGAATGCCAATAGTAATTTTGTTTACCCTACAGCCTTTATTGGCAACGAGCGTATCGTTACTTTAGAAGGCGAAGCTTATTTCAAGGTGGCCAAAGACGCCAAGCGTCCCTTTATTGTAAAAACCAAGACAGTCCAAACCCGCGTTCTCGGCACGGAATTCAATATACGTAGCTATACTCCCGAAGATACTCATGTAGTACTTATTAACGGGAAAGTAGAAGTAAGTAACACAAAAGGAGGATCATATACCCGACTATATCCGGGAGAAGACGCACACCTGCAATCTGATGGAAATTTCGTTCTAACAGAAGTAGACTTAGACTCTTACGTCTATTGGAAAGACGGCTACTTCTATTTTGACAATATTACATTGAAAGATATTATGCAAAACTTAGGACGCTGGTACAATGTAAACATAGAATTCAGAAACAAAGAAGCAATGACATATAAAATGCACTTCATATCCGATCGTACTAAAGATTTAGAGCATACGATTTCATTGCTTAACAGAATGAAAAAAGTCACCGTCACCTTGCAAGGCAATACGCTTACCATAGACTAGGTTTTTATTGCATAAGTATAACAAATCTATGCATGAAAAAACAAAATATCACTTTTATTAAAAAATAATTCGCAAAAGGGGTATCTTAAATTTCGATTCATACGCACTATTTATATAAACAAGTTCAAAATAGTGTTATTTAAAACCAAACGTATGAAAAGAAACTGGTATTTATTTATCGTGTGCCTCCTATGCGTATGCTTTTTACCACATCTCGCAGAAGCTCAGACACAAAGTGAAAAGAAAATCACGATGGAGTTCAACAACGAACGCCTACCGTCCGTATTGAAGCGTCTGGAAAAAGAATCAGGATACAAAATTCTGTTTACGTACGATGATATCAAGAAATTTACAGTCTCAGGTTCTGTGAAAAGTCAGAATGTAAAGCAAGCATTGGACATTATTCTTAATAACAAACCCTTGGAATACCATATTGAAGGGCTATTTATCACAATTACTCCCAAAGGTCCTTCCCGGCAACCAAAAATATTTGATGTAAAGGGGACCGTTATTTCCGAAGACGACGGGCAACCACTTATCGGAGCTACTGTCATGATTAAAGGTAGCAAATCAGGAGTATTAACAGATATAGATGGTAGATTCTCCATAGAAAAAGTTGCCAGTAACTCTACCCTGCAATTTTCTTATATCGGAATGCACCCACAAGAATTGGCACCTTCTCCAATAATGAATGTTACTTTGCACGCAGATGTGCAAACCTTGTCTGAAGTGGTCGTAACTGGTATGCAGAAAATGGACAAGCGTCTATTCACAGGTGCCACAACTCAATTAGGTGCCAATGACGTAAAACTAGATGGAGTCCCTGAAATTAGTCGGGCACTCGAAGGACGGGCAGCAGGAGTATCTGTTCAAAACGTATCCGGAACGTTTGGTACAGCTCCTAAAATCCGTGTCCGTGGTGCCACTTCTATCTATGGCAGTTCAAAACCATTATGGGTGGTGGATGGTGTTATCATGGAAGATGCCATCGAAGTAGGTGCTGATGATCTTTCGTCAGGTGATGCGGAAACACTGATCAGTTCGGCTATTGCAGGTCTGAATGCAGATGACATTGAAAGCTTCCAAATATTAAAAGACGGTTCGGCAACTTCTATATATGGTGCCCGAGCAATGGCAGGTGTAATTGTCGTGACTACCAAAAAAGGGAAAGCCGGAATAAACAAAATCAGTTATACTGGCGAATTTACCACACGCATGGTTCCCACATATAATGAATTCAACATCATGAATTCACAGGAACAAATGGGGATATATAAAGAGATGCAGCAGAAGGGATGGTTGAATTACAATGATGTTTACCGTGCAGCTAATAGCGGTGTCTACGGACGTATGTACAAATTGATAAATACTTTTGATCCTGTTACCGGTCAATACGCCATTTCCGGTACTGATGAAATGAATACTTACTTGCAGGAAGCTGAAATGAGAAATACAGACTGGTTTGACGTATTATTCTCTCGTAATGTCTTACAGAATCATTCCGTGAGCATCAGTTCCGGAACAGAAAAGTCCTCTTTTTATGCTTCATTAAGCGCCATGCTTGATCCAGGTTGGTATAAGCAAAGTGAAGTAAAGCGCTATACAGCCAATGTAAATACGACATACAATGTTTTCAAAAATTTATCTGTCAATTTAATATCAAACGCCTCATACCGCAAACAAAAAGCACCCGGCACTATCAGTTCTACAATTAATGCAGCTAGTGGAGAAGTATCCCGTGAATTCGATATCAATCCTTATTCATACGCTATCAACACTTCGCGTGCAATGGATCCGGATGTTTTCTATACCTCCAACTACGCCCCTTTTAATATCCTTCACGAATTAGAAAACAACTACATAGAATTAAATGTAGTAGATGTAAAATTTCAAGGAGAAATAAAATGAAAAGCACTTTCTGAACTGGAATTCAGTGCATTAGGGTCGCTGAAATACCAAACCAGCTCACAAGAACACAACATTCTGGACAATTCCAACCAAGCGACATCCTACCGTACTGGCATGGACGACGCCACAATTCGTGAAAGCAACGGGCTGCTTTATAGTGATCCGGACGATGTATATGCACTGCCCATCAGTATTTTACCACGAGGAGGTATCTACCAGCGTAAAGACTACAAAATGCTAGGATTGGATTTTCGTGCTACAGCTTCATGGAATCATTTATTTGCAGAGAAACATATAACTAATGCTTTCGGAGGTGTAGAAGTCAATGACCTACGGCGCTCCTACACAATGTTCAATGGATGGGGTATGCAATACTCATTGGGAGAAACTCCCTCTTATGTATATCAATTCTTCAAGAGAGGACTGGAAGCCGATGACAAATATTATGCATTAGAACATAGCCTGGCACGCAGCGTGGCAGCATTTGCCAACATCACTTATTCGTACGACGGACGCTATACTCTAAATGGCACTTTCCGTTATGAAGGAACTAACCGTATGGGGAGAAGCCGTTCTGCACGCTGGTTACCAACATGGAACCTATCAGGAGCATGGAATGCGCACGAGGAAATATTCTTTAAGAAACTGCAACCAACATTATCGCACATGACGTTAAAAGTTTCTTACTCATTGACAGCCGATCGTGGACCTGCCAATGTCACCAATTCACAAGCTATTTTCAGGGCATATTCGCCTTATCGCCCTTTTACAGACATTCAGGAGCCGGGTATTTATATGTCTGACAGCGAAAACAGCGAACTGACCTACGAAAAGAAACATGAGTTGAATATCGGCGGAGACTTTGGTTTTCTTGACAACCGAATTAATCTGGCCATCGACTGGTATAGACGTAATAACTACGACCTTATCGGAGCTGCTGTCACACCGGGAATCGGTGGAGGCGGAACCTATACTTATGCTAATGTAGCATCTATGAAAAGTCATGGCATAGAATTCACACTTTCTACCAAGAATATTAAAACAAAAAACTTTGGCTGGAACACCGACTTCATTTTCTCACATTCCAAGAATAAAGTGACCGACCTCAAATCTGTGTCTAATGTGATGAGTTTAATATCAGGAAACGGATTCGCCCGCCAAGGTTATCCGGTACGAGGATTATTTTCAATCCCATTTGCCGGACTTGACAAGAATGGTATTCCATTATTTAATATCAACGGAGAAACTACAAGCACTGATATTGAATTCCAGGCTCGTGAAAATATTGATTACCTGAAATATGAAGGTCCGACAGATCCAACCATTACCGGTAGTTTCGGCAATGTTTTCACATACAAAGGTTTCAAATTAAATGTATTCCTTACTTATTCATTCGGAAATGTAGTCCGTCTCGATCCCGTTTTTAAAGCCAGTTATTCCGATCTATCAGCGATGCCCCGTGAGTTCAAAAACAGATGGACTTTACCCGGAGAAGAAAATACGACAGATATCCCGACCATAATTACCCATCGGCAGTACACCGACAATCAGAAATTGACTTATGCTTACAATGCCTACAATTACTCTTCGGCTCGTATCGCAAAAGGTGATTTCATACGTATGAAAGAAATATCCGTGACCTATGATTTTCCACACACATGGTTAGCACCAGTGAAAATTTCCAATCTTTCACTTAAGCTACAAGCTACGAATCTTTTCCTTCTTTATGCAGACAAGAAGTTGAACGGACAAGACCCGGAATTCTTCAACACAGGAGGAGTAGCATCACCTGTGCCTCGCCAGTTCACACTGACATTGAGACTAGGAATATAATCAGTAATAAATAACCAACATATTTCAATATGAGAAAAAATAATTTATATATAGGATTACTGCTCTTATCCACTCCATTTTATGCAGGTTGCAACGGTTTTCTGGATGAGATGCCTGATAACCGAACAGAATTGAACACCGAGCAGAGTATTATCAGCATATTAGTTTCGGCCTATCCGCAAAGTACCAATACCCTCATAGGAGAGTTCTACAGTGACAATATAGACGAAAACAGTCGTTCATACAGCTACTGGCAGAAACTAGAGGACGATTTATATCACTGGAAAGATACTTACGAAGAAAACCAAGACTCTCCACAAGCTGTATGGGATGATTGTTATGCTGCTATCGCATCAGCCAACAATGCACTCGACGCAATCGAGAATTTAGGAAGCCCCGCAACTCTGAATCCACAGAAAGGGGAAGCATTAGTATGCCGCGCATATGCACATTTCATACTGGCTACTACTTTCTGTCAGGTCTATAACCCGGCTACAGCCGAACAAGAATTGGGTATCACTTATATGGAGACACTTCAAACAACTGTCTCTCCACATTATGAACGAGGCACGCTTGACAATGTATACCATAAAATATCAGCAGATCTGGAAAAAGGTATTCCTCTGATTAGTGACGATGCCTATTCCGTACCCAAATACCATTTCAACAAAAAGGCAGCGTATGCTTTTGCCGCACGGTTTTATCTTTACTATATGCAGCCGGACCTCTCCAACTGCAAAAAAGTGATAGAATATGCAAACAAGGTGTTAGGAAATAATGCCGGAGAATTTTTACGTGACTGGAAATCACTGGGAACACTTAGTCCAAACGAAGGTGTGCAACCTAATGCCTACATCAACGCCTCCGAACCAGCCAACCTACTCATCCTTAGTACAGCTTCTACTCTTGGAGGCATAGTTGATTCAGGATATGGATTGGGCATGCGATATTCTCACAATGCCGTAACCGCAATGGAGGACTGTTATTCAAACGGATTGTGGGGAGCCTACACCACTTTCCGACAACAGCCGTTTGAACCTTCCCGCTCACCCAAAATATCATTCCGACGAATATCAATGAAGATAAAGGACGGAGGGTATCCGTATGCACTAATTCCAGTTTTCACCACAGACGAGACATTACTCTGTCGGGCTGAAGCATATACTTACCTGAAACAATATGACAAAGCAGCCGCTGATATAACCTCTTGGCAGAAAGCTTTTACATCAAGCACGATTACCATTACTCCGGAAATGATCGATCTATTTTACGGAGAAGGCATGAAGTATTATGACCTCGCCCAAGGAATCATAACTCCCAAAAAGCATTTATCACCCGATTTTGTACTTGAGGCCGGAAGACAAACAAATTTTATTCACTGTATCCTTCATTTGCGTAGGCTGACCACTTTAGGAGAAGGATTGCGCTGGCAGGATGTAAAACGCTACGGCATCACTGTGGAGCGTCGCTATTTTGAAAACGAACGATTAATGGATGTCACTGATACTATGAACAAGAACGACCTACGAAGGGTAATTCAGATCCCGGCTAATGTAGTATCAGCAGGCATACAGGCAAATCCAAGATAAAAGTAAAGAAAGGAGAAAGACAATATGAAAAGAAACTACATTTTATATCTATTGTTCATAGCCTCAACTATCTGTGTGGGAGCATGCAACAATGATGAGGACATTGATACCGCTCACAGCATCTTCACCAATGAAGGCAAAACAGAGAACGCATTTGACAAGTGGTTGTTCAGAAATTATATGAATCCTTATAACGTCACTTTCAAATACCGCATGGAAGACATCGAAAGCGACCAGACCAAAAATCTGGTTCCTGCCGACTACGACAAAGCAGTAGCTCTTGCCAAGCTTGTAAAATACGTTTGGATGGAAGCGTATGACGAACAAAACGGAATCAATTTCTTACGTGTCTATATGCCAAAAACAGTCCACCTGATAGGTTCCAAAGCCTATGAAAAGAGTGGTGCAATATTGGGCACAGCCGAAGGAGGAATGAAAATAACCCTCTATGATGTAAATAGTCTGGATGCTGAAAATATTGATATCGAAGAACTGAACGAAGTTTTTTTTAAAACAATGCACCATGAATTCGCCCATGTACTACATCAGACCAAAAACTACGATCCCGCTTTCGACCGTGTCACAGAAAATGGCTATATAGGAAGCAGTTGGTATATTTACACCAATCCCGAAACCGGGCAACAGAGTAACAGGACAGACGCACAAGCATGGCAGGCCGGTTTTGTTACTCCATACGCCATGAGCGAACCCCGTGAAGACTTTGCAGAGAACATAGCTATGTATGTCACTAACAGTGCCGTATACTGGGAGAACATGTTAGCTGTAGCAGGAGAAGAAGGGGCAGCCCAACTCACTAAAAAATTCAATATCGTCTACAATTATATGCGCGACACTTGGGGGATAAACCTAGATGAGCTTCGCTCCATCTTTTTACGGCGCCAAAGCGAAATATACGAGCTGGATTTAAGCACTATCGAACTGGCTGACGATTTTTAATTTTACTAATCAACTAAATGTATAAAGTTATGAAACAAAAGATACTAACTTATTTTATATTAGTAACAGTCTGCATCGGGCTTCACTCCTGCCTGTTCAAGCAAGATGATTATTTCGATGCCTCTTCAGCAGAACGGGCTACTGCAGATGTCCTCAAGTGCAGCGAACTGCTGAAAAGTTCTCCGAACGGTTGGTTGATGGAATATTACATCGGTCCTAACTATTCTCTAGGAGGTATTACCCTCTTTTGTAAATTCGGCGAAGAGAAAGTGAAGATGGCATCTACACTTACTACTCCGAATGTACCTTCAGGAATATCAATGGAATCTCTTTATCGGGTAGTATCCGAACAATCGACCATGCTGACGTTCGACAGCTACAACGAACTGATTCACTATTTCGGTACTCCAATGGGGTCGGGAAATGACGCGAACGCCAATATGGGAGGCGACTATGAGTTTATTATCATGAGTACCTCCAACGAGCAGGTTGTCCTTCAAGGCAAGAAATATGGCAACACCATCATAATGACAAGACTCACGGCGGAAACAGACTGGGAAGAATATATACGGAACGTAAATCAAATCGAACAAGAAGCTTATCTTTATCAATTCGATGTCATTGCCGATGGTCAAAGAATAGGAGAACTGAAAAGAGCCAATTATACGCTAACATGGAACGACGAAGGAAAAAATTCTTCAACGATTCCATTTGTCTTCACTCCAAACGGATTCCACTTCCGCGAACCAATCACGATAGACGGCAAAGAGGCGCAACATTTTATATGGGATACGGCCTCAATGACTTTCACCTGCAAAGATGAAGGAGCACAAAATATAAAACTAGTATCTACCCTTCCGGCAGGATATCTCTATTACAATGATTTCATAGGCAATTACACCTTTAAATGTCAATCCATGATGCCGCCGACAAGCCCCGAAGATATGCCGGCTCCTGAAAACAAAGAATTTGAAATCAGTATCACACAAAAAGTTGAAAATGAGAGTTTCACTATGACCGGATTAAATGCTCCGATAACTATGGTCTACGACCGTTCCAACGGAAAGATGACGTTAACAGTACAGCCTGTCGGAAGCATAGGTAGTTATAATGCCGCAATTTCATTTGGCAATAATCAAGGGTACATCCCCTTCTATCAGAGTGCAATAACAGGTTACTACTTTACCGTTATAAGCAAAATAGAAAGTACTGCCCCGTTAGTATTCAGTTTCGAAGATGAAGGAACTTTCAAAATGCTGACCGGTCAAGCTCCTACGGCAATCCTCTTTGAAGGATATACTTCCGGGAATTACAATTCAAGTACTTTCACCGGATGGATGGCATGGTATTTTGACTATACAATTGAAAAGAAACAATAACCTAAGTTTTAATCAAATTAATTAGTATAAAGCATGAAGAAGTTACTAAATATACTCATACTATCATTGTGTGTCTGGACAACGGG
The DNA here is from genome assembly GCF_015559655.1 of Bacteroides sp. 1001136B_160425_E2. NCBI lineage: Bacteria > Pseudomonadati > Bacteroidota > Bacteroidia > Bacteroidales > Bacteroidaceae > Bacteroides > Bacteroides sp. 1001136B_160425_E2. Next base: position 241,804 of record NZ_JADMQH010000003.1, on the reverse strand, counting down.
ATGCAATGATGATGATACAGACATATCCATCTTGAAAATCATCCAATCGAACACCACGTTCAAAGCAGCAGGTGGAGAAGGCTTTATAAAAATAGAAGCTAGCGGCGCCGTCACTGCCAATTCCGACGCAGATTGGTGCGTCATTACAGATATGACCAACGAGATTGTCACATTTGATGTAAAAGAGAATTATGACTATCCGGGACGCTACGCCCAAATTATCATACGTAATGGAGAAAAGGATCAGAAAGTAGCTGTTACTCAGGAAGGTGCCATTATCATTTATGATGAAAACGACCTCGAGCAAGCAACGGGCAATGAAGAATCGTCTTTGGTCATTGCACTGACCGGCTCGTTTCCTTTTGAAATCACGATTCCCAAAACTGCAAAGGACTGGCTATCGTATGAACTAGTAGACGAAGGTGTACGGTTCAACTTCAAGAAAAATACAACGAACGCAGCACGCGGAACTCAGGTACAAATTACGAACGGCACGCGTACTGCCAATTATGTATTGATGCAATACGATGCTGAAAATCTTCTGGGGAATTGGGTGGCAACATTCAACCGCAATTGGCAAGGAAGCAGCAACAGTGGCAGAGGTCCCGCCACCATAAAAACAGGAGAAAAAGACGGCACTTACCTCATCTCACTACCCAATTCTTCGATGTTTCCGATGACATTGACAGCAACTTACGAAAATCACGGGTTCAGAATCGCTGCCAGTCAGTACCAAGGCGAAACAGAGGTGGAAAATGAAACTAATGGAACTAAAAAAACACTCTATATGTATGCTGGTCTGGCATCTATATACTATAGCTATTGGTCGGCAAGTCAAAGTGTCGACCTTGCTCCGAGCATAGTTAATGGAGATATTATGCTGACATTGCATGATAATGGCAGTGTGAAAGGTGCTGTCATCGCAGATTTACTTCTAGGGTTCTTTATAGAAAAAGATAATCTGACACCAAATAATTTCGTGTCATCTTTCACCATGGATATTTACAATCTCAAACTATTCAGATAGACAAATATGGCTATTCAGAAAAATAAAAAGCAATACGATATGAAGACATTCTTTAATTGGGCTATTCTTTGCATGATATATGGCTTCACAATGACTGCCATATCATGCTCAGACAATGATGACAATGTTCCGGCATTATCCGCTCCCAAAGGTATCACATACACTAACGTTTCCAGCAATTCGTTTACTGTGACATGGACAGCCGTTTCCGACGCAAGTACTTATACCGTGAAAATAAAAGATGAATGGGGAGAACTGACTGACAAGTTTCAGACAGTAACCGAACCTACAGCTACATTCACTGGATTGGAACCGGAAAAGAAATATTGGATAGCAATAAATGCTACATACAGCAACAACTCTTCTACTTCTCCTTTTAGCGAATGGAAAACAATCCGGATGGCAGAAGGAACTATAGCTAAAGAATTCGCCTCCGGTGCAGGGATTGAGCATCTTCCTTTTGTCATCAAAACACCGGGACAACTGAAGCTCATGTCTTATCTGGTCAATAAAAGTAATGAGAATAAAGAAAACACTCTTGACACTCAAAATGACATTGAAATAAAAATGGATCCGGCAATCGACTATTCCAAAGCTTATTATGAACTTGCGGATGATATAGACATGAGTAAAATTGACAACTGGACTCCTATAGGTACCGGATTGGACAACAAACAAATTCAAATGCCCGAAAAGAATATGTTTACAGGACACTTTAACGGAAAAGGGCATACTGTCAGGAATCTCACAATCAACTATTCAGGCAATGAACCTAATGCCATATACGGATTATTCGGTTTAACGGGAGCAGGTTGCACCATCTCAAATTTAAATGTAGAAAGCGATATTACTACAATACATACAGGTACCAAAGAAGTAGCAAATTACTTACTTGTCGGAGGAATTATAGGATATAGTTTCAGAACCACTATAAACAATTGCACTTTCAAAGGAAATATACGCGCTTCATTTTCTACCGATATATATGGAACGGCTATGGTTGGAGGAATATGTGGTAATATGACAGGAGAATTAATTAATAACTGCATGGTAGAAATACCTGCTTCAAATGAGTTTATAGTTTGTGGTAACTCCCCTCAGGTTGGTGCCATATTAGGATATGGTGACAGAGGAAGTATCCAATATTGTTCAGCCAATATTGACGGCTTAATACAAGCTGAGGCTAAACCAATTGACAGTTCTGCGGAGTCAGGTATAGATAATGCCTCGACCTTTGTCGGAGGAATTTGCGGTTCTTCCAGTGGAGTTATAATCGGTGGTTGCGAGGTAGTTATCAACGGAACTTTACATTCTATCAGCAAAAAGCCCACAGACGAAGCCGATATAACCACAATAGCATCTGTGGGAGGAATTGTGGGTAACTATGGCGCTGATATGCTCGGTAGTTGTAACATTCTCATTGCAGGAAGTGTAAAGGCAGAAGCGGACAACATAGCTAATGCAGGCGGAGCTGTCGGAGTACAATCACGTGCAGGATATGGAGCCACTGGCTTACACGCAGTTATTACAGGAGAGGTTATAGCAAATGTCAAGAGTCGTGTTTATGGAAGTTCAGACGTAGCTTACGCCGGTGGAATATACGGTACAGGGAGCTTTCAGATGTCATCAGGAAGCCTTCAGGACACAGATGTCACCATCAAGGGAAAAGTAATAGCTATACATCCACAGATAGCAATGTCAGGAGGTATAGCAGGTAGTATGATGACTTTAATAAGATGCTGGACAGTCATTGATAAGAATGGTTTATTGTCCGCGGAAGGAGGAGTAGCAGGGGCTAGTTGCGGTGGGATAACAGGTAATCTACTAAGTGGAAATATATACGGAAGTTATACTATCTGTAAGGGTGTTATGAATGCAAAAGCAGTAACAGCCACTGATCGTAATACAATAAATATGGGTGGAATTGCTGGAGTTGCCAATGGTACTCGTTTTGCCAGAAAAATAGTAACAGGGTGCTATTCTCTCATCGAAGGTACAATGTCTGCTACAGGTCCTATAACATTTATAGGAGGTATCGCCGGCCTGAGTAGTAGCTACACTACAATGAACGCCACCTACTGGTGGAGTGCGTCCGATGCCATTACAGGACATTCGGGAGCCATGGGAGCATCAGAGACATTCAGAATTCCTGATACCAGTCAAGCGAGTCTTGAAGAAGCAGCACAGAATATGAATACACCGTTAGATAATTATGGTTATTTCTTCTATCGGGAAAAAGATAAATGCTTGAATATTACAACAAAACTACAATAATAGATTCTCTCTCTTTAGTTCCACAAACCATCCTTGGTACACTCTAACATACAAATCCAAGGATGGTTTGTATTATTCAACACATTCAAAGCACATTAAGTGAATACTCATAACTATCTACAAAGTAAAATTTTAAATAGAATACTGCCATATCCTGTTAAAAAGCCCATCACAAAACACAAAATACAAGATCGCAAAGGTATTTTTCTTTCCCCAAAGTTTCCATAAGGAAAATATTCCTATATCTTTGTAACTAGATATTTTAAAAGACCACATTATGGCAAAAAAGAAAGAAAAGAAAGAGAAAAAGGCCGGCAAAAGAATGAGTAAGAAAGAGCTGGCAGCATTATTAATAGACTTTTTCCATGCCAAATCCAGCGAGACCTTGAGTATGAAATATATATTTTCAGAACTGCGTCTCACCACCCATCCGCAGAAAATGCTATGCGTCGATATATTACATGACCTTTTAGCTGACGATTATATTTCCGAAATAGAAAAAGGAAAATTCCGTCTCAACAATCATGGAACGGAGATGACAGGCACTTTCCAACGGAAAAGCAATGGTAAGAATTCATTTATTCCTGAAGGAGGAGGCGAACCGATATTTGTGGCCGAACGCAATTCGGCACATGCCATGAACAATGACAAAGTAAAAATTGCTTTTTATGCCAAACGGAAGAACAGAGAAGCAGAAGGAGAAGTAATAGAAATACTGGAACGTGCAAACGATACTTTCGTCGGCACACTGGAAGTAGCCAAGTCATACGCATTCCTGGTGACAGAGAACCGTACACTTGCCAATGATATTTTCATTCCGAAAGATAAGCTGAAAGGCGGTAAAACCGGAGATAAAGCCATTGTGAAAGTAACCGAATGGCCGGACAAGGCTAAGAATCCTATCGGACAAGTAATAGATATATTAGGTCAGGCTGGTGACAATACCACAGAGATGCACGCTATTCTTGCGGAATTCGGTCTGCCGTATGTATATCCGAAAGCAGTAGAAACAGCAGCAGACAAGATTCCTGCCGAGATTTCAGCAGAAGAGATTGCCAAACGCGAAGATTTCCGTAAGGTAACAACTTTCACCATCGACCCGAAAGATGCCAAAGACTTTGACGACGCACTTTCCATCCGCAAACTGAAAGACGGATTATGGGAAGTGGGTGTACACATTGCCGACGTGACACATTACGTAAAAGAAGGAGGAATCATCGACAAGGAAGCAGAAAAACGGGCAACCTCCGTTTACCTGGTAGACCGTACCATTCCGATGCTTCCCGAACGGCTGTGTAACTTCATTTGTTCACTCCGCCCGAACGAAGAAAAACTAGCTTTCTCCGTTATCTTCGATATTACGGAAAAAGGAGAAATCAAAGACTCACGCATCGTACATACGGTTATCAACTCCGACCGTCGCTTCACCTATGAAGAGGCACAACAAATCATAGAAACAAAAGAAGGAGACTTCAAAGAAGAAGTGCTCACATTAGATACCATTGCCAAAGCACTGCGCGAAAAACGTTTCTCTGCAGGAGCCATCAACTTCGACCGCTACGAAGTGAAGTTCGAGATTGACGAAAAAGGAAAACCAATCAGCGTTTACTTCAAGGAGTCAAAAGATGCTAATAAACTGGTGGAAGAATTCATGTTGCTCGCTAACAGAACAGTGGCAGAGTTTGTAGGTAAAGTGCCCAAAAATAAAAAGCCCAAAGTGCTTCCCTACCGTATTCACGACCTGCCCGATCCGGAGAAGTTGGAGAACTTGTCACAGTTCATTGCCCGCTTCGGCTACAAAGTGCGCACAAGCGGAACGAAGACGGATATCTCCAAATCCATCAACCACTTATTGGATGACATTCATGGAAAGAAAGAAGAGAACCTGATTGAAACGGTATCTATCCGCGCCATGCAAAAAGCACGTTATTCAACTCATAACATCGGCCACTACGGACTGGCCTTCGAATATTACACTCACTTTACTTCTCCCATCCGCCGTTTCCCGGACATGATGGTACATCGTTTGGTGACGAAATATATGGACGGAGGGCGCAGCGTATCCGAAGCCAAGTACGAGGACCTCTGCGACCACAGCTCCAACATGGAACAAATCGCAGCCAATGCCGAGCGTGCTTCCATCAAATATAAACAGGTGGAATTTATGAGCGAACGTCTGGGACAGATTTACGACGGTGTAATCTCCGGCGTAACCGAGTGGGGACTTTATGTAGAACTGAACGAAAACAAATGTGAAGGTCTGGTTCCTGTGCGTGACTTGGATGATGACTATTACGAATTCGACGAGAAGAACTATTGTCTTCGCGGACGCCGCAAAAACAAAATATACAGTTTGGGAGACGCTATTACTGTTCGGGTAGCCCGTGCCAATTTGGAGAAGAAACAATTGGACTTCGAATTAATAGAAAAGTAAAAGTTTGAATATTCAAGCAAACTGAAAAGCTCATTCAACCCCTGATAACATTAGTACGGGAATACGATTGATTAGATAAATCTGTGAAAACAACCAGAAAAAAGTTTGCATAGATTTGTGTAATCAGTCGTAAGTCTGTACTTTAGCGTATCATTTTGATTATTCTTACTATTATAACATTCATATATCCATGAAGACTGTCATTATCGAAGACAAACAACGAATCGAGTCCATTATCCTGCATTGCGATGCCTGTTTTGTGGGCATTACAGATTTAGAAGGTAATCCCTATGTAGTTCCCATGAACTTCGGTTATGAAAATGGCACCATATATCTGCATTCAGGTCCCGAAGGCAGCAAGTTAGAGATGTTGGAACATAATAATAATGTATGTATCACTTTCAGCCTCGGACATAAACTTGTCTACCAACACGAAAAGGTAGCCTGCAGTTACAGTATGCGTTCCGAAAGCGCGATGTGTCGGGGGCAAGTGGAATTCATCGAAGAGATAGACGATAAACGTCGTGCACTGGATATCATCATGCGTCATTATACAGACAACGCATTCAGCTATTCCGATCCTGCCGTACGTAACGTAAAAGTGTGGAAAGTAGCCGTCCGGCAGATGACAGGAAAAGTCTTTGGTCTGCGAGCCAACGAAAAGCCATAAAACAGTTTCCGGCTTTCGGCTAATGAATTTAACTTCATGCTCCACACCCGTTTAAGAAACGAATTCAGCATTCAAGAAGCATGACGGAGCATCTCCAAGCAAATTTCTCCAAACAAAAGTTCAGGGCACTTTTACCCTCACACCCTCACCCTCTGCCTGTATCTCTTTATCCATCGGCATCACAGGTGTGAGGGTAAAGGTGAGGGTAAGTGAGGGTAGGCTGTTACCCTCACCCTGTCTCATTGTAAGCGTCGTCCTGCTTCCCCGCATTACATAAGAAATGCAACCGGTATACATCTGTTATCCCTTCATTATCCATCCGTTAAACCACCGATATAGTTAATTCCCCACGGCCGTGGGGAGATCTTCCCACAGCCGTGGTAACTTCTCGTCACAGCCGTGGAGAGAATTCGTCACGGCCGTGGTAAACTAACCATATCGGTAGTCTGATGCAAGAAGAGCGGTAACTTAATACAATAATAAAGGGGAGATAAGGTATTCTTCCCTGCTTCATAATATCCATTCTCCCTATACACCAGTACCAAGACAGCCGTTTATAACATGATTATAAAGACTATTCTATCCTCTCATTTCAAATTCTTTTTGTATACTTGCAGCATAAATAGATAAGTACTCTTACAAATAAATAAATTATGAAGAAATTACTATGTCTCGCCCTGTTAATATCTGCCGGAAGTATCTACACCGGCAATATCTCGGCAAGCAACAAACCTACCGGTAACAAATCCGGCAACAACTCAAAGGACATATACAAAAAGACCTGGATCGACTTCAATAAGAACGGTGTAAAGGACGTATACGAAGATCCCTCCGCTCCTATCGAGGCCCGTATCGCAGATTTGCTTTCGCAAATGACGCTGGAAGAGAAAACCTGTCAGATGGCTACTCTCTACGGTTCGGGACGGGTATTGAAAGATACATGGCCTACTGCCGCATGGTCAGAAGAAATCTGGAAGGACGGTATCGGAAACATTGATGAGCAGGCGAACGGACTGGGTAAGTTCGGTTCTGAGATCTCCTATCCGTATGCCAACAGCGTCAAGAACCGGCACAGCATTCAACGCTGGTTTGTGGAACAGACACGACTGGGGATTCCGGTGGACTTCACCAATGAAGGAATACGCGGATTGTGCCACGACCGGGCTACCATGTTTCCCGCCCAATGCGGTCAAGGTGCCACATGGAACAAGAAACTGATCCGGGAAATTGCGAAAGTCACTGCAGATGAGGCAAAAGCACTGGGATATACCAATATTTATTCTCCTATTCTGGATATTGCACAAGATCCTCGCTGGGGACGTGTGGTAGAAAGTTATGGAGAAGATCCTTATCTGGTGGGCGAATTAGGGAAACAGATGATACTCGGTCTGCAAAGCGAGGGTATCGTTGCTACTCCCAAGCATTTTGCCGTGTATAGCATCCCGGTCGGTGGACGTGACGGAGGTACGCGCACTGATCCGCACGTGGCTCCGCGTGAGATGAAGACTCTTTATCTGGAACCTTTCCGCAAAGGTATTCAGGAGGCGGGTGCTTTAGGAGTGATGAGTTCGTATAATGATTATGACGGAGAGCCTGTTTCGGGAAGTTATCATTTCCTCACGGAGATTCTGCGTCAGCAATGGGGATTCAAAGGATATGTAGTATCGGATAGTGAGGCGGTAGAGTTTCTGCACACCAAACATCGTATCACCCCGACTGAAGAAGAGATGGCGGCACAAGTGGTCAATGCAGGATTGAATATCCGTACCAACTTTACTCCGCCACAAGATTTCATTCTCCCGTTGCGTCGTGCTATCAACGAAGGTAAAGTCTCTTTGCATACGCTCGATCAACGTGTCGGTGAGATTCTGCGTGTTAAGTTTATGATGGGGCTTTTTGATAATCCGTATCCCGGTGATGACCGTCGTCCGGAGACAGTGGTACACAATGACGCTCATAAAGCAGTATCTATGAAAGCCGCTTTAGAGTCTATCGTCCTTTTGAAAAATGAGAATCAAATGCTTCCGTTATCCAGAAACTTCAGCAAAATAGCAGTGATTGGTCCGAATGCGGAAGAAGTGAAGGAACTGACTTGCAGATATGGTCCTGCCAATGCGCCTATAAAGACTGTATATCAGGGAATCAAAGAATATCTGCCTAACTCGGAAGTTCGCTATGCGAAAGGCTGTGACATTATTGATAAATATTTCCCGGAAAGCGAACTGTACAATGTTCCATTAGATACACAAGAGCAGGCAATGATTCGTGAAGCGGTAGAACTAGCAAAGGCTTCGGATGTCGCTATCCTCGTATTAGGTGGAAATGAGAAGACGGTTCGGGAAGAGTTTTCACGCACCAATCTTAACCTCTGCGGACGTCAGCAACAATTATTGGAAGCGGTTTATGCAACAGGTAAACCTGTCGTTCTGGTGATGGTGGACGGAAGGGCAGCAACCATCAACTGGGCAAACAAATATGTTCCTGCCATCATTCATGCCTGGTTCCCCGGCGAATTTATGGGGGATGCCATTGCCAAGGTTCTTTTTGGAGACTATAACCCGGGAGGACGCTTGGCTGTCACTTTCCCGAAATCAGTTGGACAGATACCTTTCGCTTTCCCATTCAAACCGGGTTCGGATTCTAAAGGAAAAGTTCGTGTTGCCGGTATGCTTTATCCCTTCGGATATGGTTTAAGCTATACGACCTTCGGATATTCAGACTTGAAAATATCTAAACCGGTAATCGGTCCACAAGAAAATATCACTCTTTCATGCACTGTGAAGAATACAGGAAAGAAAGCAGGAGACGAAGTAGTCCAGCTTTATATCCGCGATGATTTTAGCAGTGTCACCACCTACGATAAAGTATTGCGTGGTTTTGAACGTATTCATTTGCAACCGGGAGAAGAACAAAGTGTCAGCTTTACACTTACTCCTCAAGACTTGGGGTTATGGGACAAGAATAATCAGTTTACGGTAGAGCCGGGAAGTTTCTCGGTGATGGTGGGAGCTTCTTCACAGGATATACGGTTGAAGGGAAGTTTCGAGGTTCAATAAACTAAAAATGTAGGCAGACAAAGATTACCTACCTTCAAAATACTTATTAAAATATGGTCAAACAATAAATTGAGACTCCATTCTCTTTCTATCGTTTGACCATATTTGATGAATATACCTAAACTAACCTTATTGAAAACGTCGCTTTAGCTATGTTATTGCAAACTGAATTTCTTTGTTTGTACGTCGCGACTATTTCCACCAACCATCACTTCAAATTCTCCCGGTTCACATACCCAATCCAGCGCACTGTTATAGAATTTCAGTTGTTCTGCTGTGATATCGAAAGAGACAGTACGGCTTTCCCCTTTCTTCAAATGGATACGCTCGAAACCTTTAAGTTCTTTCACCGGACGTGCTACACTCCCTACCATATCACGAATATACATTTGTACGATTTCGTCAGCATCATAGCTGCCCGTATTGGTGACGGTGACAGAGGCGGTTATCTTACCCTTTTCATTCATTGAGTTATTGCTAAGTCGGAGATCACCGTAACGGAATGTGGTGTATGACAATCCATATCCAAATGGATAAAGAGGATCATTGTCTATATCAAGATAGTTACTACGGAATTTACTGAACCACTTTCCTGCTTCTAAAGGACGACCTGTATTCAAATGATTGTAATACAAAGGAATTTGTCCTACGTTCTTCGGGAAGGTCGTAGTCAGTTTTCCACTCGGAGAGACATCTCCGAATACTACATCACAAATCGCGTCGGCTGCTTCACTGCCTCCGAACCATACATTCAGTATAGCCGGAAAATTTTCCTGTTCCCAAGTCATCACAGTGCTGCGACCTGCAAAATAGACCAGTACAATCGGTTTGCCTGTCTTTTTCAATGCTGTCAGAAGATCACGCTGCGCATCCGGCATTTCAAGATTAGTACGGCTGCTGCATTCACCACTCATTTCAGACGATTCACCAACTGCTGCCACAATCACATCCGCTTGGGAAGCTACATTCAAAGCCTCATCAAGCAATTCCTGCGCACTACGCGGATCACGCATCTCACGACCGAACATGGTAGCTTCCGCCTCTCTTTGAGCATCATACATCAGATTTGAACCTTTTGCATAAAGAACTTCCGCCTTGCCTGCCAATGATTGCTTCATGCTTTCATACAGGGAATTGTATTTGTCAGAAGCTGCCGCCACACTCCATGTACCCGGCATATTAGCCTTTGTATTGGCAAGCGGGCCGACAAGAGCTATTTTACCTTTACGCTGTAATGGAAGCAGGTTATTTTCATTCTTCAAAAGTACAAATGTCTCAGTAGCTATTTTACGGGCTATGGCACGGTTTTCTGCCGTAAAGATATCTTTCTTTACACGACTTGCATCACAATATTTATAAGGATCATCAAATAGTCCGAGCTTGTATTTCGCTTCAAGAATACGACGGCAGGCTTTGTCTATTTCAGCCATTGTCACTTTCCCTTCTTTTAGAGATTTCTCCAAAGTAGTAAGGAAACCGTCTGCAACCATATCCATATCGGTTCCGGCACTAAGTGACATGGCAGATACCTGTTGAAGATCTCCCATTCCATGAGCAATCATCTCGGAAATAGCCGTATAGTCTGTCACAACGAAACCATCAAATCCCCAACGGTCACGCAAGACATCAGTCATCAGCCATTTGTTGCCGGTAGCCGGAATACCGTCAACCACATTGAAAGAAGTCATCACACTACCCACACCAGCGTCAATAGCCGCTTTATAAGGAGGGAAATAATTGTTGAACATACTTAGGTGACTCATGTCTACTGTATTATAGTCACGACCGGCTTCGGGTGCGCCATATAGGGCAAAGTGTTTCACACAAGCCATGATGGTGTTCTTATCCGTCAAATCATTACCTTGATAGCCTTTTACCATGGCAACTGAAATCTCCGAACCTAAATAAGGATCTTCGCCTCCACCTTCAGCCATACGTCCCCAACGGGGATCACGACAGATATCAACCATAGGGCTGAAAGTCCAGCAAATGCCATCAGCACTGGATTCTTTTGCCGCTATACGGGCGGATTCTTTGATAGCCTCCATATTCCAACTACAAGAGAGTGCCAAAGGAATAGGAAAAACAGTCTCATATCCGTGAATGACATCCATACCAAACAACAAAGGAATTTTCAAACGGCTCTGCTCTACGGCAATCTTTTGGACTTCCCGAATATTCTCCACTCCTTTTACATTGAAAAGACCACCGACCTGACCTTTCCTTATCTTACCGGCCACATCACTACTCTTAGCTTGTCCGGTAACAATCTCACCCGACACAGGAAGGTTGAGTTGACCGATCTTCTCCTGCAGAGTCATCCTCCCCATCAGGTTGTCAATAAACTGATCCATTTTACCCTTATCGGCTTGCGGGGCAGCCATAACAGTGACAGCAAACGCCGTAATCACTGCAGTTAGCAAAAATCTACCTATTCTCATATTCTGTTTTTATATTTATATTATTCTTTCTTCTGTTTTTATTCGGCTGTTGTAGAAGTGAAGCCTAGCTTTTTCAGTCCGTCCTGAATTTCCGGACAACTCATGAATAACCGCCAAAGTAGTCCTGTACGGTAGTTCTCTATCATTGGCGCAATCGTACACTGGTCGATGGCAAGATAATGCGGAACAGTCCACTTCTCGTTCAGTGAGAACGCATCGTGAAATCCATATTTCCCCCAAATCCATGCTCCTTGTTTATAGAAACCTTTCAAGGCGGCCATCGACTCTTCCGGTGTATAAGGAAAAGAGGATAAAGCGGCAGTAGGAGTAATCACACCGAGATCATTGTCGGGCATGTGGGCTGAATAGCCATTTATGGAGTAACTTGCTGTAAGTCCCCAGCAATCAGATCCATATCCTTTGTAACCTTTCGGATTAGTGACACAATATTGATAATCACTCATCGCATGATTGCGTACCACATTCCAGTAGTTGGCATATTGATCGGTCAAGTTACGCGGATCAAGGCCGATGTAAGAGTAGTGTGCCCAGAATAAGGGACCGCCTTTCTCTTCGGCTCCATTATGCTTCAGTTCGAGCGGATAACCGTAAGGTTTGGAAGCACTTTTGATGCCACCGCTACGCGCCCACCCTTCATGGTAACAGGCTGCCGGAACGGAATGTGTAGGAGATGAGGCTGCAAGGATATAGGTAATCAGACATTCATTATAGCCTTCGAGCGGGAAGTTCATTTCCCAGCCATAGTTAGGAGACCAATGCCAGTATAATACATTCTGGTCACCGTTCCGGTACCAGTCAAATTCCATCCCGTGCCACAGTTCGTCTATTTTAGCTGCCAGTGCTTTTTCTTTCTCGTTACCATCTTTCACGTATTGTCGCGCACACAACAGGCTTTGCATAAGGAAACTACTTTCTACCAGGTCGCCGCCGTCATCTTTTGTTCCGAACGGTTTCACTTTGCCCGTAGGGCCATGAAGCCAATGCGGCCATACTCCATGAAAACGATCGGCTTTTGCCAGATAGTCTACAATCTTTGTCAACCGGTCTACACCTTCTTCCCGGCTGATAAAATTTCGTTCGATAGCCACCAACAAGCCGGCAACTCCAAATCCGCTACCTCCAATCGTAATTACATCCTGGTCCTGCTGTGGATAGACATTATCAAGATGTATACGTTCACAGGCCAGTCCGGAAGTCTTTTCCGCACCTTCCCACATATAGTTGAAGTGGGTCTTTTGAATATAATCGAGCAGTTCATCGTCGTTCGCAAATGCCTCGGGGCGATCAGGCTCCGCATTGGTCATTGTCTTGTTCTTTTGTGTACATGCGCATACCACTACGAGTAGAGTAATAAATATGCCGGTTCTTGTCCATTCCATCATCTTATAAAGTATTTCTTCTGATTAATAATTATTGTTTCACGACTTTCGACAACGCCGACCGTCCCGATTCATTCAAAGCTTCAATGGCAAAGTAGTAAGTCGTACCAAGGTCAAGTCCCCGGAAGTCATAATGATCCGCACCGTTCACTGTGATACAGTTATATAACTTTTCGGGAGCAATGCCATAATAAATATTATAGCCGTAGGCATCGGATGAAGGATTCCACGAAATCATTGCATTGCGCTTATCCTGTTTGTCACGCACTATCTTGAAATTTCGTACGGGCAGAGGTTTCTCTCCATCAGCATTACCAAACACCCGGAATTCCGAAAGACAAAAATTGCCGGATGGAACATGAATGTTTTCCAGTTTCAGATAACGGGCATCCAGCGTCTCACTCAATTCGATGTAGTCATGAGGTACATCTTTATCGTTATCACTTTTATCTACCGCCAGTGTCCAATCTGTCCCGTTATCACTGGAGTAGATGCGATATTGATAGTATAAATCGTTTGCACGATTATGCTGCACACTTTTATGGTCATAATAGTTGAGTTGGATCGCCTTTATGTGTTTCATGCCACCAAGGTCAATTTCTATCCACTCACCCGGTTCTCCGGTTTTAGCCGCCCAATACGTACGCATATTTTCATCGGTAAGATTGGAAGCGGAATAGATACTGTCGGTGCTGGATACTTTTACCGGTTTCTCATAAGAAAGAAGCATCCAGCCGGTAAACCGGTCAGTCGGATTTTTAATATCGTAGTCGGCATTCCAGCAAGGATAATCACCGAATGCTGTGGTAGAATACATCACCCCATCCGGATCGAATGCCGTAGGATATAATCCGATGCGTCTTTCAAACTTATATTTGAGGGATAACATGCAAGTACCCACATGCCAGTAGTTTCCTTTCAAATCTTGAAAAGTACCACTGTGTCCTACTCCCTGCACAAATCCGCCGGGCTTATAGCTCATCGGATTATGCTGCTGGTAAGTGAACGGCCCCAATGGCGAATCGCTGACATATACCCCGTCGGCATATACCTTGAACTCCGTTCCCGGAGCACCGTACTGAAAATAATATTTTCCGTTATGCTTCGTCATATAAGCCCCTTCGGTAAACGGACGCAACGTCACTTCATCATCATTGTTCATCCCAAACCGTTCCCAGCCATGTTCTTCCGGACGAAGCATCATTATATCATAAATCTTGCTGACAGGATGAAAATCATCACGACTGACTTGTACGCCTTTAAGAGGGTATTCATTACTCGAACCATAATAAAGATAGAGTTTACCGTCATCATCCAAAAATAAACAAGGGTCCCATGAAGGTAACGTATTACGTTCGATAGCACGCTTGAAACGCCCGGATTTGGGAGACGTGCTATACCACACGGGCAATCCTTCATAAGTAGAACCGGTATAGAACAGCGTATCTCCGCTTACAAATGCTGCCGGAGCACACATATCGTCATCCGTAGGACGACGCTGGAAAGAGGCCGGAGCAAATTCCCAGTCACTTAGATTCTTCGAATAATGGAAGCCTCCCTGGTTCGTGGAAAACAGGAAATACTCATCTTTATAGGTTAATCCCATCGGATCGGCAGAAGATCTGAACGATCCGCCAGACTGAACATTGTTATTATAAGGTTCATAGTTATAACTAATATTCATAGGATTACAATAGGTACGAGTGACAGGATGCGCTGGGTCATACCACCTTGTAGTTTGAGCAGGCTGACGCTGCACAGACCTATGCTTCTCCGGTTGCATAACGATTTTCACTTGCCGGTCGTCAACAGCACGTTTTACATCAGCAAAAGATTTTCCCGGATAATAAACATAAAGATGTACATCGTTATCAGTAGCCTTCAACGTATAACGGCCTTCCACGTCTGTGTTACAATGAACCGGACTCGAGAAAAACATAACGGTAGCCCCTTCAAGCGGGTTACCCTGTTCATCTACAACCGTTCCGGTTATTTCGTATTGATTTACTACCGGGATATAGTAGTCACTAACCTGCCCTTTCACTACTTTTATAGAATCGTCGGTTGGTAGGGCGTTCCCTGCCAAAGCAGAGAACGCTATCCCAGAACTTAGTAATATCTTTTTTACTATTCCTGTCATTTCCAAATTTTATTTAGACATAATTACTCGTCAATCGGTTCGTTCGTCAGACTTGGGATATTGGATACCTGATCGAAAGGAAGCGGATAATAGGTTTTATCTTCAGTCCATCCTTTGGAACCAAGTACAGAAGCAGCCTTACCGGTACGAATCAAGTCATTGTAACGTTCTCCCCACTCACAAACAAGTTCCATACGGCGTTCATCAAGGATTTGATCTACTGTCGCATTATCGATATCGGACATCTTGGCACGGTCACGTACCAGATTTAGCGATGTATCACCATCTTTACCTAAACGAACTTTGGCTTCTGCATTCATCAACAATACATCTGCGTAACGGAATATGCGGACATTATTATTTGAACCATATTTAGTACGGCCAGGTGTCAGCTGATCTGTCGGAGTATAAGCTTTCCCATTCCAACAATCTGTTTGAGTCGGGTCTTGTAATTTACGAATCACGTCACCGCTTGGTGTAGTCGTACCAGCCAACAGGAACGAAGTCGTAGCGCGGATAGTTTCACCACGAGCTGCCGCCCAATCACGGAAGTCTTTATATATACCAATGAATCCCCAGCCGGAAATATTCCCGTCATTTGCCGGTCCCTGGAATATAAACCAGTTATCGGCATCTACCATATCACCTGAACCAATACCAAAGTCAGTACACTGACATTCGAACAACGATTCATCACAAACCTTACCCGGAATCTTGAATAAATTATAGTAATCATCATAAAGCTTAAATTTCTTACTACCGATAATATCATCTGTCAGTGTTTCAACTTCCCCATAATTTCCCATATTCAGATGCATCTTTGCTGCAAGCATTTCTGCCGAGAAAGCAGTGACAGCACCATAATGAGCCATCTCGTTCGGACGTAATCTCGGAGTATGTTCCATCGTATATTGTAAATCTTCAAGAGCATATTTATAGACAGCATTGATCGTTGAACGGGTCATGTCGGTTTGAGTATTACTACGTAAAATAGTCACTGGACCAAAAGCCTGTACAAGCCGGTAATAAGCATAAGCACGAAGGAACTTCACCTCACCACAATAAGAGCGGTAATTGGTCATATCATCGTCCGACGTGATATTTTCGGCATAGGAATCCAGCGATTCAAGAGCAGCATTGGCCACTTTTATGATACCATAGTACTGATTCCACATCTCGTTGAGTCCCCAGAAAGAATTGTCATAAATATACGTTCCCATATCAACAAGGGTTACCTGGTCATCTATACGTCCGGACCAAACATCATCATCACGCACGACAGACAAGGGATATATCACCCAATGCATACCGCCTGTTCTAATTTTGGCATATACTCCGGAAACCGCTTGGTACATATTATCGATTTGAGTAAAGTCCACATTTTCCTCCGGAACCTTATTTTCGGGCTCTTTATCAAGATAATCACATGATGTATTGCATAACATTAATGCTGGCAACGCATATATTAAGATATTCTTTAGTATTTTCATTTTCTTGTTCTTTTGTTAGATTAAAATTAATTTTCCCATTCCGGCTTAGAAATCAATTTGAATTCCAAAGCTATAAGTAGATGTCAAAGGATAAACTTCTGTATCCCAGCCTTCTGCATCGCTCAATTCCGGAGTAAACGAGTGTGCTTTAAACGTTGTAAACGGACGATCTGCCGTCAGTGAGAAGCGGATACCCGGCAATGTATAGTTCACTAACTTGACATTACGCAAACTGTATCCGAGAGTTATGTTCTGAATACGGAAGAAATTAGCACTTTCTACAAAATAAGAGTTCACTTTCTGATCAGATACATTCCAGCCATTTATCAATGCTGCAGCAGACGGATGTGAATTAGTAGAACCCGGTCCGGTCCAACGATCCTCATACTGTGCTTTATCGAAATTGTAATCAGCCTGTGCAGAACGTAAAGCACGTTTACGGTTGTATATCTGTCCGCCTGTTTGTCCATACGTAGTCAACTCAAAATCCAGATTCTTCCAGTTCAAACCAAGATTAATACCATACGTAAAGTTGGGTATGTAAGCACCAAGCACCTGACGGTCATCACCATCAATCACGTTGTCCCCATTTACATCCTCATATTTGAAGTCACCCGGTACAAGATTGTTAGCTACCGCAACCGGGTCTTCTGCACATTCTTCCGGAGTCTGATAAACTCCTACTACCTTAAATCCGTAGTATGAATTCATTTCTTTACCCACCATATTGATAGTCTTTCCTCCTTTGATAGAGTTAGGCCCACCAAGATCCTTCACCTTATTCCTCAAATATGAAAGGTTTACTCCCAAATTATATTTGAAGTCTCTTCCGATATTATCATTCCAGTTTAGTGACAAATCAAAACCCTGATTCAGGATTTTACCATAATTTCCTGCAAGTACATCATTACTGAATGGCAAACGAGGAGATATAACAGCTCTTTTTGTCAAACGATAGAAATAATCCAAATCCACATTCAAGCGATTCTTAAACGTAGAGAAATTTAAACCTACATTAGCTTCATCTACCAATTCCCACTTCAGCCAACTATAAAAAGTTGTATTCTGATAGCCCGGGAAAGTTGAATTACCAAATACACCGGATGCAGAATTACCAGTGGTTATTGAAGCAAAACCATCACTTGGAGCTACGTGGTCATTACCCAAACGCCCCCAGCTGGCACGTAATTTCAGATAATCGAAGAACTTTTGATCTTTCATGAAATCTTCTTCACTGATAACCCACGCAGCACCAATAGAGGGGAAATATCCCCAATGCTCCTGATATTTGGAAGAACCATCCGCACGCATAGTGAATGTCAACAAATATTTTCCTGCATAGTCATAACTTAAACGGGTGAAATAAGACTGACCACGATAACAGTAGCCATCATCTCCAAGAGTCACACCTTCGGCATTTCCCTGGCTCAAATAAAGCCATTCATCCTTTCCTTCAGGCACATTATTAGCTTTTCCCCACATATACCGATATTGCTGTTGTCGCATAGAATAGCCCAACATGGCCCCAAAACTATGTTTTCCCCATTGATCATTATAGGTCAATATGTTATCCCAAATATAATTGTAATAGTTTGTATCTTTCTTTGTCAACTCCGAAGTAGTCTGTTGCTGCCAACTACTTACATAATAAGGGGCAATATATTCACGACCACGGATGGCTGAATAATCATAGCCATAGCTCGTTTTGAAATTTAATTTCTCTGGTAGTATCTGGAACTGAGCATAAAAGTTAGTCAAGACCTGATAGTTCTCATTTTGCGAGTTATAGTAGTTGGCTGTTGCTATAGGATTGTAGAAGTTAGCAGTGAAACCGACCGCATCAGGCGAAGCATATTTATCAGGGAACGTCTTGTCATTTGTTGTATCATAAACCGGATAAATGCCAGGAGAATTAAATGCCTGTTGCCAAGCCGTATTTTTGGGCAATACCTGAGTAGAATTACTAAATACACCATTAAAACCTACTTTCAACCAATTGGTTGCTTCATAATCAAGTGCCGCCCGGAAATTAAGACGCTTATAATTATTCTCCACATCCATTATACCGTCCTGATATAAATAACTCATACCTACAGAATAAGTACTTTTTTCTGTTCCGCCACTAATCCCCAAACTGTGGTTAGTGATAAGTGCACTCTGAAGTAACTCCTTGTACCAGTCTGTATCTGAATCAAATTTCCAGTTATGAAAATCAGGATCGGAATAATCACCACCAAATTTATCAATAGAAGCCTTCATTTTAGATACATATGCAGCATAATTACCTTCGAGAAGCATAGTAGCATATTCCTTAGAGTTCGCCATTTCCAACACATTCGTTGCTTTCTGAACACCTACATACCCATTATAGGTAATTTTAGCTTTTTGATTACGCTGTCCTTTTTTGGTAGTGATAATAACAACACCATTGGCAGCACGCACACCGTAGATAGCAGCAGCCGAAGCATCCTTCAACACGGACATATCCTGAATGTCATTACTGTTAAGGAAATTGATATCATCATAGAACATACCGTCTACAACATAAAGAGGCGAGCTGTTGGAAAATGATCCTTTACCACGAATGGCTACCTTCGGCCCTTCTCCCGGAGTACCGCTATTGATAACATTCACTCCGGCCACTTTTCCTTGCATGGCAGCCATCGGTGAAGTTGCAGGAGTAGAAAGTAACGCCTCTCCCTTGACCACAGTAATAGGAGAAGTCAAGTCTTTGGCTTTAGCTGAACCATAACCGATCACGACCACTTCTTCCAATTTCTGAACATCATCTTTTAATTGGACATTGATTACATTTTTCCCTTTTACAGCAATTTCTTGAGGTATCATTCCTATATAAGAGAAGGTAATAATCGCATCTTCGGGAACGTTTTCCAAAGTATAGTTACCATTAAGGTCGGAGATAGTACCAATGTAGGTACCTTTTACATGAGCAGACGCACCTATGATCGGTTCACTAAAGGAATCCACAATAGTACCTCTGATTGTTTTGTTTTGAGCAAATAGTGTCTGTAAACACAACACTACAACTACAAGAAAAGTAATCTTTCTCTTCATTTTTTTACGTATTAATTGATAATAAGGTTACTAAAAAATCGATGCGACAAAGGAATGGACTTTTTAAAATTCTTGCAAAATAATACATACTACGCTACTACTTTTATGCTGTACAACACTACGTTTTTAGTACGTTTATCGCTTCCAGACACTTATTTCAGCATGTTTTTTCGCTGAATTGGGATTTATTAATAATTTGGTATTATATTTGAAAATATTTTTATTATAAACACAGAGAGAAACAATCCAATGAAGTACACCGGTTTCATATATCTATTTATAATTCTCACAGAAGGATACTTATTTCCGGCAATAAGTCACGCATCTACCTTTATGCCCATTGTCACCAACTATACTGCCAAAGACTACCAAGCAGGATTGCAAAACTGGGCTTTAGCCCAAGGAGAAAATGGAGAAATGTATATTGGAAATAATACAGGGTTATTATGTTTTGACGGTTATACATGGAGTACATATCAAATGCCCGGCAATCAACTAGTCCGATCCATACTCATTGACGGTGATCGTATTTATGTGGGAACATACGAGGACTTCGGTTATTTCAGCCGTAACTCCCTTGGTATACTTGAATACACTTCTTTATGGAACCAGCTCGAAAATATCAAGACACACAACGATGAAATATGGAATATACTCAAAGTAGGGGAATGTATTTATTTCCAATCATTCAGTTCATGGTTTAAATATGACGGCAATAAAGTTACTGCACACTATGATTCCAAACACCTGCCACTGTATTTTCACAAAGCACATGAACGAATCTACGTACAGATGGTTAACGGTGATTTTTATCTCCTCGAAAATGATGAATATAAACTACTGATTGAACGTAAAGCATTGAAAGATGATTCCGTAGTTGCACTCATTCCTACGTCAGGAGGCAAAATGATTCTATGCACCGAGTGGAACGGACTCTTCGACTACGACGGGACAACCCTCTCCCCCCGTCCTACAGCCATCGACCAAGAATTAAAAAGCCAGCAGATGAATCGTGCCACAATGATCCCGTCAGATTCGACAATTGTACTTGGAACAATCCGTAACGGTATCTATGCCATTGATAAAGAAGGTAAAGAGAAGTGGCATTATGATATGGAAAATCGTTTATATAACAATTCCGTATTACGACTTTTCTGCGATCGGGATAATAATGTATGGGCTGCACTTGATATCGGTGTAGCATTAATTCATACCGGCTCGCCTTATTCCATTTTAATACCCGACCGCGACTCACAGTCATTCGGAATGGTATACGGAGTCAATGTCTTTAACAATAACTTATATATTGCTACTAACCAGTCTGCCTGGCTATATTCTTTCATAAACAAAACTGTTGTTCCTATTCAAGGCACAGAAGGACAAAACTGGCATATCAGCACATTTGATTCACAAATCTTGTTGGGAAACAACTTCGGTACCAAAATCATAACAGGAACTGCAGCGAGTAACATTCCGGAAACAGAAACCAGTAGCACGTGTCTGCGTAAATGCATCATTAACGGACAAGAAGTGCTCCTTGAATCTTCCTATTATAACCTCCGAGTCTATCGCAAGCATAATGGCAAATGGAGTTTCTCTAATTCGATTGACGGTTTC
The DNA here is from genome assembly GCF_015559655.1 of Bacteroides sp. 1001136B_160425_E2. Taxonomy (NCBI): domain Bacteria; kingdom Pseudomonadati; phylum Bacteroidota; class Bacteroidia; order Bacteroidales; family Bacteroidaceae; genus Bacteroides; species Bacteroides sp. 1001136B_160425_E2. The sequence continues at coordinate 220,180 of NZ_JADMQH010000003.1, read as the reverse complement.
TGGAATCCAGTACGTCAGTTCGAAGTGGATTATAGCGGTAATATCTGGGCGGCACATATGAGCCTCGGCATCTACAAAATAGAACTCTCAAGAGATTTAAAAAAGGTGGAGAAGTATACTTATATCAAATCATTGTCAGACGAAGAGAATAATGCAAGCCTGATGCATGTTATGAAGATACGTGGAAGAGTGGTATTATCGGACAGCAAAAGAACGTATACTTATGATGATATTAACCAGCGTATCATACCTTTCGTACAACTTAACTCTATTCTCAAAAACGGGATTAATATGGCTATACCCGTAGATGATAACCTCTATTGGCTCACCGACTATCGAGGATACACCCTGATAAGATATGATAATGACAACTTCAGGATGGAACGCTTCATACCTTCCTCTTTTTTCGGACTTGAATGCAATGAAAACAATAATAATGTATATGTAAACAATAACATTACTTATTTCTGTCTCAACAATGGTATAGGGCGTTTGGATATGAATCTGAAAAAAGACACTTTGCTGCAAAGGAATTCTTTACTCATTAGAAAAGCTACTTCTTTGTCGCAGAATTATCAATTGCATCTAATGCCTGTATCTGCCGAAAAGAAAGACAACAAGAAAATATGGGGGGATATAACTTTCCATTTGTCTTATCCTAATTTTAACTACGAACCTCTCCGTTTTTGTTATCACCTCACGGGAAGTAGCTTGGATCTGATGTCAGAATCAGCCGATCCGGTAGTCACATTTGGTAGCTTAGGGTATGGAGATTATCATTTTACGGCTTCAGTGAAAAATGTCGATGGTCAGGTACTTAGTTCCGTAGAATATTATTTCAATAAACCACGCCCATTTTATCTGTCCATATATGCTTGGATAATATATGTGCTTCTTGCGAGTGTAATAGTATATTTATACTCTCGCTGGCATGCTGCCAAAATGCTAAGAAAACGTAATAGGGAGTTTGAGAAAGAGAAAATGAAACAGGACTTCAAGATGTTGGAGCAGGAACATATCATTGCGCAACAACGCGAACAATTACTTGAAGCTGAATTGCAGGTCAAAAGTAAGGAGTTAGCCAGCCTGGCTCTTGATGCCGTAGTCCAACGTAAAGCGGTTGAAAGCTTGAAAGAGGTTATGTCCGAACAAGAACATAAGGGAATTATCAATCAACATGATATAGACACCATACTGAAGCAGATTAATGGAAACCTGAATGAGAAAGAATTCTGGGATATTTACCACAAGAACTTTGATATGATCCATAAGAATTTCTTCCGTAACCTGCGTAAACAATATCCCAGCCTCACTGCCAGTGACTTGAGATTTTGTGCACTGTTACGGCTAAATCTATCGACTAAAGACATTGCACAATTCACCAATCTTACTATTCGCGGGGTAGAAACAGCACGTTACCGAATAAGAAAGAAGCTTGCCATTCCCGGGAATATTAATCTTGTTGATTTTCTGATTGACTTTACATAGGACATTTACTGAATATTCCTTTTAATTTCACGCCCCTATTTTGTTGGGATTTTCTAAAGAAACTTTATCTTTGTGATATCAACAATTAAAAGAATATGGTTCGTTTTAATCTCGTTATCACCATACTACTAACGATAAGTATGGCTGTCAAAGCCGAACTGACCAGCCGGATGTTCGATGTCAGACAGGTAGGCTATGCGGAAGGTCTTAGTAGCCAACGTGTTTTTTCGATTGTCGAGGACGGAGACGGTGCCATGTGGATTGCTACAAAAACCGGGATAGACAGATACAACGGTCATACAGTAAAGAACTATGATCTACCGGGAAATTTCTATTATGGCGATCTTGCCGGACGCAGGCTTTACTTATTGTACGACGCACGGCAAGGACTGTTTGCCTACGACCACACCGGACGAATCTACCGATACTCCACCATTCACGATCATTTTGAGCAAGTCCTACATCTGGGGCTATTGATTCAGGAAGAAGTCATCTTGAACAAACTTTGTTTGGATGATGACGGAATCTGGTGGATGGGATCGGATAAAGGACTATACAAGCAGGAAGCGGACAACCGTATAGTTGCCGTGCTCAAAGGACAATATGTCAACGACATCGCATTTGCCGGCGAATCGCTCTATGTGGGTACTTCTAACGGAGTCTGGCAACTTTCACACGCCCAGCCGGATAGAAAACACCAATTGCTGGAAGGGTGGAATGTACAGACATTGTTCTGCGACAAAACGAAAAAAGAACTCTGGATAGGCACATTTGGCAGCGGTTTGTCTGTGATGAACCTCAACACTTCCAAAATGCTTGCGCTGGAGGGACAAGGGAGTACGTTCCTTCATCCGATACGGGCAATTACAGACTACGATGTACACACCATACTCATAGGCGTAGACGGTGGCGGTGTGTATGCGATAGACAAAGACACCAAGAAAGCCCGTTTATTGATGAATACCAAAGATGACACAGATACTTACCTGCGAGGAAACGGCGTATATGCCGTAACCAGAGATGATCAGGGCAACATCTGGATAGGCAGTTATACGGGAGGCGTATCCGTAGCTATCCTACTGAAACATCCCATTTCGATATTAGCGCACGAAAAAGGAAACACCCATTCTCTTGTCAGCAACAACGTCAATGATATCGAAGAAAACTCGGATGGCAACCAATGGTTCGCTACTGATGATGGAATCAGCATCCGAAACACCCTGTCAGGCACTTGGAAACACGTGCTGAAAGAAATCGTAACCATTTCTCTTTGCACATCCGGAAATGGGAACGTATGGGTAGGAACGTACGGAGACGGGGTGTATCTGTTGAATAACGACGGACGCGTGTTGCGCCATCTCACCAAGCAACAAGGGCAACTTACTACCAATTATATCTTCTCCGTCAGGAAAGACATGGAGGGAGACTTATGGATAGGCGGTCTGGACGGATGCCTGATCATGTTTGAAAAAGAAAAAGGCAGCAGACGGTCGTTTGACGTGAATTGGGTACAGTCCATTGAACCCATCGACCGGAACCGGGTAGCAGTGGCTACCGTCAACGGTTTCTTTCTGGTGAACAAACACACAGGAAATATACAGCACTATGCCAATTCCCAGGAATTTCACAATCAGAATGTCAGTGCTTATATCATCTCTATGTTGTTCAACGACGACGGAACCGTGTGGCTGGGAACCGAAGGGGGAGGATTGAATCTGTATGACATGAAAAACCGGACGGTAAAGACTTTCACTGTTCAAGAGGGATTGCCGTCCAACGATATATATAGTTTGCAGCGAGATGACAAAAAACGCCTGTGGGTCAGCACCGGAAAAGGAATTGCCTTGATAGACAGCCTGCGCGTTTCGAACCTCAACTATGCAGGCAATATAGACAAGGAATATAACAAGTCTTCATTTGCCCGGTTGATGAACGGCGAATTTGTGTATGGCAGCACGGACGGTGCCGTCTTTATCATGCCACTCGATATTTCAACTGTAGACTACCGGACTCTCCTGCGTTTCACAGGACTAACAGTGGATTATCAAAACGCCAAGGAAGAAGAATCATTGAGACCCACCATTCACGATATGCTTGTCGACCATGCAGTACGGCTCGGCTATAAGTACAACTCGTTTACAGTTTCTTTTGAATCTATCAATTATCGTTTCCAGCGCGACATTGTCTATCAGCATATTTTAGAGGGGTATGACAATGACTGGAGCATACCGTCCGCCGAGGGGAAGGCATCCTACACTAAGGTATCACCGGGCACTTATCTTTTCAAAGTGCGCAGCCTACGGCGCAGCGACGGAAAGACCATCTCCGAGAGTGCCTTAAAAGTGGAAGTGAGCCAGCCATGGTGGAACTCGTGGTGGGCTTGGACTATTTACCTATTTATAATAGGCTTCGTTTTCTATTTCATTCTGCGATATAAGAGCAACCAACTCCAAAAGAAATACGACGAAGACAAAATACGTTTCTTCATCGACACGGCGCACGACATCCGCACGCCGGTGACGCTTATCATGGCGCCGCTGGAAGATTTGAGCCGGGAACAAGATCTCTCGGATAAAGCCCGTTATTACCTGAACCTGGCCCATGAAAGTACCCGGAAGCTCCATTCACTCATCACACAGTTGCTCGAATTTGAAAAAGTAGACGCCCACAAGCAATCCTCTTCATCGGTTCCGCTCTGTCTGAATGAAGTTTTACTGAAAGAAGTTTCCGTCTTCCGGTCTTTTTGCGAGAAGAAACAGTTGACACTGAATCTCACCCAACCCGATGAATCCGTTTTCGTTTCGGCAGACAAACATCTGATAGAGATGTTACTCGACAATCTTCTTTCCAATGCCTGCAAATACACAATGCCCCAGGGAGAAATCAGCCTGGATTTGAAGGCTACGAAACGCAAAGCCATCCTGTCGTTGAAAGATAACGGAATAGGTATACCGGAGAAAGCGAAAAAGCATATCTTCTCCGACATTTACAGAGCCGAGAATGCCCGGCAGTCACAGGAAGAAGGAACCGGATTCGGACTGTTGCAGGTGCAACGCATTGTAAAGACGCTGCATGGAAAAATCACTTTCTGTTCGGAAGAGGGAAAAGGAACTACTTTCACCGTAACATTGCCGCGAACTACCGCCGTAGCCGAATCGGTGTCGCACGAACCATCCCTCGAACACCTTGCCGGCACATCGGATAAGAATAGCCCCGAAACGGACAAGATGAAAGATCCGGATGACCGGAATACGTTGCTCATTGTAGAAGACCATGAAACTCTCCGCCACTACCTCCGCCAGACCTTTGAACACCTCTATCGGGTGATTGATGTCGCCAACGGACACGAAGCTCTCGCCTGCCTCGCCAATGAATATCCGGACATCATCCTCTCCGATGTCATGATGCCCGGCATACGGGGTGACGAGCTTTGCAAACTGATCAAGGAGAATCCTGCCACATCGGGTATTCCCGTTGTTCTACTGACGGCAAAGGCTAACCATGAAGCAATAGTGGAAGGATTGAAGAAAGGCGCCGATGATTACATTCCCAAGCCATTCAGTACCGAGATACTGAAATTGAAAGTGCAAGGATTGATTGATAACCGAAACAGACAACGGCAGTTTTTCATGCGGCAAGCTATCGCTCAAGTAGAGGCGGGTGGCAAACGTGACAACAACGAAAGCAATGAAAGCCACGAAAGCATCGACAACAAAAGCATTACGACAGCAAACGAAACAATGGCCGAGGGCGACCGTCGGTTCATCATGCAAGCCACACAGTTTGTTCTTGATCATTTGGATGAACCCGATTTCAACATCAACCTCTTATGTCATGAAATGGCAATGAGCCGGACACTATTCTACAGTCGTCTTAAATCACTGACAGGAAAAGGACCGCAAGAGTTTATCCGTATCATCCGGCTTCAGAAAGCTGCCGAGCTGCTGAAAGAAGGTAAAAGCGTAACCGATGTCGCCGCCGAAACCGGATTTGTCAACACGAAGTATTTCAGTTCATTGTTCAAGAAACAATTCGGGATGCAGCCGAGTAAATATAGTGGTAAATAGACAAGTATTAAAGGTATAGAAATGAGCTAAACGATCATTTGTTCTTATGTCTGAATTAAATTCCTAACTAAAAACCGCATGGTTTGGAATCAATTGCCACTAATGATTTTATTAGTTATTTTTAAGCAATCGTTTACCTATTGATAGTTATTTCATTGCCTAAGGAGTTTTCGTTTGACTATAGTCAAGCGATAGTTCAACATATGTCAAGCGTTCGTTCAACAACTGTCAAACGAAAACTCCTTAGGCAATTGAAAAAATAATATAAGCAAGAGAAAGAAATAAAAACTGCATATTGACGAGTTATTGTCAGCAATAGTATCTTGGGATCATTCCGTACAGCAACAATCTTCGAAAAAGAATGGGTAAGATAACGTCCGTTCGATAAAAATCAGCTGATTTGTCAGCAATCAAACCTAATATGTCAGCAATCTGACCATCGTTTCAGCCGGATATTAGCATCTTTGCACCAAGCTTTACAAGTATAAAGCACATATTACGTTTAACCTTTAAAATGCTAAAACGATGAAAAAAGTAGCACTATTCCTATTTTTATCCGTTTGCTTCGCGCAACAATCCTGTTCGTCGGATTCTGTTGGAACGGAACCGGAGGAAAATCCACAAGACATTCTTTTTAAAGACGATTTCAACTTTTTCGACGAAAAAGTATGGACGAAAGAAACTCATGAACCCGGTTGGACCAATCAAGAGCTACAGGCATACGATGCCGCTCATGTATCGGTTGGAAAGGACGGGGATAAATCGGTTCTGATTCTTACCGCTGAACGCAAAGGGAATAAAATCTACTCCGGCAGGATCAATTCAAAAGGGAAAAAGAGTTTCAAGTATCGCAAGATAGAAGCAAGTATCAAGCTTCCCAAGACTAACGGCGGACTGTGGCCTGCGTTCTGGATGATGGGAGATAACGACAAAGAATGGCCGGCATGCGGAGAAATCGACATTATGGAAATGGGAGAACAAAGCGGAATGGCTGCGGGCGATTCGGAAAAACAGGTGAACACCGCCATTCACTATGGCCCTAGCGCAGCGGCTCACGAACAGCAATACTACAAAGCCAATGTTGCCAACAGCCTGCAAGACGGCAATTATCACACCTACTCTCTGGATTGGGATGAAAACAGCCTGACAATATCCGTCGACAACGTCAAGTTTCATACGTTCGACATTAGCTCGAACACATACTTTCATGACAACTTCTACATTCTGTTCAACCTCGCCGTGGGAGGTGCGTTTACAGGGATTACCGACATTAATAAACTGACGGGACTGAGAGACGGCCAGAAAGTGAATATGTACATCGACTGGGTGAAAATATTATAGGAATCTTAAATATATATGCTATGAATATGAAAAAATGTAAGTATCTACTGTTTTGCGGAACACTCTCCCTTTGGATGGCGGGAAGTTTCCAGCAAGTGTATGCAGCAACGGAACCAAGTTCCCAGGCTGTTCAACAACAAAGCAACAAGGTAACCGGAAAAGTGAGCGATGCCACCGGTCCCATCATTGGGGCTTCCGTAGTGGAGAAAGGAACTGCCAACGGAACCATTACCGATCTGGATGGAAATTTCAGTTTGAATGTAAAAGCCGGAGCTACGCTCGTTGTCAGCTACGTGGGTTATAAATCCGAAGAGGTGAAAGCGGGAAGAGGCCCTTTGAACATCACCTTGAAAGAGGATGCCAAAGCATTGGATGAAGTGGTGGTTACCGCCCTTGGCATTAAAAGAGAGCGCAAAGCGTTGGGTTACGGCATTGATGAAGTGAAAGGCGAAGCTTTGACCAAAGCCAAAGAAACGAATCTCATCAACTCCATGGCAGGACGTGTGCCGGGCTTGGTAGTCAGCCAAACTGCCGGTGGTCCTTCCGGTTCTACACGTGTCATTCTGCGAGGCAGTACCGAAATGACCGGCAATAACCAGCCTCTTTATGTAGTGGACGGTGTACCTTTGGACAACACCAATTTCGGTAGTGCCGGTACAAACGGAGGCTTCGACTTGGGCGATGGTATTTCGAGCATCAATGCCGATGACGTAGAAAACATGTCGGTATTAAAAGGTCCTGCAGCGTCCGCGCTTTATGGCAGCCGTGCCAGCCATGGTGTTATCTTGATTACAACCAAGCGAGCCAACAAAGATAAAATCAGCGTGGAATATAACGGAACGCTGACTTTCGACACCCAACTCGCCAAATGGGACGAAGTGCAACAGATATACGGTATGGGAAGCAACGGTACTTATAGCTATGATGCCATATCCAACACGAACAAGAGTTGGGGCCCCAAAGCGGACGGTTCAAACATGCTGAAGTATTTCGACGGCGTGGAACGTCCTTTCCTGATTGTCCCCGACAATACGTCCAACTTCTTCCGTACAGGTATCACCGCTACCAACTCCGCCATCATAGGTGTGAACAGCGGAAAAACCGGCATTCGCTTCACCTATACGGACATGCGCAATAAAGATATTGTTCCCCAGACACACATGAGCCGTGACATTTTCAACCTGCGTGCCAATACGTCTGCGGGAAAGGTAGACTTGGATTTCAGCGTCAACTATACACGGGAGGACGTAAAGAACCGTCCGGCTCTGGGCGACAGCAAGTCCAATATCGGTAAAAACCTGATGACTCTCGCCAGCACCTACGATCAGGAATGGCTGCAAACCTATCAGACTGCCGACGGCGAATATTCCAACTGGAACGGTATGGATCCCTACAATGTGAATCCGTATTGGGATATCTATAAGAATTTCAATAAATCCAAGAAAGATTTGTTCCGCATGAATGGCAAGGCCGTATGGAACGTCGACCAACATCTGAAACTTCAAGCAACACTGGGTGCCGAACTCAACTGGTTCACATTCGATGATTACAAAGCGCCTACCACTCCCGGATTCGAAGCCGGAAGACTTCAAAACAGCGCTTTCCGCAACCGCATGTACAACTTTGAAGTGTTGGCTCTCTACAACAACCATTGGGGTGATTTCGATTTCAACGCTACGTTAGGCGGCAATATATATAAGGTAAACAACCAGACCACTGTTACCACCGCTCAAGACATGAAGATACGCGATGTCCCTTCATTGACGAGCTTCAACGAGATCAGTGTAGTGCCCGGCAGTTACCGCAAGCAGATTAATTCGGTCTACGGAGCAGTGAATGTGGGATGGAAACACATGCTTTACCTCGATGCTACGTTGCGTGGCGACCAATCATCTACTCTTCCTATTGGCAACAACATGTATATGTATCCTTCTTTCTCCGGTAGCTTTGTGTTCTCCGAACTGACAAAACTGGGTGACCTCCTGCCTTACGGAAAATTACGTATGTCATGGGCACAAGTGGGTAGCGATACCGACCCTTATCAATTGGGACTTGTCTATACAAAATCCAAATATGCTTATCCCGGATATACCATCGGATATATCGATAACGGAACCATCCCCAACAAAGACTTGAAACCAACCAAGACAAACTCCGTGGAAATGGGATTGGAATTGAAGTTCCTGAAGAACCGCATCGGGCTGGATTTCACCTACTATTCTCAAATCAGTAAAAACCAGATTATGGGAATGGCAAGTTCCTGGACAACCGGTTATAACTATCGCTTGATCAATGCCGGCAAGATAGAAAACAAAGGTATTGAGATTGCCCTCAGCACACGACCGATTCAAACACGCGATTTCTCTTGGGATATTAATCTGAACTTCTCCAAGAACAGCAACAAGGTAAAAGAACTGGATGGTGAATCGGATATGTTTGAACTGGAAAAGGCGACTTGGCTCGACGTTCAGATAGCCGCTAAGGTAGGTGAAAACTTTGGTTCTATTGTGGGTCCGGACTTCCAACGAAATGAAAAAGGAGATATTCTGATTGACCCGCAAACCGGCCTGCCGCAATATGACAAGAGCAACCACGTATTGGGTAATGCTTCCTGGGACTGGACAGGTGGATTGCTCACCAACTTTACTTACAAGAATCTCTCACTGGTGGCGGTATTCGACGTGAAAGTAGGCGCCGACCTCTATTCTATGTCTGCCCGTGCCGCCCACGAATCGGGTAAAAGTCCCGAGACACTAGCAGGACGCGACGCCTGGTATCGCTCGGAAGAAGAAAGATTAGCGGCCGGCATTGCAAAAGGATCCGATAACTGGAAGCCGACAGGTGGATTCGTTGCTCCGGGTGTCATCGACAACGGTGATGGAACTTATCGCCCCAACGACATCTACATCAATCCGGAAGACTACTGGATGAGCGTTTGCCGAAATGCACCTTCTATGTTTGTTTATGACAACTCATACGTGAAATGCCGTGAACTGACGTTGAGCTATAATGTACCCAAATCCTGGCTAAAGAATGTAGTAAGCGGACTGACTGTTTCGTTCGTTGCGCGTAATCCGTTCATCGTATGGAAGAATATCCCGAATATCGACCCGGATTCCAACTACAACAATACCACCGGTATGGGACTTGAATACGGTTCGTTGCCTTCACGCAGAAGCTATGGTTTTAACGTAAATGTGAAATTCTAAAAAGATATATCATGAGACAATCTAAATACATCACAATCCTCACGATGGCATGTGCCCTGTTTTTCGCTTCTTGCAGCGACGAATACATGGAAAACATGAATACCGACCCTTCCAAGGCCGCTACCATCGACCCGAATGCGCAGCTCACCACTGCCCAACTGCAAACGTACGGAGACCTTAGTATGATGGAAATCTACCGTAACTACCATTATGCGTTCACCCAACAACTGATGGGGTGCTGGAACACCACCAACTACGGCGGACGCCATACGTTGGACAATAATGAGATGAGCCGTATCTGGACATCGTTCTACACTCAATCCCTGAAGAATATCATTGATGCTCAATATCGCACAGCCGAAGATGCAGAGAAAGTGAACATCAACTCCGTGCTCCGCATCTATCGGGTTTACCTCATGTCTATCGTCACGGACACTTACGGAGACGCTCCTTTCAGTGAAGCCGGACTAGGATTCCTCGAAGGAAAATTCAATCCGAAGTATGATAAGCAGGAAGATATTTACAACACTTTCTTTCTGGAGCTGGAAGATGCTGTCAATAAAATCGATCCGACCAAAGATAAAGTGACAGGCGATCTCATCTATGCCGGCGACGTAACTAAATGGCAACAATTGGCAAACTCGCTTCGCCTTCGTTTTGCCATGCGAATCTCCAATGTCAATCCGACAAAGGCACAAACGGAATTTGAAAATGCTCTAACTGCCAATGGTGGTGTGATAACGGACGCCTCAAGCGATGCGCTCATCAAATACATGACAATAGCATTTAGTTTCGGACAAGAAGCTTACTCTGATTATCGCGGAAATTCATTGTCGCAGTTGTTGTTCGGTAACGACCCCGCTAATAATCCAAGTTACCTTTGTTCCACCTTCTTTAATCAGTTATACAATTCCGACGATCCCCGCACGTTCAAAATTTCCCGCTGCTATTACGACGGACTGATGAGTGCCACCAGTCCCGACAATCGTGTCGACATCACCCAAGAAATGATTGACAAAGGGATTGCTTTCAGTCCGCGCGACCCGGGTGCCTACTCGTGGGAACCATGGCCTACGGGTTACGATAGCGATATTTGTGCCGCGTTAGCCGTTAACAATCCTTCCGTTACAGCAACTATGGCTCGTGAAGTGGAACCTAAACTTGCCAATAATTTCCAAAGAAGCGACAATCCGGGCGTAGTGATGACTTCAGCAGAAGTGAAATTCCTGATGGCGGAAGCTACCGTGAAAAAATGGAACGTCGGCAGTGTTTCGGCAGAAGATCTTTACAAACAAGGAGTGCGTGCGGCAATGGATTTCCTGACAGACAACTATGATTGCACAGCTACTACCGATGCAGAGTTTGATGCATTCATCCAAGATAAAGGAGCGTTCGGACATACAGACAATCAGAAACTTGAAGCCATCAATACACAGGCATGGATTCTTCACTTCACCAATCCTGCCGAATGTTGGGCAAACGTACGTCGTTCCGGTTATCCGAAGTTGAAATCACCGGCGGAATACGGGTTCGGACAATACCTCACCGGTGGAACGGAAATTCCGGTACGTCTATGCTATCCTGTATTGGAATCTTCCTATAATAAGAAAAACTACAATGAAGCCATCGAGCGCATGGGAGGAACAGATAATTGGCACAGCCTTCTGTGGTGGGATACTGAAAACTAACTATTAAACAATCATCCATTATGAAAAAGATATATATTGCACTATTTGCCCTACTCGCTGTAGGCTCCATATTTACTGCATGCACTGACGAAGAACCGTTCGCTACGGTGACAGAGAATGATGATCCGCATATCCTTGACCCGGTATTTCCTGATAGAACGAACGGTCAATTGGCTACATTCGCCAACATCAGCCGGGATGCGAACTTATCCATCGCGCTGACCGTGACTCCGAAAGATTACACCACAGTAACCTGGTTCATTGATGGGCAGGAAGTAGAATCGGGTACCGACTCCGACAAGGAAATCAACCGCAGTCTGAAAGCCGGTACGTATAATTTGAAAATAGAAGTAGAAACCGTGAAAGGGAAGAAGACTTCCCGTGAAGGATTAGTGGTGGTCAAACCATTGGCTGATGACCCTCAATCTAAGGAAGTTGCCTTTGAGAGAATTGTATCTCCCGGCAAGACTGCCCGTTTATATGGCAATAATCTACAGAAGGTAACGGCCATCCTCCTGGGAGGAAATACGATTACCGATCCCACTTATGTTGAATCGGCAGATGAGAATTATCTGGAATACACCGTTCCGACAGGCGTAAGCGAAGGCGATTACCGCATCGTTCTGCAAGATGCCGACAGCAATGAATATGGGGCCGACATGGTGAAAGTAACCAATGCTTCCCTTATCATTTCGGGAGCTAACCGGGCTACTGCCAACGTGGACTGGACCATTTCCGGTATCAATCTTGAAAACATCGCTTCTCTAACTATCGGCGGACAGACAGTGTCTCAATTCAGCAACCAATCTTCTACGGAAGTTACGCTGACTTGTCCGGATTTGTCTGACGGAAGCTATACGATGACAGGTAAAACCCGTAGCGGAGAGGCTGTACAGTTCTTGAACGACAATGTTACAACTACCGAACAGACTGTTACCGTATCTACCGAAATAACGCTTTGGTCGGGACACCATTACGTTTCGTGGGATAAACCGGACGGTGACCCCAACAAGAGTTTCGGTCTGATTCCGAAGGATGTGTTTGCCGGTATCACAGCCGGATCAACACTGAAAGTAGTCTACTCCATAGAACCGACTGCCGAATATCATCAGATGCAACTTGCCACAGGTTGGTGGGGTGGCCTGGCAGATAAGATAGAATTTACGGAAAACGGTGAATACACACTGGTGCTGACACAGGATATACTGAATAAGATTCAAACTGAAGATGGATTCTTATGTACGGGACATGGCTATTATGTGGATTTGGTAACCGTGAAATAATTATCCTAAGTAAGTTTAAAAATCATTCATGCCATGAGTATCTGTCATTCTTCGGGTTAAAGCCCTCTGAATGGCAGATTACATAAACGATACTACTTAAAAAACAAATCATAATGAAACTAAGAAATATTATATTAATGACCGCATCTATCGCAATGACTGCCTGTTCCAAACAGGCAGTTCCCACTGCCATTCCTGAAGACGCAAAAATTGAACAACAAGTGGAAGAGCTTCTATCAAAGATGGATCTTGAGGCCAAGATAGGGCAAATGACCGAGCTTGCTATTGATGTATTAGGAGAGACGATAAATGGAGAATTCCAATTGGACGAGGCAAAACTCCACAAAGCGATTGCCGAATATAAGGTAGGTTCGTTTCTCAATGCTCCCGGCCCGGTAGCACAAAGCCCGGAAAAGTGGAACGAGATTATCAGTCGAATACAAGAACTGTCGATGACGGAGATTGGTATTCCATGTATCTACGGCCTGGATCAGAATCATGGTACTACCTATACATTGGGCGGCACGCTCTTTCCTCAGAACATCAATATGGGTGCTGCATTCAATCCCGAATTGACCTACGAAGCGGCACGTGTAACAGCTTATGAGACAAGAGCAAGCAATTGCCCCTGGACATACTCCCCCACTGTCGATATGGCGCGCGATCCCCGTTGGCCACGTGTGTGGGAAAACTATGGAGAAGACTGTTTAGTCAATGCCATTATGGGTAGCATTGCTGTCCGAGGCTTTCAGGGAGATGACCCTAACCATATTCCCGCCGACCGAATTGCTACATCCGTAAAACATTACATGGGATACAGCATGCCACGTACCGGTAAAGACCGCACGCCGGCTTATATATCGGTTTCCGAACTGCGTGAGAAATGTTTTGCACCGTTCAAGGCTTGTGTGGAAGCAGGTGCACTGACTATAATGGTCAACAGTGGTTCCATCAACGGAAAGCCTGTACATGCCGACCGCGAACTCCTCACACAATGGCTGAAAGAGGACTTGGGATGGGACGGAATGTTGATCACCGACTGGGCGGACATCAACAATCTTTATACCCGCGAACATGTGGCGGCGGACAAAAAAGAAGCCATCGAAATGGCAATCAATGCAGGTATAGACATGGCTATGGAACCATATGATCTCAATTATTGTACATTACTAAAAGAGTTAGTACAAGAGAAGAAAGTGCCCATGAGCCGCATCGACGATGCCGTCCGCCGGGTGCTTAGACTTAAATTGCGTCTGGGTCTGTTCGATCATCCGAATACCTTGCTGAAGGATTATCCTCTCTTCGGCAGCAAGGAGCATGCGCTTATCGCACTTCATGCAGCCGAAGAATCGGAAATATTGCTAAAAAATAAAGATAATATTCTTCCGCTTCCTCAAGGAAAAAAGATATTGGTAACCGGTCCGAACGCCAACTCCATGCGTTGCTTGAACGGCGGTTGGAGCTATTCGTGGCAAGGACATCTGACCGATAGATTTGCCGACAAATATAACACCATTTACGAAGCAATCTGCAACAAATTCGGAGCCGATCATGTCCGTTTGGAACAAGGCGTAACCTACAAACCCGAAGGGGCTTACATGGAAGAAAATGAACCGGAGATTGAGAAAGCTGTGACCGCCGCCCGCAACGTGGATATTATTATCGCCTGCATCGGTGAAAATTCATATTGCGAAACACCCGGTAATCTTTCAGAACTTGCCATCTCCGCCAACCAAAGCAAACTGGTAAAGGCACTTTCCGCTACGGGAAAACCGATCATCCTGATACTCAATGAGGGTCGTCCCCGCATTATCAACGACTTGGAGCCATTGGCTGATGCTATTATTGACATTCTATTACCCGGAAACTATGGTGGCGACGCATTGGCGAACATTCTGGCAGGAGACGTAAACCCTAGTGCCAAGATGCCTTACACATATCCGCGACACGAGGCAGCACTGACCACCTACGATTATCGGGTGAGCGAAGAGATGGACAAAATGGAAGGAGCTTACGACTATAATGCGGTAGTTTCCGTTCAATGGCCTTTCGGATACGGATTGAGCTACACCACTTTCGAATACAGCAACTTCCAAACAGACAAATCTTCATTTACCACGGGAGATGAATTGCGCTTTTCCGTAGACGTAACCAATACCGGTAAATATGCCGGAAAAGAAGTCGTCATGCTGTTCAGTAGTGATCTTGTGGCTTCGCTTACTCCCGAAAACCGTAGGTTACGGGCTTTCAAAAAGGTGGAACTGCAACCAGGCGAAACCCGAACTGTCACTCTATCCATCAAAGGCAGCGACTTGGCTTTTGTCAATTCCGATGGGCAATGGATACTGGAACAAGGGGATTTCCGTATGCAATGCGGAAATCAAACGCTGAATATTATATGCAAGTAAACAGAATACACCCATTAATGGATCAACCCGAAAAGCCGATTGTTTTTTGGGTTGTTTCTGTACAATATTGAATATACTTTTTAGGCACGGAAACCGTGTAATCCGTGCCTAAATTTATTATATAAACTAATTAGATGACATACCCATTATAAAGGATATTCCTCAAAAGCATACAAAATGGTAGATAAATAACGTTCACCTGTATCGGGTAATAATGCAACAATCATTTTCCCTGCATTTTCCGGTCGTTTCGCCAGTTCCGTAGCAGCATATACAGCTGCGCCTGAAGATATACCTACCAATAAACCTTCCTGTTTGGCTAATTCACGACTCGTACGAATGGCATCGTCATTCTGCACCTGAATAATTTCATCTACGACAGAAGCCTTGTATGTCTTAGGAATAAACCCTGCACCAATTCCCTGAATCTTATGCGACCCGGGCTTTCCTCCCGAGAGTACCGGAGAATCAGAGGGTTCTACCGCCACAATCTTTATACTCGGATCACGCATCTTCAGAGCCTCACCTACACCGCTAACTGTCCCACCAGTACCTACTCCGGCTACAAAGATATCGACTTTCCCCTCGGTATCTCTCCATATTTCCAGACCAGTAGTTCGTAAATGCATGGCGGGGTTAGCAGGATTCTCAAATTGTTGCAAGATGACAGCTCCTGGAGTGACAGCCTTCAGTTCTTCAGCCTTGGCAATAGCTCCTTTCATACCATCGGCACCAGGGGTCAACACTAATTCCGCACCCAAAGCTTTCAGAAGATTACGCCGTTCGATACTCATGGTATCAGGCATCGTCAGAATCAGTTTATAGCCTTTAGCTGCCGAAACAAAAGCCAATCCCACGCCGGTATTTCCACTGGTCGGTTCAATAATAGTTGCTCCGGGATGCAAAATTCCTTTCGTTTCTGCATCCTCAATCATAGCCAATGCTATGCGGTCCTTCACGCTTCCTGCCGGATTGAAAGATTCAATCTTTACAATCAGACGAGCTTTCAGGTCGTTACTTGTATTATAATTACTAAGTTCCAATAACGGAGTGTTACCTACCAAATCCGTCAATTTTCTTGCTATCTTTTCCATATATATCTGTTTTAAATTTCCCTTGTTTTAATATATGACAAAGATAGTGCGGATTCTGTTCAGGGTAAATACCACATATGTGGTAAATTCATACCACATATATCTGACTTCCTGCCAGATATTATATTAAGAAATCAGCTCTCATAGGGCTGAATGTATCAATCAATACACCTGCTTCCAGACAAACACATCCATGAGGCTGGTCAGGTTCCACATAATAACCATCACCTGTAGAGAGAATTTCTTTCCGATCGCCAATGGTCAACTCAAACTTACCGCTTGCGACATAAGTAGCTTGGCTATGATAATGTTGATGCATAGAACCGACGGCACCTTTCTCAAATTCCACTTTCACCATCATCAGTTGCCCGTCATACCCCATTATCTGGCGGCGGATTCCCGGAGCCGGTTTATCCCAATCCAATTCTTTCTCAAACTGAAAAGCATCACTGCGTGTTTTCATCTTCCAATCTATTATTATTTATAACTATATTATTTGAATTTCTTCACATAATCTGCAATCAGATAACATGCCGGGCCGAGTACTTGACCATGATCGAATCCTTGCATTTCATACAAAGTCACTTTCTTGTTACCTATACTTTTCAAGACAGCTTCCAGCAGCGCATTTTCTTCATACCTTGCCGCCATTTCCAGATGCTTGTCCCCCGTAATCAGCACAAGAGGAGCCGTTTCCTTACGAGCCTTATTTACCGGAGCATACTCATCAACCACCGGAATGCCGTCAGGCAAACCGCGTTCCTTACGAATAGTGAAATGTGTCACCGTCTGGCCACTAACCGGAAGATAAGCAGCCACACTATCGGCATCTGCCCCGTATGCTGCCATATACTTTTTATCCATTGCCAGAATCAACGAAAGATAACCTCCCGCAGAATGACCGGAAACAAAAATATGATCTTTACGACCACCATACTTTTCAATATTCTTGAAAACCCATGCCACAGCTTCAGCCGCATCTTCGATATAAGCCGGATTCTTTGCTTTCGGACTCAAACGGTAATTCACCGTCACTACTGCAAACCCTTGTTCTCTCAATTCTTTGGGGACAAATTTATTTCCACCTTCCATACCACCACCGTGAAACCAAACGATAGTTGAGAAGTCCTTCTTGTTTTCAGGATAATAAATATCCAGTTTACAACGTTCCAGACGATAGGTGTCCGTTTCGGAACCGGAGATATAAGATATATCTTTGTCGGTACGATAAACATTTTGTGCTTGAGCAATGCAAGTACAAAGCAAAAAGAGAAGAAGGCAAATCTTTTTCATGATCTTATTTATTTCAGTATTTCGTATTCTTTTCCAATATGCGTCATCCAACCTTTAGTGTCTAGGCCGACTCATAATCATCTCAGATAAAACATCGGCTGGCCACCATCTTAATATAGGGATATCCATATTTCTAATAAAATGCAATATTACGAAATTCTAATAAGAATAGAAAATGAAAATATTTATTACGTTGTTGATCTCCTCATAACAACTTTATCGTGTATTAGATTTCTGTTTAAAATAGCATTACAAATACGGACAATTGTCAGTCAACACTTTACAGACAATTACTATTAGAATATTCCTAGTAAATGCGATATTAAGATTTAATAAAAAATAGCGGGCTATATAATAATATTCAGGATAATATCAGACTTTCTTTATGATAGCCTCATAAGGAATAAGTCTGATATTATCCTGAATATATTTTCTAAAAACAATGTCCATCTACAGCCGAACATTCAGAACCGAACGTCCTTCCACTGGTATCTCTTTCGACACATACCCCTCTTTGGAGAAAATCAAGACATCATCAGATGCAACTTGTTTCAGCAGATATTCTCCTTTCTTGTTAGTCACGGTCAATTCCGTCTTATTTCCCATCGAATAGATACGGACTCCTTCTACCGGAGTAGCTTGTACATCTCTAACTACCCCACGCACTGTTATCTTTTTACCTGTTCCAATCTTAACCTGATTCTGTTTCATACTTGACACAGACACTGCAGCAACAGAAATATCTCCTACCCCTATTACTTGCTTCTGCAAAATACAATCTGAAGCATTTCCAACTTGAATCTCAAATTCCCCGGACTCAAGGAAAGGATTTCCCTCCTTATCGATCAAACATAATTCAGATACAGGAACTTTTAGTATTACTTCTTTTTGTTCCCCTGGTTTCAGTTCCGGTTTGGCAAATGCTTTCAACTGTTTCACTGGAGTCACAACAGAACTTACCAAATCACGAACATACAGTTGCACCACTTCTTTACCCGTTCTTTGTCCTGTATTACGAACCTGTACTTTTACCTTTATTGTATCTCCGGAAGCATATATATTCTTGTCACATTCCATTTCATCAAAAGAGAAAGTCGTATAACTCAACCCATGCCCAAAAACCCACAATGGTTCAGGAGATGAGAAGACATAGTCACGACCGGATTGTTCATAACTGCCGGGACGTTTATAAAATCCCTTATCAGAAGGCAAATGATTATAATACACCGGTAAATGCCCTGCACTTTGGGGGAAAGAATAAGTGAGGTGTCCCGATGGATTCACCTTTCCGAAAAGAACATCAGCAATAGCATATCCTTCCTGTTCGCCGCCATACCACTGCGCTACAATAGCAGGAATATGTTCTTTCTCCCAAGAAATAGCAAAAGGCTTGCCACTCACCAAGACCAATATCACCGGTTTGCCAGTAGCATAAACCGCCTGAATCAAATCACTTTGTGCGCCAGTCAGACTTAAATCGCTTAAATCAAATCCTTCTCCACAATTCGTACGCGTATAGTCACGAGCCAATGAAGCACTGGAACTCCCGCAGAAAATCACAGCAACATCACTTTTCAGTGCCGCCTCCACCGCTTCCTCGATACCTGTTGCATCACGAGACATCATACTACAACCAACAGCATGATTTATTTTAATTTTCTCTCCCACCAACGCCTTAATTCCTTGTAATGGAGTAATTCCATCTTTATTATCCCGACTCCATGTATAATCACCAAACTGTACCTGATCTGCATTGGGACCTAAAACTGCAATAGAAGTCAATTTATTCATATCCAGAGGTAACAGATTATTTTCATTCTTCAACAGTACGATAGATTCTTCCGCTATCTGGCGAGAAAGTTCTACACTTCGGATAGAATGCATTCCACCGGAAACGGCATGCTTATTCCCGTATGGATCTTCAAAAAGTCCATATTCAAATTTCGCAGTCAGTACCCGGCGAACAGCTGTATTTATATAAGACTCATCCAGTTTTCCTTCTTTTACTAACCGGAATAATTCGGGATAACACTCACTGGAAGCCTCTACATCCAGCCCTGCAGTTAGTGCTTGTATTGCAGCCTCCGCTTTATTAGCTGCCGTATGATGAAAAGTCTCCAGCATTTCTATAGCACCCCAATCCGAGTAAACATATCCTTTAAATCCCCAGCGGTCTCTTAATATATCAGTTAACAGATACCGGGAAGCCGAATTCGGTATCCGGTTCCAGGAGTTATAAGTAGACATGACTGCATAAACAGGTAAATGCCGTAACACCATCTCAAAAGGTTTCAGATAAACAGCATGCAAATCATATAAACCACAATCCACAGAAGCCAGGTTTAACCCTCCCAACGGATTCCCGTGTGGGCCATAATGTTTCAGCATGGGAGAAATTCCACTATCAAGATATCCTTTCACTTCTGACTGCGCAAAGATGCCACAGAGATACGGATCCTCTCCATAAGATTCTTCTACTCTCCCCCAACGCAAATCACGTACAACATCAATACACGGAGCTAATACCTGCCTCATTCCTTGCGCATGCAAATCATCGGCAGTCATACAAGCCCTCCGATAAGCAAGTTCTGGGTTAAACGTACTACCGAGAGCTATATTTTGTGGAAAAATGGTAGAACCTTCATGCGCAGAGCCATGCAAAGATTCGGCTACAGTAAAGGCCGGAATACCGAGCCTGGTACGGGTAAGCATATATTCCTGTATTTCCCGCATACTACTCCGACAATTCTCACCCGTCAACGGAAAACCTTCCACAAATCCATATCCTGTTTCTCCAACAACAGCGGTTAGTTTCTCTTTGTCCAGCGTTTGTTCATTGAAAATGTCCCACGAATGTAAATGACGTATCTGTGCGATTTTCTCTTCCAGCGTCATACGCATCATCAAATCATCCACTCGTTGTGAAACAGACAACCCGGCTTGTTGATAAGGAAACAGTTGCGCATTTACAACTGTTGCTAATAAAGTCAGGAAAACTCCTGACAAGAATCTCTTTTTATTCAATGAGATTGCTATGATTCTCTTTCTCATCGTGTATTTATCCATCATTCCTATTATTGTCTAAATTCTACAGATATTCCGTACATTTTATCAATGTACCTGCAACTGAACTATTGTATTGGCTTTAAGGTTATATAACAGGGACGAAATAGTTCAGTTGCAGAAATCTCTTCTCCCTGAATTCTGATATCAAATTCACCAGCAGGTAATGTCACTATACCTACCGTTTCCGTTATGCAATTACCATTACTGACTTTCTTTACCAGCTTTTTGCCCGCTAAGGTAATCGAATAAACTCCGGCAGCTCCGCTGCTTGCCTTGCGAATTTCCTTTCCGGCATCACCTTCCACTAATTCATCCGCATATTGGGGTGCGGGAGCTACATAGGTAATACTCACTTCAAAAATCGTTGGCTTATCCAAACGAACTGGCCAAACAACCGCATCCTCCCGTCTCTTCATATTCTGCACGCATGTAGACTCCACTTCCTCACCACCATAGCGGGCACCACCCTCCAAACGAGCATCAAATGTACGTAACTTATCCACTTGCTGTGTATACGAAATACGACGACGAGTATCTGCTTTCAACTCTCCTTCACATTCGAGAACGACCACTGCATCAACCGTATCAGGACAAAGGACCGGTACATCAATCATTATATCTTTTCCCATTCGTGCCACTTTCAATTTTCGTTGCGGATTACTCTGCAAATAAGCACTCTTTACCTCCGTCAACAAACCACCTACACAAAGCTTCCCATCACGAGGCCAATCGAAGACATGCAAAAACAACTTATTCTCCTTACAGGTAGATTCTCCCCAAGACTGTACCGCTAACGGAGTAGCCTTCGTTCCACGGATAGAAGCCTCTCCATTCACTTTCCACCAAGCTGCTATCTGTTTCAGAATATCCAGATCCGGAGCACTGAACTTTCCGGTTCCCATCGGACCAATATTCATCAGAATATTTCCTCCGCGTGCTACCGCCTTCGCCATCAAACGAACAAAGAAAGAAGCCGGTTTGTACTCCTGATCGTTTTCATTGTAGGCGTAAGAATTGTTCGTAGTCGGAATGCCTTCCCAGTAACTATCTCCATAATGACTGAACTCGTAAGGACAATCCGCAGTGTTGTAATAGTCATACCTGTCGAATCCGGAAATGGCACGACCATTAATAATGATATCAGGAGATGCCTCACGCGTCGCTTCTACTATACGAATACACTCTTCTTGTGGTAATTTATGAGGTGTATCAAACCACATAATATCAGGATCATACATTGCAATCAATTCACGAATTTGCGGAATAGCCTTCTCATCTACATATTTCCGGGCAACAGGCAGGTAATCTTTTCTCGTCTCCCACCAGTTGCGCCCACCCAGCAACTTGTCACCTCCGGGATTGTCATAATCCCAGTCATTACCTACACCCTCTTTCTCACCCCAATCGAATGCATGTGAATAATAGAAACCAAACTTAATTCCTGCCTTACGACAAGCATCCCGCAAGTCTTTCATCGGATCACGTCCGAAAGGCGTTGCCTTCACAATATTATAATCACTCACTTTCGAATCGTACATCGCAAAACCGTCATGATGCTTCGACGTAATGATAAAATATCCCATTCCTGTTTCTTTGGCAATACGCACCCATTCTTCGGCGTCAAATTCTTGGGGATTGAACGTACCCGCCACCTTTTCTTTATAAACCTCTACCGGGATGCGAGCCATCCGCTGAATATGCTCACCATACCCGCCATACTTCTTTCCATTCCACGAACAACCCAAAGATGAATAGACTCCCCAATGAATAAACATACCGAAACGAGCCTGTTCGAACCATTGCATACGGCTATCCAGTTCTTTCTTATCAGGAATCAGACTGCTCAACGCAGAAGCACGGCGTTTTTCCATCGTAGGTGAAAAACGTTGCGTCGCACATTTACCACATTCTTTCCCTGATGGTAAAGTAATGTCAATAGCAACATCGCCAATCTCTACTTTTACCTGTTTCAGACGGACATTCATAGTCGGATCTGTTACCGAAACGGAATATTCTTCCCCAATACGTTCAATAAGCAAAACACAAGGTACAGACGTTTTCACAGGTAAACCACTCCATTGAACAGTTTCACCGGCTCTATAAAACACCGCTTCCAACACTTTCTCGTCAGCCGACTGCACCGCCTGTACCAATGTATCATTCCGAAGAATATCAAATGGATTCTCCTGTGGAGGAAGCCCCTCACCTGCATATACGACATAACCATACACACCATTCTCAACATTTCGTCCATGATCAATCCAAACTCGCAGCAAATCTGCCTGTACAGGAAGATTCTTCTTCCCTTTATTCACTAAATTCCTCTTTACCCATTCATTGGGCCTGGACTCACAAAGGAAAAAGGCTTTGGGACTAAGTTCAGACAACGGGGCATAAGCAAATCCTCCTTCCTGTAATACCCAAAGCGGCTTTCCCTTTTCTATCAACGAATGGATGCCGGAAGAAGGTTGCCATCTCTTTTTCCCATCATAGAGCGTTACTTTCCCCTGATGAGCCGTCTGTTCGATAGAAGTACGTATATTCCCTTCCTGTTCCGGTTGCAAATTAGTAACACCCGCACCAAGAGCAATCAGATAGTCACCTAACATAAAATAAGACTTATAAGCCTTTACACCGAAGGCCACCGGATTCTCCATTTTCACTTCCTTTTCTTTAGAAGTAGCATCCATCTTCTCGAAAAGATAACCCGCTACCGCATTCCCACCTCCATCAGTAGCTGCACCTGCAAAGTTATACTTGCTGCAAAATCCTCTCCAATTGGTGATCGGTTTCAACCGCCGTTCTCCCTCACGGGCAGTTACTCCGGGCATAGCAGTCAGATCCATCGCTCCGATAATC
This sequence comes from Bacteroides sp. 1001136B_160425_E2, assembly GCF_015559655.1. NCBI lineage: Bacteria > Pseudomonadati > Bacteroidota > Bacteroidia > Bacteroidales > Bacteroidaceae > Bacteroides > Bacteroides sp. 1001136B_160425_E2. Next base: position 196,384 of record NZ_JADMQH010000003.1, on the reverse strand, counting down.
TTCCGGTACTCATCACCTTTACGTTGAAAAAGAGTAAGTCCATCGTTGGTATAAATATTAAACTCATCCGCAAAACTACAGGCACTCTCCAAACCATCACACCGACTGGATGCCATATTAACCATCATATAATAACCGGGAGTACGTTTTACCAAATCGTCATTATTATAGAACCAGCGTGTACCGTTATAACGACCTGCCGGATACCCTTCCATGCGGATATTATTTTGTTCCGCTTCTTTAATAAGTTGCTTCAGTTCCCGGAGTTCACCATCCGTAAATGAAGCAGGCCATCGTTCAACAGACGCTTTCAACATTTCATAATAAGGAATATGAGCCGGTTTTCCTTCATAATACACCATAGAATAACGGTCCAGACAGGGAGGAATATACCCTTTATAATAATAGAAAGTACTGCCTCGATAGAAATTAAGCAATGCTTCCACATTCTCTCGTGTCAGATTTTGCCCCCAAGGGGTATCCCGGAGTGTCCATAGCAGCTCCTGTGCACTGGATGCCCCATGAATCGGATATCCCCAAACCAGACATTGCAAGCCATGTCCCCATCCGGCTCCGTCGGCAGTAAAACCTTCGTTCCAAAATGCCTCATTATAAGTAGTCTGTGACACATTACTTAAACTCCGCTTTGCCACTTCAGCTATAACATCGATCATTGGGATAGAATCCATTAAAACAGCAGTTTCCAGTAGCGGACGATAAGCTAATGCATTTCCACCGACCCACCATACATGATGACGAAAACGTTCTACTCTCACAATATCCCGATCCATTTCATTATTACGCAATGGTTGTGTCCACGATTGCATAGCCAATGCTTTCAGCATCCGGCAAGCCGATTTACGCAGTGATTTTGTATCATCCGGCAGCTCCATCTGCCCGACCAAAGAGAAATAAATACCACAAGCTGCTTTTGGAATGGCAAAACAAGAAGCATGAAAACGGTCATTCGGTTGACGACGAACTTCAACATCTCCATATCTCAAAATAGACTTCCAGAAACGTTCGGGAATATCATTCACATTCGTTTGCCGGTAATGATTAGCTATCACCCACAATCGCCTTAAAGCATCTGCCAAATAAACACCTATATCCTGTTGATCCTGAAAAGAAACGGATGACAGCCAGTTGTTGTCATGGATCTTTTTTTCATAAGCAGCCAAATCTACAAACTGCCCTTCTTCACTAAGCTGTTTCAGATAGATATCCCATTTCCCAATATCATGGTTTATATCATAGGTATTTATATTCTGTGCGTAATAATCGCGCAAATTACGTATAGCTTTTACTTTATCAGAGGACTGTGCACATACAGTCAGACAAATAAGCAATACCAAAAATACCAGACAATTTCTTTTTTTATCTTTCATATTGTATTAATTTAATTTCCAAACACTATTGTCTCTCCCGGTTTCATCACCTTCTCCGTAATCTCACTGGTAAAAGGATTATCAAGTCTCATCCGACCGCCTTTTTCCGAAGTAACAGCAATAGAAGCCACTTCTCCATCGACGTACGAAGCCGAAACCAGAAAAGCTCCCATCGCCCGCAGGTTCCGGAAAGAAACATCTTTCCAGGAAGTAGGCAGAGCAGGAAATACTTTGATGACTCCCGTATGACTTTGAAGTAACATCTCCTGTATCGCTGCAGCACAAGCAAAATTTCCCTCCAGCGTAAACGGACGATAGGTATATTGTGAATAGCCACTACGGGTCTGATCTCCATTCACATGGAAACTATTGGGCGAACAAAAAGCGTTCATAAAAATATGCAAATTTCTCAAAGCTCCATTGCCATCTGCTACACGGGCTTTCATATTCGCCAACCAAGCATATGTATAACCTGTCCAGTAATCCGGACCAAGATCTTCCACATTTTTGATAGAACGTAAAATAAGATTAGTCGCTTTAATTCCCTGGCTGACATCAATAAGCCCAAAGGGATGGAACGACAACAGATGTGAGAAATGACGGTGAGATTCATCCATCGGTTTTCCGGGAGCTATCAGCAATCCGCTCTCATCTACAGCTTCATCCGGCCATTCATCCAACTGCCGGGCATAATGAGCCGCTTCATCCATCAACCCCAAAGCTTCCGCCATTTCTTTGGCAACCGTGTAAGTAATCCGGATATTAGCCAAGTCATAATTAGTAGTATTCATAAACCAGGCATCTATCCGGTTATCATTGATTTCGGGAGAGGAAGATAACGGTAACTTACGCTTACCTTGTTTGTCGTATATCGAAACATTTTCAAAGAAACGTGCCACCTCTTTCACCCAAGGATAAGCCCGTTCTTTCAGGAACTGCGAGTCCATGCCATACTTCCATTGCTGGTAAAAATGATAAGATAGCCATCCGGCCGTAGTAGGTGAATGAGAATACGGATTCCACCCACCGATAGGTTGACCTGTCAGAGTGGCAATGCATGGCACATTCAGTCCTTCTACCTGAAAAAACTGACGGGTAAACTGTTCCGAATTTTCTTTAATTTTCCACAGCCAATCTGTAAATACGGCAGACTCTTCCAAGTGATTAGCTGTATATCCCGCCCAATAACTTAATTGTGTGTTCAGGTCACTGTGAAAATCTCCTCTCCATGGTGGAGTCTGTCCATTATCCGCTGTCCATATTGCTTGCAGACAGATAGGAGGTGCCTTCCTACGGGAAGCTGCACCAAACTTATACATTTCCAGGTACCATTGTCTCTCCAACAGTGTATCCGGCAGGCTGACAGATGATTGTTTCCAATATTGTTCCCACCAGTTTTGATGAGAAGCCAATGCTTCATCAAAACTAATATCCAAATGATCCACCGTACCAATATCTTCCGAATACCATGTACCTTTAGAGGTCACATAATATCCGCCTTCCAACACTCCGGTATGTGGTCGCTCCCATTGCACACCAATTTCATAAGAAACATCTCCCCATGCTTGTTGCCGATAAAGTAATCTTCCGGGAGCGGGAGAAATGATAGTACCCGATTGATACCCCAATGCCGACAAGTCATTTACACCGGGCTGATGATCAGACTCTGTAATATGTCCCTGATAAAGTGGAGCTAATAATTCAGGAGAAAGAGTATCCGGCAGATTTTCAAAACGGAAACGTCCCCCGTTTCCCTCCGCAGGAATAAAAAAACGAGCTTGCACATCATTCTCCCAAAGAATAGTACATACCGCAGTTGCTACATCCAGCGCCACTTTCTTTACTTTACCCAATTTATGAATATCAAATTCCAAAGCTCCGGCAGGAATTTTAGTAGGAGCAGGATCATTAGCTGTCCGGTCATCAATCAATGCGTATACAGGTCGCATATCTTTTTTACGAACCTGGTCACAAATAAACCGATAGGTATGGTCAGGCGATTTAAATGCCTCCACCGGACGTAAATCCCAAAGATCAGCACGGTCGATAGCCAACCGGAGTTTACCATCTTTCTGCCAGAGTAATCCTCCTGTCAGACCATTACCTAAAGGAATAGCCTCATCCCAACGTTGAGGCAGCTCTGTCAGATTCAGACCATGGCAAGATTGAGGCAGTTTGCTCTCCTCTTCACTGCTTGTGCAAGAAGTAAACAATCCCATCCATAGAGTCACTGTAAACAGTATATACTTTACATCCACCATCATTCTTCAATCAAACTATTTAAAAAGTATTAAGTAGATTTCTACCGTTACGAACCATTTGTGACGCATTTTGCCCATTCAACTTTTCGGGCATGAAACCGGCCACTGTCTGATTCAGTTTTTTCAGTTTAGCCGCCTCGCCACTCTCTGCAAACTCCTTACGGAGTATTCTGATTTTTTCAGCATCCTGAATACCTTCCACCAAACGTTCCATCCGGATACTACTGCTCCCGGGATATACCAGATAACAGTCTCCGGCTGCCCAAGAACGGAAACGGGAATCATGAAGCGGATCTTTCGTCCAACTGTTGTATGCCCATCTCAAATAACCATCATATCCTCCGGCAACAGCATGCCACATCAGCCAACTGGCTTCAGCCGGTTCGGAGAAAGTAAAAGTGTTGGGATAGGCTTCAATACAGCAAGTATATACAGTAGAGAGCTTTCCACTCCTCCTCCGCTCTTCCCTTACCGAGTCCGGTAACGTATGTCCGTATGCCAGACAAAGATCATACATTTTCGGTTCTATCTCCGGATAATAGTCTCCGGCACCGGAAACTTTATATCCGGCATCAGCACGAAATATCAAATCGAACGCTTTCTGCATCATACTTTTTTCCCGCTCATCCATAGCAATAGTCGTTTTCTCGAACCACCCCTTCTGGCGTAGATGCCCTGCAAAATCCTTTAAAAAACTAAACCAATAGTCTTCATAAGCAGCCTCACCGGGCTTGGCTTCTACAAAGCGAATACGATTGGTAGCCTGATCGTAATAATCAAACTTCAAGGCCCACGGAACCAATGTATAGCAATTAATCTGACGATCAATACCCAAACTCATCATAAACTCTACCCAACGGTCGAATACGGTATAGTCATACACCCAGCTCCCGTCTATTTTCTTCATACGGAATACCATACTGTCAAAAGGATCTTCTGTCTGTCCCGCCCATGGATGATGCATCACCGAAGCTGTGATAACTTTCTGCCCGGCATTTGCCAACTGCTGCATCAAGGGTTTCATAATATCGAAATGCTGCCGGCTCCACAAAGGAACATTATAATAGCGTGCCACAGCATACGGGTTCTGCCATAAGTCAAGATGAAAAACCCATTGAGCAGGGTCAGGCAATATTCTTTTTTGTACATTGATTCTCATCGGAAGGCACATATCGGCAAAGTTCTCTCCGGAGACAGTCAATGCTCCCTTATAAACTCCACTGGGAATATCTTGCGGCACCCATATATTTACCCATAGAGGTTGCGTACACTGCGCCTCAATATCCAGTGATTTACGGACTTCAAGCACATCCGCAACGAGAGAAGAATCCCAGTCAGCCTTATTGGGACGGTCACTGCAGCCGCTTTTGCGATCCTTATTCAATTCGTCCGTCCAAACATAACCGACAAAACTAGCAGTAGTTGCTGAAGCAGGAATTACATTTTTCCCGCATTTCAAGTCGCTAACAGTTATACGGACATTCTTTAAAGATTGCTTTGTCCACAATACGGCTTGTGCATTGACACGTTCACCTTTCCATGCATTGGTTTCCCATTGCTTGTTTCCTTGCCATACCGGAACTTCATTACGGGGATAACGCACATCGGTACTTCCCCACTGCAAAATCAAATCCTGTGTCTGCCGTTGTTGCGCCCCTATAGAAGAGACAACTAACATCAGTAGTGACAGACTCGCTAAGAAATTCTTATTCATAGTGTTTTATCTCTTGGTATTATATATCATCAATTTTACTCAAGGAACAACCAGTTCAGTCCAAACAATTCTTTCCGGGGAGCAACCGCAGGACGGACATGGATGGTATAAATTCCGGCATGTGGAAATTTAATCTTGCCCAAATGACGGGTATAGAATTCCTCAAACCCTTTAGGCCCTGCTAAAGTCTTTGCTTCAATCACTCCCGCACCTTCCACTTCAACCCGATAAGGCTGACCTGCCGAAAGCGAATCACAAGAATAACAGATAGTCAACTCTCTTTCACTTTTTTCGGGAATATACACTTTCCAAGAGGCACGACTATTCATAGAGTTCCATTTACGAATACTAGTCGGAGAAATATAGCCGACACCAGTGACATCCGTCCCTATAGCACGTTCCACTCCTCCTGTCAAAACGGCTTTCGCCTGTCCCATCTGAATACCTCCGAAATTAATTTCACCACAGAAGCCATTTTCAACCTGCACCCCTCCTTCAACTTCCAATTCAACAACCGAATCATAGCCAACCGGCTCACGTACAGGTCCCTGCACATGGAGTAATAATCCTTTCTGAACAAATGTGATTTTTTGATCTCCCAAAGAAGGAATACGTGCTTTCAGCACTTTGTTTTTCAGTCCATTGACCCGGATTATTCCATCCGAAGGCCACTCAAAAACATGTAAATAGACTTTCGTTTTGTCTCCTTCAGCACGTTGGGTTATAAGCCCCCAATCTTGTGAATCTTCTGCAAAAGGAGAAGGATAGGTACCATGAAACCCGACTTTATTCTTATGTATCATTTCTCCAATTTCACGTATTCGGGTTTTAATTTCCGGGGGAATAGAACCGTCGGCACGGGGACCAATATTCAACATAACATTTCCTCCTTTATATATCCCTTTCACAATCTCACGGACAAAGTAAGTAGTAGAACGCCAGTTCTGATCATCACGGTTATATCCCCAAGTGTGGTTAAAGGTAGCTGCTGTTTCCCAAGTATGCCCCAACGGTCGATCAGGGAACTGATTATCTCCCATCGTTTGGAAGTCTACTCCATCATCACCCACTTCATGAATTCCCAAACGAGTATTCACCAGCACTGTAGGGTCTAATTGGCGAATCATGGCAAGCATATCACGCATCTGTTTTTCCGTCATCTGTCCCTCGGCAACAGGATCCGCACGCCAACAGTCAAACCAGAATAGTTTTACGCCATAATCTTTGACTAACTCGGCTACTTGCGGCATTGCTTTCTCACGCCAGTATTTATCATAAGCTTCGTCAGTAGGTAGTTGCCGATAAGGTGCATCAACCTCTCCACGTCCGGCTGCAATCCTGTCAAAATCAGGTTTCTGTTCATCTGCATAATCCCAGTCATTATTACGTCCGTTCATATCTCCCCAATCCAGCCATTGAGAATAATAAGCACACAAAATAATGCCATGTTTTTCACACTTTTCCTTCAGGCACTTCAATACATCAAAATGAGTACCAGATAAGTTTCCATAAGTATAATCACTTACTTTGGAGTTCCAAAAAGCGACTCCATCATGATGTTTTGTCACAAAAGTTAGATACTTGAATCCTCCCTCTTTGGTAGCAATCACCCAGTCTTCTATCTCTTTTTCGGAGATAGGCATACGTTTCGCCATCTTGTCCCAGTCAGCCTTCTGCACTTTATTATGACAGCGGATCCATTCGGCATATTCCGAGTTCCTCACCTTCTCGCCATAAAAGCGACCGGATGCCGGAGTACACAATGACCAATGGATCATTATACCGAGCCGCGCTTCTTCAAACCACCTGACTCTCTCTTTTTGTGTACGGGGCAGAACTTCTTTTTCGGAAGTTTGCTTGCTGCAACTCAAAAGTAACAGACTTGCAACAAGTATAAACCAGATTCTATTCATAACTACTTTCTTTTATATTAGATTTCGTTACAAAAGTAGGTTATGAAAGAGTTTTCATGTGACCGAAAGCGTACAATACAGGGTAACTCTGCGTACAAAACAACGCATTTCTTCTCACCTTTTTCTTAAATGAACGCTAAACTATCCGGAAGACTTGACAAACGCTTTTTTCTGTTGTATATTTGTAGACATAACGTATAATTTAAAGCTTAACATGGAAGACATAAATCTATATAAAAATCTATACCCTACTTTTGAAAAGTATAATATTACAACAATTCGCTTAACTGATTCTTGTAAAAGCTAGAACATAAATAATTCTCTGAAGGCCTAAGGCTGCAAACTTTTATGGGGTTTGCAGCTTTTTTTGTTGCATAAAATTAAGTAGAAACTACTAAAACGGTAGATGAGAGTTTATAATAAACTCCAGACCCGTTTATAATAAACGATGAAGTTTTTTATTATAAACTAAAAAAGAGTCTGTGCATAAATGGTAAACTATTTTCAACAGACAAGAAAGACAAGAAAACAAATGAATGATTTCAGCTGGAATAAACAGTAAATATTGGATACAAATATATCATTCATAAATTTGGAATGTTAATAACACACCTTGTTATCTGCTTCAACAATCACTCTTCGTCTTTTTCGCCTTGCTCTTCGTCTTCTTTCGCCTTATTCCTATATCCTAAAGGACTTACTCCGTAAGCTTCCTTGAAACAACGGCCAAAATAACGTGGTGAGCTGAATCCGGTCTTATCGGAGATTTCCGAGATACTTAACGTCAGGTCACTTCTCAACAAAAAAGCGGCCCGTTTCAGGCGAACGGTAGAAAGGAACTCATTAGGTGTCTGTCCTGTGATACCTTTTATTTTCTGAAAAAAGTAGGTGCGGGACATACATAACTCACGAATCAGCTCACTCAAACTAAATTCAGAGTTATCCATGTTCCGTTCGATAATTTCCATCGTACGTTCCAGTAAATCTTCGTCCATAGGATTAGTAGCCAGTATCCGCGCAGGCGCTTGTGGTTGCTTGCTGAATTTCTCCTGTAAGATACGCCGGCTGTTTACCAGGTTATTACAACGGGAGATAAGCAGACTGGTATGGAAAGGTTTCGTTATATAATCATCCGCACCGGTACGCAGCCCCTCCAATGTATGCTCAATCGCAGTGCGGGCCGTAAGAAGTACCACAGGAATATGACAGGTGGCAAAATCTGATTTTATCTCCTTGCACAATTCGGTTCCCGTCATTCGGGGCATCACTACATCGCTAAGAATAATATCCGGCTGTTCCTCCCTGCCTTTCTGCAACCCTTCTTCTCCGTCAGCGGCAGTCAATACTTCGTAATAGGGTGAGAATAACCCTGCCAGCATTTCACGCAACGAATCATTATCTTCCACAATCAGCATTTTAGCTCCTCTGATACGTTCTTTTACCGGTTCTTCTTCCTGTTCCTCCTGCCCTGTGATAAGAAACGCATCTGTTTTTGCTGCCACCACTTCATTTTTTGTCATTTCGTCCAGCTGTTCATCAGTGAAATGCTCTTTACCCAATTTTAATGTAAGAGTAAATACAGTTTCCTCATCGGGAATACTGTTTGCAGTCAAGGTTCCATGATGAAGTTCCGCCAACCCTTTGCTCAAAGCCAGACCGATGCCAGTACCTTCAGATACAGTAGAGCTTTTCTCTACCTGATAAAAACGGGTGAAAATCTTCTCCAGTTCCTCCGACTCAATCCCCTTCCCACTGTTCCGCACTTCAACTACTGCTTCATCAACCTTTCTGTAGACATGAATCACAATTGCACCGGATTGAGGCGTATATTTAAAAGCATTAGAAAGTAAATTATTAATAATTTTCTGTATCTGCCGCGCATCGTACCATACTTCCAAATCTTCCTCTTCCTTCACGAAACGGAAATCAATCTGCCGGGTAGCCGCATATTCCGCATAAAGCAAATAATTTTCATATAAGAAATCAATCAAATTGTGCCTGCGGACTTTTATCTTCATGTGCCCTTGCTCTTGTTTGCGAAAATCGAGCAACTCTGAAATCAACTCCCGAAGCTGAATACCATTCTTATAGACATTCAGTAATTTATTATAAATGGAAGGAGCAAATGCCTGCATCTGCAACAATGTCTCCATCTGCCCTATAATGATTGTAAGCGGTGTACGGAATTCATGAGAAATATTCGTAAAGAAACGAAGTTTGGATTGGTTCATCTCCTCCACATCACGGATATGCTGCTGTTCATATTTCAATGATTCGCGAAGATGGAAACGCGTCTGATAAGTCCTGACTACATAATATAAAAGTCCGCCGGCAATTGCTATATAAATAAGATACGCCCATGTCGTTTTATAGAAAGGAGGCAACACACAAATATCCAGCCGGTAATCTGCCTGAAACGCTTTATTCTTACCAATTGATTTAATCAACAATGTATACTCTCCGGCAGGTAAATTAGTATAGGTAATTGTGTTCTGTCCTCGTGTGCTAGTCCAGTCCTTCGAAAAGCCATCTAACCGATAAACGATTTCATCTTTATTGGCCGGAAGATAATTGGATGCCGCAAACTCGAAACTGAATATCGAGTGATTACTTTTCAATACGATAGAAGAAGCATCGTAAAGAGAGACCGAAAGAATCCCCGAATTATCGCCTACATGAACTTCATTTCCATTCACCAACAACCGATCGGGAATAATCCGATAATGCTTGTAGACAATGTTCAGCTGTTTTTCATAGAAAGAAACCATACCATTCATTCCTCCCAGGAAAATTTCTCCATCCCTAGTCTGGCACAAAGAACCTTCATTCAAAGTAGTAAAAGGAAAGCCATTGGCATGATTATAGTTACTGAACATCCGGCTAACCGGATCAAAAATGCAAAACCCCTGATTGGTAGTCAATAAAAGACGTCCGTTTTGAGATTCACAAACAGAGTACACACAGTCACTCCCCAATCCATCCTGCCTGGATGTAAAGCGTTCAAAATCATTTGTTTCAGGACGATACAGATTCAGTCCTCCTCCCATCGTACTTAGCCAGATTCGCTGGTTCCTATCCTCTGCAATGCAGGTAACCATATTATCACTAATACTGTTTTTCTTATTCAGATCAAAAGAATAAAGTATAGACTCTTTAGTGTCCATATTGTAACAATACACACCTTTACCCTCCACCGCTATCCAGAGACTTCCTTTCGAATCAATCTTAAGATAATGCGCCAGCACATCAGTCAGCAAGGTAAAGGAAGCTGTTTCAGGATGGAAAAGATACACTCCGTCATAAGAGGCAATGACTAGTTTATCCTGATAACCTACGATACTCAATACCACATCCGATGCATGGTCCTCCTTATTCACATTATAGTGTAAGAAACGCCCGGTTCGCAAGTCCAATTTATTGAATCCTCCCTGATGGGTACCAACCCAGACAGAATTGCGTTGACGATCATAATACAGACACTTAACTTTGTTTTGTGAAAGACTGTTTATCCCTTCTATATGCCTGTACCACTTAAATTCTTTTGTCCGGCGATCATACAGATTCAATCCTCCTCCTTCCGTAGCAATCCAGAGTTGTCCTTCTTCTCCTTCAATAATAGTCCCTACAATGGGAGAGCTAAGCCCCTCGCATTCATTCTTAGACAATTTATAATGGGTATATATCTTATAATCGGGATTAAAATAGTTGACTCCTCCGAAATATGTACCTATCCAAAAGGTTCCCTGATGATCTTTGAGAATACTGAATATGGAAGAATCACTTAAGCTGCCGGGAGCATCCGTAGTAGTAAAATGAGTAAAGACTCCGGTTTTCTTATCCAGTTTATCCAGTCCTCGTTCAGTGCCTATCCAAAAATTCCCCTGTTCATCTTCACAAACATTGCGGACGGAATTGTCGGCAATACTGTTTATACTTCCCGCCTCCCTTTGATAATGGGTCATCTGCCCATTCTTGGAAATACGATATAAACCATTATCCCACATGCAAACCCATACATCTCCATTAGAATCCTGATAAAGATTATAGATATAAGTACCCGCAAAAAGATGTCGTTCCTCTTTACCCTCCGGATCCATGACATAGAGGCCATCGTTGTAAGAGCCAATCCAGAATCGTCCGGACTTATCCTTCAACAGACAATTAGGCAACACCTGTCCCGGAAAGTTACAATAGGATGTTTGTACTCCGGTCGTTTCCTCTCTTTCATATATCCTGCCATAGGTACCCATAAACAATTTGCCATCACAATAAGTAATAGCGGTCATCCACTCTTTCTGTTTATCGGAAATGTGAGTGAATGTTTCAGTCTTCATATCGAATTTACTGATTCCTTCTGTGGTAAGTACGTATATCAGCCCCTTTCCATTGCCGCAAATTCTTCTGACAGTACGTCCCAACAGAGTGGTCGGATTCCCTTTTTCCTCCTTATAGGTTTTAATGCGATTACCGTTATAAACATTCAGACCATCCCGGGTTCCAATCCAGATTTGTCCCCATTCGTCATTATAAAGTGCATATACGGTAAATTGCGAAAGTCCGTTATCGGTAGTCAAATAATTGAAAGACATATCCTGTGCATAAGCCGAAGGAAAAACGGCAAAGCTCAAAAGAAAAAATAGCCGGATTATTATCGTCTTGTTCCTCATATGGTGTATTCGTATCATTTAGTATTAGTTATAAAACACTATATCGTCCCGGTTCTGTATGCAAAATTAGTCTTCTTTCTGTATAATTCTCCGATTAAATTAGATATTTTAGGGCAAAATTGCAGATTTGTACGGAAAATGCCACTCGTTTGTACGGTAAGTAGAGACGGACGGACGATTAGTGACGAGATTTGCGTATCATTTTAATCGTAAATTTAATAATCATGAAAATGCATGTACCAGAAAGCAAACGAATCATGTCGTTATTGATCATGCTGCTAACTACATCTTTTATCTTCGCCCAAGTTACCGTCACAGGTAATGTTCGAGATGAAAGAGGGGATGAAGTCATTGGAGCCACCGTATTACTGGTCGGTAGCCAGCACGGAGTGATCACAGATGTTGACGGGAATTTCAAATTGAATATTCCCGATGCAAAAACAGCCGTTTTACAAATTTCGTATGTAGGCTATGAGACACAAAAAATTGCCCTTAAAGGCAAAACAAAAGTCAGTGTAACCTTGGCAGAAGTAGCCAATGCACTAAACGAAGTCATGGTAGTGGCATACGGTACGCAGAAGAAAGAGACACTAACAGGTGCTATCTCCTCCGTTAAAACCGACGGACTGCTCCGTTCTCCCAATGCAAGTATTGCAAGTTCACTAGCCGGACAGGTAACCGGATTATCTTCTGTCTCTACCAGCGGACAACCCGGAAAAGAAGATCCTTCTATTTATATCCGTGGAGTAGGATCGTTGACAGAAGGCGCTTCTTCTCCTCTTATATTAGTAGACGGGGTAGAACGTTCATTCTTCCAGATGGACCCGAATGAAATAGAAAGTGTTACAGTATTGAAGGACGCATCGGCGACAGCTGTATTCGGAGTACGTGGTGCCAATGGTGTTATCCTGGTAACCACCCGTCGTGGTCAGGAAGGTAAGGCAACAATCTCTATCACTTCTTCTGTCGGCGTCCAGCAACCTACCCGTATATTAAAGATGGCAGACAGTTACACCTACGCCACCTTATTTAATGAAATGAATGATAATGACGGGAAGAGCAAACATACCTTCGACGACTATGCGCTGGAACGCTTCCGTTTGGGTGACGACCCCATCATGTATCCCAATATAAACTGGAGAAAATATATCATGAAAAACTCGTCCATACAGACACAGCACAACCTGAACATAAGTGGAGGAACTGACCGCGTGCGTTACTTCATTTCCATGGGCTTTTTATGGCAGGACGGACTTTTCCGGCAATTTAAAGAATTGGATTACAATAATAATTATAGCTATACCCGATATAACTACCGGGGTAACCTCGACCTTGACATCACCAAGTCTACGTTACTGAAAGTCGGCTTAGGAGGTATCGTCGGTATCACTCACGAACCGAATGACCAGGATTATCCTTACGGATTATTCTCTCTTATCAATATGGCACAGCCATTCAACAGTCCGGGTGTTATAGATGGTAAACTTGTACTGACCGACCCGGGAAAATATGACGGCGTCCTGATGGACAACAATGCACTGGGACGTTACTACGGACAAGGATATGACCAGGCAACCAGCAATACCATGAATATGGACTTGCAATTAACCCAAAAGCTTGATTTCATCACGAAAGGATTATCCGTAGAAGCGAAAGGAGCCTATAACACTTATTATGTGTTTAAACAGAAACGTTATGGTTCGGTAGAAACCTATACTCCGTATTACCAATCGGCTTTGGAAAGTCCTGGACTTGATATGAATGATCCATCTTACAACAAAACGATTGTCTATCGTGTATCCGGTCAAAACAAACGCTTGAGTTACAGTGAAGATAATAACACAAGAGGACGTGACTGGTACTTTGAAGCAAGTCTGCGTTATAACCGTAAATTCGGCGAACACAATGTTGGCGGGCTCTTATTATATAACCAAAGCAAAAAATACTACCCCAAAACTTTCACGGAAGTACCGACTGCTTATGTAGGATTAGTGGGACGTCTGACTTATGATTATAAGTCCCGTTATGTGGGTGAATTCAATTTCGGATACAATGGTTCCGAGAACTTTGCACCGGAGAAACGTTTTGGTTTCTTCCCTTCCGGTTCTATCGGTTATGTGATTTCTGAAGAAGCATTCATGAAAAAACAGAAAGTAGTGGATTATTTGAAACTACGTGCTTCGATCGGCCTGGTAGGTAATGACAATATCAGTGACAACCGTTTCCTCTATCTATCCAATTCTTGGCTGGTAGACCAGTTACCCGGTGAAAAAGATTACTGGAACGCTTACAAGAATGGGTATAATTTCGGCTTTAATAATGGCAACATGATAAAAGGAGCGATTGAAAGCCGCATCGGTAATCCAAACGTAAGCTGGGAAACAGCCTTGAAGCAAAACTACGGTATTGATGTCAACTTCCTCAACAATCGTTTGAAGGTCAGTGCCGATATTTTCTTCGAAGACCGGAAAGATATCCTCATTAAAAGACAGACTATTCCTATCACCACCAATCTGACAAGTGACAACTTGCCGGTAGTCAATATGGGACGTGTCAAAAACCATGGATATGAAATAGACCTGAAATGGGAAGATCTCATTAAAGGCAAACTTCACTACTATATCAACGCCAATGTTTCCTATAATAGGAACAAGATTATCTTCCAGGATGAAGTGGAACCCAATGAACCCTACCAATGGAGAACCGGACAACCCGTCGGGACAATCTTCGGATACGTAGCAGACGGATTCTATAATGACAACGATTTCAAGGATGGCAAACTAAAAGAAGGACTCCCGAAACCAACCATGGATGTATCTCCGGGTGATGTGAAGTATACCGATTTGAACGGCGACGGTCTGATTACTGATGACGACCAACGTGCCATTGGTAATCCTACACGTCCTGCCTACACCTGGGGTTTGAACTATGGAGCGGACTATAAAGGCTTTTTCTTCTCCATGAACTGGACAGCCGCTACCGAGCGTTCACTGGTTCTTGACTATTTCTTCCGCAAACCATTCGGAAACAATGCCAACAATGCCCTGATGCAGTTCCATGCTGATAACCGCTGGACACCGGCAACAGCTGAAACAGCAACCGTGCCGCGTTTTGCCACCAAGTCAATGGACTACAACAGTTACACCTCTTCTTTATGGGTAAAAAACGGGAACTTCCTGAAATTGAAAACACTCACAATCGGATACAACTTCAAAGAACGGAAAGCACTCAAGAAACTGGGAATATCTCAATTAGGTATCAAATTTAGCGGATATAATTTGTTGACTTTCGACAGTTTCAAAATTATGGATCCGGAATGTACACCGGGGCTGACTGACTCTTATCCGATTATTAAAATCTATAATATAGGAATAAACTTAACTTTCTAAGCCATCTAAAATCATGAAAAGAAGAAACCTATTACATACAGGCATTGCAGCCGTACTACTATTGTCGACAGGTGCATGCGAGGACTTCAAATTCGGGAATGCTTTTCTTGACAAGCCGTTCACCACAGACATTACGATCGATACGGTATACGCACATAAAGTTTATGCCGAACAGGCACTAGCCGAAGTATACCGTTCGCTACCCGACTACCTACCCTCCGGTGGAAGATTGTGCTGGGGTATACTGGAAGGCATGACTGACTTGGGAGATGCGATCAAACCCAATGGAATACGCTCTTACTATACGGGAAATGTCAGTTCATCAACCGGCGATATGCCCTACATTCTTTATGAAGGAACTTCCGACCCTTCTTTTGGTATGTCTCCCATGACGGGAATCCGAAAAGCCTATATCTTCCTGGAAAATGTAGACCGGGTACCGGATATGACAGAACGTGAAAAGAGTATTCGAAAAGCGGAAGCAAAGATGATTATAGCTTTCCATTATTCCCAGATGTTACGCTACTTCGGAGGAATGCCCTGGATTGACCACTCCTATCTTCCCGAAGACGACATGACAACCACCCGTATGACTGTGGAGGAAACCGTGCAAAAGATAATAGGATTATTGGATGAAGCAGCAAGAATACTTCCATGGAAAGTAAATGCAGCCGACGAAGGCAGAATGACAGCCGCCGGAGCGTTAGCTTTGAAATCACGTGTCCTGTTATTCGCTGCCAGTCCTCTATTCAACAATGAAAAGCCATTTATGGCTGGAGAAGCTGCCGACAAGCATTATGTATGGTATGGAAACTACGCGGAATCCCGCTGGCAGGACGCATTGGATGCCGGACTGGAAATGCTTCGGGCAAATCAGGAGAACAACAATTTCTACCAACTGGTAAACACCGGAAAACCGAGAGAAGACTTTGTCTCTGCCTACTTTGACCGTTATAACGGCGAAGTGCTTATCTCCTCGCACCGTTGGACCAATTACACCATAGGCACCAATTCTTTCGGAGAATTGCTTTATGGTATGGGAGGAGCCAGTGCCAACTATGCCGATATGTTTGAAATGGCAGACGGAACCCCGTTTGACTGGAACAACCCAACACACAAAGCACATCCTTTCTTTGACGCACAGGGAAATCCCGTACGTGATATTCGTATGTACGAAACCCTCTATGTAAACGGCGATCAATTCCGGGGACGTGAGCTCCGCATAGCCAAAGGAGAAAGTGAAGGATGCGATGATATTTCACCTGTACTGTTCCGTCTAACCTATAACGGATATGGTATGCGCAAGTTCCAACGCGACAGAGCCGATGAAGTGAATGGAAAATTCTATTCCTGCCCATTGATCCGCCTGCCTGAAATCTATCTGAATATTGCCGAAGCAATGAATGAACTGGGAAAAGCAACCACGAAAGATGAATTTGGAAACGATGCTTATGATTATATTAACATGGTTCGTAACCGGGTCAATATGCCGGACCTGACCACAGCAAAAGCTACTCCCGGAGCAGAACTACGTGAAGCTATCCTGCACGAGCGCGCCATCGAATTCGGCTATGAAGAGGTACGCTATTTCGACCTGACCCGCTGGAAACGCGATGATTTGTTTAAAACTCCTATCGAGCGTCTTTTTATCACTAAAGACAGTCAAGGAGTTTTTGCCTACACCAAAGACAGAAAAGTGTACAACGAAAGGGGATGGATTAAAAACTGGAGCGACCGTTATTTCCTGATCCCTATACCTTTGAGTGAAATCAACAAGAAATACGGACTGGTACAGAATCCCGGATGGTAATAAACAATAAAAAGACAAATTTAAATCGAAAACGTATGAAACGTAAATATATAGTAATCAGTATGGCTTTACTATCTGCTGTGACTACCTGGGCACAGCAGATAACAGGGACAGTGACAGATGCCTTAGGCTCACCTGTTGCAGGTGCTAAGGTACATCTGGTCAACACTCCGAGCGTCTCTGCCATCACTGACCGGAATGGAGTATTTGTATTGAATGGAGAAGAAGGTGACTGGATGGTAGTTTCCTATGCCGATGCCATTGGCAAACGAATCAGGGCTACCGGAAAATCTATTCAGATAAAACTGGATCCGCAGGACAGAATGGTCAATATGGGAATGGCAAGCCGCACCGCAGACCGGCAAACACAAGCCGTATCCGTTGTCACTGCAGAAGAACTCGAAAAAAACGCAACTCCCAATTCTTTTAACGCTCTCTATGGATTGGTTCCCGGACTGGAAGTAATGCAACGTACCGGATGGACCCAGAACCCCACGACTTTGCTACGCGGCAGTAATAATCCCTTGATTGTGGTAGACGGTTTTCCACGTCCTATCGAATGTCTCAACACGGTAGAAATAGAATCGGTGACCGTACTCAAAGATGGACCGGCTACTGCTCTTTGGGGAGCCCGCGGAGCCAATGGGGTGATTCTCGTAACTACAAAACGAGGACAATATAACACCAAAATGCAGGTGAACGTCAACTATAAATACGGGATGGACTTCCCCATCAACCAACCGGAATTTGCCAATGGCTATGAATATGCAGCAGCCTTGAACGAAGCCTTGTACTATGACGGACTGGAAATGCAATATACCCGCAACGAACTGGACGCTTTCAAAAACGGCAGCAACCGGGATTTGTATGCAAACTCTGACTGGCTTGGCGAAGGATTGAGAAAACATACCGTCAACAACCAGCTCGACATCAATTTCCGCGGAGGAGGAAAAAACTTACGTTACTACACGATGTTAAGTTATAAGAATGATTACGGAATATTGAACGACAAATACGCCAAATACTCCGATCGTTATTCTGCACAGATGAGAAAATACGAACTTGATTTACGGATGAATATTGATATTGATGTCACTCCCTCTACCCTGGCACAACTAACCATGTTAGGTTCACTACGGGAACGGAAACGTCCGTCTACTTATGAAAGTGACATTTTCTACGGTCTGTTCAATACTCCCTCCGGTGCTTTCCCTGTGAAAACCTCTAACGGAATGTGGGGTAGCAACTCTGTGTTAAAAGACAATCCGATTGCCCGTATTGCAGACATCGGTTATTTCAAAGAAAACCCCAGAATGTTGCAGGCGGACATGAGAATCCGGCAGGATTTGTCATCGCTGACTCCGGGACTTAGTGCTGAAGTAGCTGTTGCCTACGATAATAATGCAGTATTTAAAGAACAAGGTAGCAAGAACTTCCAGTATGCAGTCAACACACCGATAGTCAATGTTGTCACCGGAGAAAAAGAAGCCATGTCTGAAGTTTATGGAGACAACAGTGCATTGACCGTCAGTTGTTGGGGAATGACCGAGCAATATATCAACACTAGTCTGGAAGCCCAGATAAAATACGATCGCATGTTCGGAAAACACGGAGTGAACGCCACCGCTCTATATCGTCAGGAGTCGGAAAGAGGACTGGGAGCCAATAATGCCTATAAACGTATGTATATCACGGGGATGGCAGGATACAATTACAACAATACTTATTTGCTGGATGTGGTATTCAATCAATACGGGACCAGCGTTTTGCCCGAAGGTGATAAGTTCCGCAGTTATCCGGCAGTATCGGCTGCCTGGGTGCTATCCAACGAATCATTCATGAAAAAAATGACTGCTGTAAATCTTTTGAAGATTCGTGCTTCTTACGGACGTGCCGGATGGGACCAGATTCCCTACGGACTTACTCAACAATACTATATCTGGGGTGGACAATACTACTTTGGCGATGCCAATAACGTGGCCAGCGGTAACAAAGAAGATAAACTGGCTATGAACAATCTGACTCTCGAAGTTTCCAACAAATACAATGTAGGAATAGATATGCGTCTCTTTAACAAATTAAGTGTCACATTAGACGCCTTCCTCGACAAAAGAAGCAATATGCTGATTGGAGCAGACAATCTGATTTCTTCTGCCATCGGTATCAGCGTACCCCAGCAAAATGCCGGCAAAGAAGAAAAGAAAGGACTGGAAATAAGTATGGAATGGAAAGATAATAGCCACAAAGACTTTCATTATTATGTAGGAGCCAATCTGACGTATATCAAAACCAAAGTCGTAGAAAACGGAGAAGGTTATAAGCCTTGGAGTTATCTGTCCGGCAAAGGATCAGCTATCGGACAAATATTTGGTCTGGAAGCAATCGGTTATTTCCGCGATGAGGCAGATATCGCAAATAGTCCGAAGCAACAATTCTCGGAAGTACGCCCGGGGGATGTGAAATACAAAGACATGAACAACGATGGTATTATCGACGATAATGACAAGCATGCCATCGGATATTCAAGCAGTATTCCCGAGATCTATTGCGGCATTCGCCTTGGATTTGAGTATAAAGGCTTCGGAGTAGACGCTTTGTTCCAAGGAGCGACACGTTTCAGCAAAATGCTGAATACAAGTAGTGTGTACTGGCCATTACGCAATAACACCAACATATCCAAATGGTATCTGCACGATAAAATCCGCTGGACGGAAGAAACAAAAGATATAGCCAATGTACCCCGTTTGTCAACACTGAACAATGCCAATAATTTCCAAAACAGTACGCAATGGCTGGTAAATGGTGAATACCTGAAGTTACGTAACCTGAATGTATATTACGACCTGCCGAAGAACTGGATATCGAAAATCAAGCTGGAACAATGCCGTATCTTCGCCAGTGCGAACAATGTTTTTTCGCTCGATCATGTTAAATACATGAACTGCGAAGATTTCAGCGTCAACTACCCGGATATGTTCTCTGTCTATTTCGGAGCCAGTATTAAATTCTAATATCGAAAGCATTATGAAACTAACTAAATATATCACAACAGCCTGCATAGCAGCTCTCTTCACCGGATGCGATTATCTGGATTTCGATGAAACCACCGGAATGACAAAAGAAGAAATGTACTCCTATTTCAGCAATGTAACAAGCTTATCGACTTTTGTTTACTCTCAATTACCACAAGACTTCGGTGCAATAGGAGATGCGCTAAGGGATGCCGCAACAGACAACGCTGTATATACTTGGAATCAAAGCAGCGTATATAATGTATATAATGGAACCTGGAGCCCGCTCAAAACAGTAGATGATGTATGGGGAAACTACTATACTGCTATCCGTGAAGCCAATTCATTCCTGGAAAACTATTCGCTCGAGGTACTGGAACGTTTCAAATGGAATGTGGATTACGAAATTGATGTGGAAAAAGCTAAAATGCGCGTACATGAAGTACGTGCCCTCCGTGCTTTCTTTTATTTGGAGCTAGCCAAACGTTATGGTGATATCCCCCTGTTGACACGCACTTATCAGATAGATGAGATTAATTCCGTAGAAAAGACTCCGTTTGACAAAGTGATTGATTTTATTGTCGATGAATGTGACAAGGCAGCACCGGAATTACCAGTCAGTTACAAAGATTTCTATAATGAGACCGGACGTGCTACACGAGGAATGGCTATGTCTGTCAAGGCACGCGCTTTACTGTATGCTGCCAGCAAACTTCACAATCCTTCTCACGCCACTGACAAATGGAAGAAAGCTGCCAAAGCATCTTATGACATTATTAAAACGGGATGGTACACTTTACCCAACATTGATGTTGATCCTTTGTATGACGTGAACGGAGGAAACGTAGTTCTCAACTCGTCCCAACTGATTTTTGAACGCCGTAACAATGACGACAACGCTTTCGAATCAAGAAACCTTCCAATCGGTTTCGAGAACGGAAACAGTGGCAATACTCCAACACAAAACCTGGTCGATGCTTACGAAATGGCGGACGGCACTCCGTTCAGCTGGGAGAATACCAAACATGCATCCAAACCATACTCCGGACGTGATCCGCGTTTCTACAAAGCTATCCTTTACAATGAAGCTTCCTTCATGGGTACCAAAATAGAAACATTCGAAGGTGGCAGAAATGCATCACCCATTACGGGAGCCACACTGACCGGATATTATCTACGCAAATATATGAATGAAACAGTCTCCCTGTCTCCAACCAATCCGATCAAAAAGCCTCATCACTTCATCCTGTTCAGATATGCAGAAACATTGCTGAACTATGCAGAAGCCATGAACGAACTTGGCGGACCGGACTATGCCTCCGATGCCGATGAACTGCCAATGTCAGCACGCACAGCTCTGAATATGGTTCGTAGCGCAGCCAATATGCCTAATATTACGGACAATGGAGATGACTTCACCACTCGTCTGCGCAACGAACGCCGCATAGAACTTGCTTTCGAGGATCATCGTTTTTGGGACATCCGCCGCTGGATGATCGGAGATGTAGTGAAAGATATCTATGGAGTAAAAGTCACTAAAAAAGGATCAAAATACAGTTATACTCCGGTGAAGATACAGACACGCGTCTGGGACGAAAAGATGAATCTTTATCCTATCGCTCAATCGGAGATTTATAAAAATGGCAACTTAACACAAAACGACGGCTGGGAGTAATGACTACTCCCGCTGTCTCCCCCTTATATTTTAATATTTAAAAGGAACAGCTATGAAACAAGTAATAAGCATTTTATTGTTATGGATTGGAGTATTATCCTGCCAGTCGGAAGACATCAATATCTATACACTACATGCCAAAGACGAATCAAAGGCAATAGACGGCTGGAAATTGATCTGGTCGGAAGAGTTTAATCAGGAAGGTCCCCAATTTGATGCAGACAAATGGATTTTTGAGCCGAAAGGTAATTCTCCATGGAACAAATATTTAACGGGAAGCACAGAACAGGCTTATGTACAAAACGGAAGACTCATTCTACGCGCAGAGAAAAAAGACGGTCAGTACATGACCGGAGGTATAAGCACACGTGGAAAAGCGGGATTCAAGTATGGAAAGCTGGAGATATGCGCCAAGTTCAACAGTTTACAGGGAGGTTGGCCGGCTATTTGGTTACTACCGGTACAACGGCAGTATCCAAATCCTCCGGGAGCAAATGAGTATGGAGGAGAAATCGATATTATGGAACAAGTCAGCCTTGAGAAAGTAGCTTGGCATACAGTACATAGTCACTATACGTTGGATTTAGGTCTGGACAAAAACCCACCACGTGCAGGAGGCGGGACTTATAAGGAAAATGAATTCAACCTATACACCCTCGAATGGACTCCGGAAGAACTGACATTCCTGATTAACGGTGAGGAAACATTCAGTTATCCGAATATGCATCTGGAAAATGAAGCGGAAATGAAGCAATGGCCGTTCGACGTTCCCTACTATCTGATTCTAAACTATGCCCTTGGCGGTGAAGGCACATGGCCGGGGGAAATTGATGACTCCGGATTACCGGGACAAATGGAAATCGAATATATCCGTTATTACCAACAGGAAGAAGAAAACAAACCGGATGACGGAGATGATGAGGAAGAAGAGGAACCGTCTGAAAATTTGGTTGAAAACGGAGACTTTGAACAGGATTTTGCAGCGGACAAGAAACCGGGTATATGGGCAGCCTGGCAAACACAAGGCAGCAACACGTTGAATTATCTGAATATGTGGTTTGCAAAAACCGGAGATGCTTTGGTAGTAGACGGTAGTACAGGAGCAAACGGCAGTAGTAGTTCCCTTAAATATGCTGCCAGTGTAGCAAACAGTTGGGACGTAGACTTGTCTTATCCTATGCAAGGAGTGGAAGCCGGTAAATATAAGTTTAGTTTCTACGTAAAAACGAATCAGGATGATACACCTTTCGTTACCAGCATCACCCTATGCGAAAATGATGAAGATATAGCCAAAGAAGCGAAATACCAGAAAGCAATCGTTCTTCAAAATGGCAAACAAGAGATAAAGACCGGAGTCAACGATATTTGGGGGACACAAATCAACCGGGCAGGAAAAGAATGGAAACAATACTCCATGATTGTGAATATCCCGGACAACAAACTGGTGAAATTCGTATTCAAGCCTTGTGCGGGAAATAATAACAGTTTGAGTGGTTACGACTGCAAGAAAGCGGACAATGTAGTTTACTGGTTCGACAAAGTAACCCTCGAGCCGACCGATGAAGCCGGACCGGGAGAAGGCGAAGAGCCTGCCACCGAATTGGTAAAAAACGGAAGTTTTGAGAAAGACTTCGCTGCAGATAAACAACCGGGAATATATGCAGCCTGGCAGACACAAGGTAATAATACCCTGAACTTTCTGGATATGTGGTTTGCAAAACCGGACGTCACCAATCCGTCACTTTCCATAGATACCAGCACAGGAGCTAATGGTAGCAATCGTTCTTTGAAATATACCGCCGAGAAAGTTGATAATACCTGGGGAGTAGACTTGTCATACCCACTACAAGGAGTAAAACCCGGTAAATACGAATTGAGCTTCTATGCTAAAACCAATCAGACGGAATCTCCGTTCATCACCAGTATCACTCTTTGCGAAAACAATGAAGATATTGCCAAAGAAGCTAAGTTCCAGAAGGCAATTGTATTGCAAAATGGAGCGCAAACTATCGAGTCCGGCGAAAATGATATTTGGGGAACAGTTATCAATCAGGCAGGTAAAGAATGGAAAAAGTATGCTGTAACTGTAGATATTCCTACCAATGTACTAGTCAAGTTTGTATTCAAACTATGTGCAGGTGCCAATAACCAACTGACCGGTTACAATGCTACGGCAACAGACAATGTTATTTATTGGTTCGATGATGTTTCTCTGAAACTGGTTACGGAATAAATAATCACATATCACATCTGTCTTGAACAAAAAAGGAACAGTTCCACCAATAGTGGTCTGTTCCTTTTCATACATTATAGTATGAAAGTATTGTACTTAAATCAAAGAAAGTATCTTCGGTAAACTACCCAAATAATAAAAAGCATCTTCTTCACGCTCCAGATTCAAATGAAGATAATTCTCAAAGTTCCGGGCAAATTCATTAACTAACGTCGTTTTTCCTACTTGACGCGCACCACGCAACACTAAGGGTTTACGCCCTGTACGTCCGGCTCACTCTTGCAACTGCTTATAAATATCTCTTTTAAACACAAAAATCACTGTTAATCAGCTACAAATATACCGTTTTATTCTAAGAACATAGGCAAGATAAAGAGAATACAAACGAAAAACATAGGCAAAGAAGCTTCCAACTGTACCAGCTTGAGTAACAAAAGAATTTAATGAGACGAACGTGATTATTACAAGCACTCCGGCTAAAATAATAAAGTGGGAAATCAATTGAGACCGCAGGTGCATTAAGTCAGACATATAGCTTCAACACACTAGGCATATATATCCGGCATTTCGGATATATATGCCCGATAAACGGGAAATACAAGGCTAAGAAATAGCGATTATACTTCCCATGAATTATTTATATAATTACTACTTAGAGATAATCATAATCTTTTCATTAACACCTTTATCAGGTACTCGTACACTGCAGACACCAGTTTCTTTATCCCAACTCCACGCCACAGTTTCCGTATCATTCTCTAAATTTTCTTCCAATCGTTCCGGTTTTACCTTCTTTATCTTCTTTCCTTTGACAGTTACCTCTTTCGGGGCTTTCGCAGAATAAATACGGAACAATAGATTTCTCGGACCGGGGACAGTGTATCCTTTTCCTTCACGGGCAGAGACTGTCAGTTCATATCCATTTGCCAGAGTGCTGCAAACAATCGGTGTTTTGACAAATTCATCACGCTGGTACCCTAAGTTTTCTCCTTCATCTTCGTAAAGAGTAAAGACTGCCTGTGCGCCTTCCTGTGCGGGGAAGATTTCAAAAGTAAGTGGATATACCGGTTTCTCATGGGTGTAGTTCATCACCGGCATGGTGGGGATGATAGAACCTTGCTTCACAAACATAGGAACAGAGGACAAGGGAGCATCAACCGTAGTCCACTGCTCTCCGGTGTAGACTGTCTGCTTGTTGTTGTAGTCTATCCATGTACCTTCGGGAAGATACACGTTCTTTGTGCGGGCACCTTTCTTCACCACAGGGGCTACCAACAATTCACGACCGAACATGAATTGAGCATCCGTAGAGAAAGTTTCCATATCCATTGGATATTCGAGAAACAGAGGCCGCATGATAGGCAATCCTGTATCATACGCTTCGCGGGCGTAAGTGTAGATATACGGCAACAAACGATATTTCAGTTCGATAGCTGCTTTCGCGTTCTTTTCCGCTTCCGGTCCGAAAAGCCATGGTTCCACCGGATTATCTCCCTCATGATGGATACGGCTCAAAGGATTGAAGGCACCAAATTGAATCCAACGGGTATAGAGTTCCGCCATAGCCGGATAATCCTCAATATCCCCACAGTAACCGGTAATATCACAGGAAGAAAATGGGATTAATCCCAATCCGGCGGAAAGCATTACAGGAATTTGATTGGCTAATTGTCCCCAACCTTGCAGTACGTCGTCTCCGTTTCCGCTATCACCCGTCCAGCCGAACGTATAACGTTGCAATCCGGCATAAGCAGCACGAGTCATTTGAAAAACACGACGGTCCGGGTTCCTCTTTTCAAATTGCTCCTTTACCACTTTGTCCCAAGTCAGGCCATAGACGTTATGGATTTCATCGTGCATACCGAGATGGTGCTTCATCACCAGGCGTTCCGTCTGCTCTTCGTTACTCCAGGCAGGTTCGCCCATATCTGTCCAGAAGCCGGAGATACCATCATCAATCGGTTTCTGCTGATAAGCCCCCCACCAGTCGGCTACGGCAGGCAGGGTGAAGTCCACCACTCCGCAGTTCCCACCCCACGGCCAGGGCATATCGTAGCTTTTGCCGTTCGTATTGTCCTTTACAAAATAGCCTAAGCGGTCTGCTTCTTCCCATTGTTTTTTATTGGCTTGTGCAATTACCGGGTCTTGAGATACGACTACCTTAAAACCCATCTCCTTCAAATCCGAAAGCATCTTTTTGGGGTTTTCATAGTTTCCTTTGCGCCATTCGAAATCCTGCAAGTATTCTGTCCAGCCGATATCCTGATAGATAATATCACAAGGGATTCCCCGTTTCCGGTAGCCTTCGGCAATTTCACGGCTTAACTTTTCACTTGTCAACAGACCGCGGCATTGGGCAAAACCCAACGCCCATTTCGGCGGCATGATAGGTTTTCCGGTCAGTCCGACATATTGGCTGATGATTTCTTTATAGTCTTTACCGAAGATAAAGTAATATACCATTTCCCCGTTCGGCGCTTCAAAACTGTAATAATCACGGCTTTCCGTTCCGAATTTGAATTCTGTCTTATAGGTGTTATCAAGAAAAATACCATACCGATAATTGCTCATAAAGAAAGGAATACTCTTGTAAAGAGGATCTTCTACCACACTATAACAAGGTTTGTCACTATTCCACATCTTATAAGACTCGCCACGACGATCCATCTTTCCCGCTTTCTCACCAAGTCCGAAGAAGTGCTCGTCACGACGAAGCACTTTATATTCCACCTTCTTCGTTCCTTCACTGACATGACCTTTATCGGCATAATCGCTAAACAAGAGTTTCTGATATTTATCGAATATCTGAAGACTCATCGGAGATTTATTCACCCGGATACGCAACTTCGGAGTAAATATTTCATAACAGGCCGCTTGTTCATCCACATGAATAGTTCCTACCTCTTCCAGTTCTTCATTAATCACTGCAAACGAAGCATTTCTTCGCTGCAATTGCCCGTCGGGTGAGAACCAGATTTTCACGACGGAAGAGCTACAAAGTTGCAATTGCAACGCGGCACTGTCCGTCAGGTGAAAAGTCACCTGACGTCCCTGCTGTGTAAAAGAGGAGCATGTACGTGTCGTATTTTCCGCCCACATCCATGTTGGAAACATCAGGCACAACATCCATACCCATAATCTATATCTAATCATCATACCTATCATTTTAAGTCATTCTGCTACAGCCGCGTTATTGGACTATACTCATTTTATTCAGCTGCAATTTCTTTTATTCAGCCACAATCATTGTCCAATATTTCAAGGAAGGCAATGTAAAAGAGACAATTCCGTTCTCCTGTGTAAAGGCCAATTCCTGCAAGGCTCCTCCGTGTGCATCCGGCGACGCTACCCATAACTTATTCACCTTTGCCGACAGATTCATTTGCAAAGCCGCTTTCGTAATCAAAGCCGGTTCCGGCATCGTACCGTCCACATCTCTCCAGCTAAGACTGTTCGCTTGCGAGAAATTAAGAAGATGTATGACTTGCTTGCCACCTACCTGCTTGGCATAAGTAGTAACTGATCCCTGTTGAGGAGGCCAACTATTCAATCTCATTTCGCCATTGGTACAATCTATGGAAACACGATTCTCCGTACCACCGTCACGAAGCAGATTCTGATAAGAAGTCAGAAAATCATAATAACGAACCATCGCTGTTTTCAATTCTTCGCTCATTGTCAGATTCTCATTCGGGAAGTACTCTTTGCACAACATGTGATCGCCTCCCAGTTCAAGGTGCGAACCACCCAAAGCAAACATGACAGCATCTGTCAATAAGATACCCGGCGTATTAAATTCTCCCCGGTTATCCGCTTTATTATAATTCATATAAGCTGCAAAAACCGTATTCAACTGATAATTGCCATATACTCCATTTTCATAAAGAATGGCTTTCAGATTGGTAAAATCAGCCTCATCCGCCCACACCTCATTATAGAAGAAATCAACTTTACCAGTCTCCCCAATCTGACGGGCACCGTAACGGCTGACCGCATTCATCACCAAACTTTTGTCCGGATGAGCCTGCTTCGTCGCTTCAATAAAAGAAGCATATCCTTCACGCAGATTGACCGGAATACCCTTGTAATTGTACAACGTGCTGCGTCGTCCCAACTGGTCTATCTGATAGCCGTCGAAGGCAAAGTTCGCATATACATCATCATTCCTTTCGTTCAAATATTTCTGCCATTCCTTATTAGAAGGATCTACCAGATAAATATTACTTTTCCATCCGCCCGGCAGATCGTGACTGTCTTTAGTAGTGTGAGAAGCATCCTTAAACAAATACCATTCCTCCTTCACCCCGTCCGTAGCTGCATCCTTCAACGCCCCGAAACAAAGATTGTAAAACATAGACTTCATGCCGAAACGATGCTGCGCTTCAATGTAATTCTTCACAGAACTTGTATAAACCTCCCGGTTAGCGATGTCCATATATACTTCGTCCAACTGCGTGCGTGTACCGCCCAACGGCCAGTGATGTTTATTATGCCAGTCCTGAAACTGTACCCAATTGATGTGATGACGATTCAGATACGCCATCTCTTCCTGTGTCTTCCCGGCCGTCTTCTCCCGACTGAAATCAGCGACAAAACCATAACGGGGGAAACGTGCCGGATCACTGGATACATCTACCGCAATCGTACCGACAATTACATCCGTACCATTCTCCTGGCGGTACAGTTCCGCCATATATCCTTTGAAATCAGTAGTAGGCGGTTGCCATGTCCAACTGGTACCATTTACCGACTCTTCTCCGACAATCTCCCCTAAAAGACGATAGCGAACTTTAGTTCCGGCAGGCAACGCATCTTCTGCTGTAAACACCACTTTCTCCCCCGGTTTATAGAAAGCCTTATCTGTAGACAGGTCCACACTTAAATCCGATGTTACCGGAGTCACTTCGGTGACACCGCCCGAAGCTCCTCCATTTTCTTGGTTCGCCCCATGATCGTCACTGCAAGCCATACACAGGAAAGCAGCCACCAAATATATTATTTTCTTCATCTTGAATTCTTGTTTTATTGTTTCACAATCGAAATCGTCTCTTTCAACTGGTCAATCGTAATCCGATAAGAACCGGCTTCCTGAATATTCCACTTATTATCCAAACTACCCAAATCTGCATCCGGATACATACTGCTCAACTCCGCATCCGACTTGGTAACGAACAATGCCGTCTCTACTTCACCCGTCGGAGCCTTATTGCTCTTATCCGCCATAAACCAGTCTCCATTCCAGTCTGACTGTTTATCGCAGGATATCTTCATCTCACCTGCCTTCAGCGTGCCGCTCCAGGTAAATATATAAGGATTGTCGGCACTCTTAGTCATCGGAGTAGCATTGTCCAGACTCCATCCGTTCGGAGTTGCCTCACCCACCAGATACAATCCTTCATAAGGAGTGAACAGACGCATCAACATCTTTTCTTTTCCCTTTCCTGTGTAGAACCATACTTTATAAGGCTTGCCACATTCGGCTTCCTTCATCTGCCATTTATTATCCTTACCTCCAAGCACTACTGATGTCGAAGTGTACGGAGCATTAGCCATGGTAGGATGGAAGAAAGCATCCGCCTGACCGAAATCCGTCACAGAAGCGAACTTAAAATCTCCGTCTGCTTTCCAGGGAATCACGGCTCCATAATGGAACAGATCCATCTGGACAGCATCTTTAGACAATGCCTCAAATCCCCAACCACCATTACCGGTAAACGAACCGACAATGAAAAATTCTTCAAATCTCCAGCCAATATCTTCTGTTTCGGTAAGTGTCAACGTTAGGTCTAACAGGTTTGCTTTTACGATATAAGTTGCCTCTTTATCAATTGTAAACGGTTCGTCCGGTTGGTCACCCGATGTACGATAAACTAGTTTGAGTTCTTCTCCGGCAGTAGCGTCACGGTTGTACGACGGCAGGAATTCTCCTAAAGTCGTTATAAACTTGAACGATCCGACGTTCAGTTTTCCTGTCCATGTAAACTGTCCATTATCCGTACGCTCCATTGCTACTGCGTCATCGGCATTCCATCCGTTCGGGGCAGCATCATCAATCAGGTAAAGCGTGGTAGTAACCGGCTGGTAAGTAGTCACTGTAAAGGCAGTTGTCGCGCTCTGCTTCTGATCTTCCATTCCGGCAACAACAGCTGTGATACGTGCTTCCAACTCCGCTTTCACGGCATAACCGATACCGAACTGCGTATGCAGAAATTGATTGAGTTCCTCCACTTTCTTAGTCCACTGGTACGTTCCCGTACCCAAGTCTACCGAATAAGCATTCGCGAAGTCTGTCCCTGCCTTAGCCAGTTCCAGCGTATAAGAGATGCGGTTACCGCTTCCATAATTCGTTCCGGTAGTCCATGAAAGCGCCAGCGCCTCCTGACTATGGTTCTTTTCGTTCAACACCAGCTCCTGTTGATTCACCGAAAGGGTGAGAGTATCATGTCCTTTATCTGTCTCCATATAATCCTCGGTACAGGCAACCATCGTTCCACCGATGAAAAGAGAGCATAACAACTGATATATATATTTCTTCATCATATTATTTGTCTAAATGAATGATTATAAAACGGATTAATAACCGGGATTTTGAGTCATCAGGTGATTGGAGTCCATCTCCGTCTGCGGAATAGGCAACAGGAGACGTTCTTTAGTCACATTATTCTTACCGATGGATTTCAGGAATGTCAATGCATAATTTCCATTATCAATCCGGATCATATCGAACCAGCGGTGTCCCTCAAAAGCAAGTTCCATCCGGCGTTCGTGAATAATCTTTTCTCTCATTTCGGTCTGCGTCAAAGTAGTCGGCAGCTCTGTCAGTCCGGCACGTTTACGAACGATATTCAGCGGTTCGGCAGCCTGATCCGGATGTCCCTGCTCATTCAAGGCTTCCGCTTTCTTCAGCAAGACATCCGCATAACGGTATACTACAAAATTGTTGGGGTTGGTATTATACTCCGGAGAGACGGTTTTCGACACAAGGAACTTACGTACGTTATAACCCGTATTCGACCAGGAACGTCTGTATTCCATGCCGTCAAAAGCAGGACAGCCCTGATACAACACAGTGATGTCTTTCCGCAAATCACCGTCTTCGTATTGCTTGAAGAACTCTTCCGTAGGCAGGTTCCATCCATAAGCACCGGCTACCATACCCGAATTACGAGGCCCCATGAAGGTAGACAGCCAGGATGACTGGTTATCACCGCCCCAGAAGTCATATTCCGTACTACCGGAGTATTGCACTTCGAAGAGAGATTCTGCACCATTATTGATCGTAGCATTAAAGTTATCGGCATAATTGCATTGAGTCAGATCATATCCCATTGCAGCAATGTTATTGCACAAGGTCACTACTTCATTATAATAGTCACGATGATTAGGAGCCAGTGTCAGGTAAATATCTGCCAGCATAGCCATTGCAGCCTCTTTACAGGCACGTCCCCTGTTGGCATCTCCATAACTGCTTTTCGGAGGAAGCATAGTCACCGCATTCTTACAGTCGGAAAGGATTTGAGCATATACCTCATCTACCGTATTACGGGCAATATCCGTAGATTCTCCCGGTTCAAACGGGGTTAAACGCAAAGGTACTCCACCATACAGGCGAACCAGTATATAATAATAATGTGCACGCAGGAAATAAGCC
This sequence comes from Bacteroides sp. 1001136B_160425_E2, assembly GCF_015559655.1. Taxonomy (NCBI): domain Bacteria; kingdom Pseudomonadati; phylum Bacteroidota; class Bacteroidia; order Bacteroidales; family Bacteroidaceae; genus Bacteroides; species Bacteroides sp. 1001136B_160425_E2. The sequence goes on along the minus strand of NZ_JADMQH010000003.1, from coordinate 164,672 downwards.
TCACCCATGCAACGAGTCTTTATCTCATCGGAGATAGATGCCGAAGGCAGATTGGAAAGCACAATGTTGCAACGTCCGATCCCTACCCACGGAGAACGCCATACATACAAGGCAAAGCCGTTATCGCTCTGAGCAATGAAATTGGAAGCCTGAACAGTCTCCAAACCGTCAGTACCTCCTCCGGCCCCTACTTCACTGTTGCCTGCAATGATGTCGAGGCTCCAGATACGCTGGTTATACATATTAGATGACTGAAGCGTCTTGTAGCAGGCAGTAGTCAGTGCCACAGCAATCTCGTTCGTCACTTCCGATTCGGGATCGACGCCATATTTAGGATATTTATCTAAGAAATCATTACATGATGTCAATGCCAATATGGCAAACATAAATACCAAAGTGGTTATCTTTTTCATATTCTTCCTCCTGATTTAAAAGTTAAAGTTCAAGCCCATGCTGAACGTACGTGAGATCGGGTAGCGGCTGCTATCGATACCATTGACGTCAACTTCCGGGTCGAAGCCGGAATATCCGGTGATAGTTGCCACATTCTCGCAAGAGAAAGAGATGCGGGCATTTTCCAGTTGAATCTTTTGCATCCACTTCTTGGGCAGTGTATACGAAAGCGTGATGTTCTTCAGACGGAGATAGGAACCGTTTTCCACAAACCTGTCGGATACACGGCAGTTTTGGTTCGGGTCTCCCCAAATGGCACGGGGCATAGAGTTACTGGTTCCTTCACCCGTCCAGCGGTTCAATACGGCTGTGGTCTGGTTGTAAGCGGCTGCCATTCCTTCGTTGTCAACATTGTTGGCGTTATAAATCTTGTTTCCCGATACGCCTTGCAGGAAAACGGAGAGTTCCCATCCTTTATAAGAGAAATTATTGCTTAAAGAGAAGAACCAGTTCGGATTCGGGTTGCCGATAACGGTACGGTCTTCATCGTTGATGACTCCATCGTTATTCAAATCCCGGAAACGAATGTCGCCCGGAGCGGCTCCCGGTTGGGTGGCGTGGCGGTTTACTTCGTCCCAGTTTTGGAAAAGTCCGTCGGTCATGTATCCGTAGAATACATTGATGGGATAACCGGCTCTAAGCATAGTCACGTATGAGTTACCTATCTGATTGATAAACATCGGGGTTTCGCTGTTCAGGTCCAGAATTTCATTCTTGTTATAGGTAGCCGTTAAAGCGGATTCCCAGGAGAAAAGACCTTTCAGGTTGATGGTGCGCAGAGTCATTTCCACTCCTTTGTTGCGCATCTTTCCGGCATTGGTAAAGGTTTCAGTAGTATCTTCAAAACCGGAGGTGATAGGGATGGAAGCTTTCACCAACATGTCAGTTGTCTTCTTGATATAGGCATCCAGCGAAAGGTTGACACGTGAGTTGAACAGGCTCATATCCACACCGAAGTTGGTTTGGCGTACTTCTTCCCAATGAATATTCGGATTGGAAAGGGTGGTAGATACCAAAGCGGTGGAATTGTTGTTGCCGAAAGGATAGACTCCCGTATTGTAGGAAGCAACAAAGCCGTAGTTACCGATTTCCTGATTACCGGTCACACCGTATCCGATACGCAGTTTGAGGTCATTCACCGGCGAGTTGTCTTTCGGGAACCATTCTTCCTGCGAAATACGCCATGCCAGAGAAACGGAAGGGAATGTTCCCCAACGGTTGTTCTTACCGAAGCGGGAGGAACCGTCACGGCGCACAGTGGCTGTAAGCAGGTATTTATCCTCGTAAGAATAGTTGAGACGTGCCATCAGAGAAAGCAGTGCCCAGTCGCTCTGGCTGCCGCCGATACTGTACATCTTCTCGCCGTTGTCCATCTCATGGATATTATCAAACATAAAGATATTCTTTTGAGCATTCAGGTAATCGTAGTTGTTCCATTGGGCGGAAGAACCAGCCATTACACCTACGCGATGTTTCCGGGCAAAAGTATGGTCGAATACAAAATAATTATCCCACAAATAGGTAAAGGCTTTATTGTCGCTCTTATAACGGGAAGATTCTTCTACCGGATTCGGTTTCCAGTCGTAAGCCGGAGTAAAGTTGTCGACAAACCAGAATTTGGCATCATAACCAAAGGTACTTTTCAACTTCAACCATTTGGTAAAGGCAATCTCTCCGGTGATGTTTGCCAGGAAGTTATATCCTTTTGTCTCGTTAGTCATCATGTACAGTGTGCCGATCGGGTTGCGGACACTTCCATACCATTGCGCTTCCTGTCCGGGACCGCTCCAGCTACCGTCTTCATTCTTCACCGGCTGGGTGGGAAGTGCTTTCATGGCATCTCCGATGCTATAGCTTCCTCCTTCTTTCACGTCAGTGCTGAACGTCAGGTTGGTAGTGAACTTCAACCATTTATTAACCTGGGCATCGCTATTTGCCTGAAAGTTGAAGCGGCGGTAATTAACGCTTTCTACGATACCGGACTGATCGAGGAAACCACCGGATACATAGTAATGTGCCTTTTCCGTACCACCGGAATAGCTAACCGAGTAGCTTTGCTTCACTCCCGTACGTAGCATCTCATCGAGCCAGTTCGTTCCTGTTCCCAATAAAGAAGGATCTGCCCAGTAAGGATTCGTATTATCGTTATTGTTAGACAGCATATCATTGCTCAAGGCGGCATATTGCGCGGCATTCAGCATATCGGGCACTTTAGTGGCATTCTGGATAGCCCAGTTTGCGTTTACCGTTACTTTTCCGGCACCTTCGGCACCACGTTTACTGGTAATCATCACCACACCGTTTGCACCACGCGAACCGTAGATAGCTGTTGCCGAAGCATCCTTCAATACGTCTACCCGTTCCACATCAGCCATATTCAAGGAAGACAATCCCAAGTCGGTAGGAATTCCGTCAATGACAATCAGCGGGTTACTGTTATTGATCGTCCCCAAGCCGCGGATCTTAATGGTGACATTATCACCCGGTTTACCGGCATCGATAATCTGCACGCCGGATACTTTTCCCTGCATTGCCTGACCGATATTGGCTACCGGAGAGTCTTTGATGTCCTTCACTCCGACAGAAGATACGGCACCGGTCAAATCGCTCTTTTTCATTGTTCCGTAACCCACCACTACTACTTCGTCCAATACTTCCGTATCTTCCTGCAAGGTTACTTTCAATGAGTTTTTCCCGTTCACGGGAACTGTCTGCGTCTTATAGCCGACAAAAGAAATAGTCAGCGTACTGTTGGCAGAAACGCTTAATGAGAAGTTACCGTCTATATCGGTAATCGTACCGTTCGTTGTACGTCCTTCTACCACACTGGCACCGATCACCGGCTCGCCCGTGGCATCTACTACATGTCCTTTTATGGAAATCTGTTGTGCGAATGCACTAAGAGATAGGAACAAGCCACACATTATCAGTAAGAGGCGGCGTTCAAAGCCTTTCGACTTCATACTCTGTTTCATGTACATTAATTTAAAGTTAATATTAGAGTTACTTTTGTTTTCGTTCTCTGTGTCATTCTTGAAATGACCGTGAAACAAAAGTATCCACATTTCATACTGCTTCTTAAAGCAGATAGCAAAAATATAGTGATTTACACAGCATCGCACAGCATAAACCACTAAATATAAGAACGTTATAAAATAGAAGTCAGACTAAAAAAGTAGTGGTTTTCTTATTCTTCCACCTTCCCGATTTGCATTACTTTAGTCTCAAATTCATCTCTTTCTCCCAAAGATTTGTTACGGACACGGGTCCGGTAATTATAAATGGTAGTCACGGAATAACGGAGGAATTGCGCTATCTTGGTACTGTCCGTAATCCCCAGCCGGATAAGGGCAAAGATGCGAAGTTCGGTGTTCAACAGTTCTCCCGGTTTGGGTTGCATGGGTTCTGTGAGCAGCGCATTAAATTCCTCCACAAAATTGGGGAAGAGTTGCAGGAAAGTCATGTCGAAGTTCGCATAAAACTCTTTCAGTTCTTCATCAATGAATTGAGAAGATTTAATGGCTTTATATAGTTCTTCCACTCTTCCGGCAGCAGCAATTTTATTTAGGGAACGACGGTATAAATCCATCTTGTCGAGATAAGTGGAGCATTGGTCCATATATCGGCCGATATATTCCTCCTTGATATAGTTGGCTTCCGAAAGCGTATGGTTCATCTCTTTCAGCTGCGAGTTGGAGTCGTGAAGTTCTTCGTTCAATTCTTGCAGCAGCGTATTGGTATCGACCACTTCGCGACGTGCGGCAGCAACCTTTTTCATCTGCTTGTAAACGAAGAAAATGGCAACCAACAAAAATACGGAAAGCAAACTGATACAAATCAATGATACTTTCATCTCCTGCTGTTGCCGTTTGGCTTTCAATTGATAAGCCTGGTCAATGATAGGAAAGACTTGCGAGATTTCTAACGTACGAAGGCGTGCATTACAAAGAGTAGCATCTTCTAAAGAGCATTTCAGGTAATTGTAGGCACGGTCAATATCCCCTTCATCGTAGACAAGGGAAGCGAGTTTGCGCAAAGATACATATTCCTTTACCGCCGATTTCAGGTCGGCAATAGCCGAAAGAGCCAGGTAATGCTTTTGCCCTTGTTTGTCGCCTTTCAACCGGTAACCCTCGGAAATGGTATAAGTAAGCATTGCTTTTGAATGGTCATCCAAAGAAGGTTTGTTGTAATATTCCATCAGCATACGGATGGCTTCATCGTATTGAGCATGTACGATACACTTATCCGCCATCACCAATACGTATCCCAAAGAGTCGGAAGCGTTGACCTGCAGAAGAGAGTCACGATACAGGTCCGTCATTCGATAATACTCCTTCTTGGCTTTCTCCGTAACGGCATAATCTCCCATCAATCCATAAATAGTGCGATACAAATGATAATAATAACCATAGAGATAATCGGGCAGCGTTTTCTTATCAATCTGCCCCAATAGTTCCAACGCTTCTTTATACATTCCGGTAGTTCCCATCACTTCCGCCATATTCATGGCAGCATCATCCAGGTAATCCAGTTTATCCATGCGATGCGCCAGTTCCTCTTTCCGTTGAGCATAGACAAAAGACGAATCCAGATTATAAGCCCTGTATTCATCGAAAAGACGTCCGCAAAAACTATATCGTTGTTCATCGGAAGTAGCCTCCAACAACAATTTCTTCAGGTCAGCGATACGCGCCTCCTTTTCCGCTCCATAGGTCTGACGGTTTTTAATGATACCATCAATCTCACGAAGTAACGCATCGGTACTCTTATTTTCTTTTGCATAAAGCAAACCAGAAAGGACGATTGTCACAAAAATCAGAATCACTTTTTTCATAGTGCCGTATGTATTATAGTTGCAAAGATAAAAGTCTTTCAGAAACTTCCGGCTTTCAGGAGAAAATTATTATAGTCGGAATGAACAATCTTTATTAAAAAGAAGAAGCAAAACAGATTTATTATAAACATAATTCGGCTAATGACATGAAAAAGCAAGAAGGTTTATATTCATCACTCTGGTACGTCAACACTCCAACTTTCTTTCCCTTTCTTCGTTCTTTCTGCGGGAATATGCTATTTTTGTATTATCTCATAAATATGAGAACTAAAGAAAGGAACAATTATGGAAGAAGTCATATAGAAACTCTGCTTGATATAATTATTCTGAATACACAAATTTTCATTTCTCATAGTGTCTTTCCAGTCAACCTATAACAAGAATAAAAAACAACTAGTCAACCATTATCAGGGAAGTACATATTCTTTTTGTCCCATATATTGTGGGAAAGTATTCCCTACTAACTGGGAAAAGATTCCCTCATTTTGTGGGAACAAATTCCCATAATATGAGAGAATACTTTCCCACAATATATGGGACGATCGGAACTAGTTTATCTTCAACTAGAAAAAGGAAGAAGACAATATCTTGACTATGAGAAATACCTTGAAATACTATGAGAACAAGGTGAATTTTAAGCTAAAATAGAGGGTATGTTATGAGAAATACCATGTTAGAAAGTATTTCTCATAAGCTACTTATTTGATTCTTTGTTGTTTATCAGTCATCAATGAGAATATGAGAAATAAAAATGAAAAATCGTTTGCAGAGCTTGCTGAATTTTTAATTGATGTACTCATGACTGCACCGTTCTTAGTTACATGGAAATTTAGGGGCGCTATGCCCCTAAATTTCCATGTAGGAGTTGGCATTTTCCTCATTTCCAGATCTTTGTAAACCAATTCAATTTTATTCTTTTGATTCTCATACACCACTTTTTTAACCGGCATTTATAACAGTTGAACTGTCCTAATTCAAGTTCTATCTCTAAATCCCGTACCCGTTCGTTTTGTTCCATCCACATTCCCCGTAATGCATCCCGCTGTGATTTGGCTTCCCTATATATCTCAAGCTCTTTGTCGCGTGCCCCTAAGAGGAAAGCATATATCAAGCACGTCTCGGATTTACCGACACAGAACTGTTCCAATGCTTTCACATATTCCGGATCAATGCCTTTCTCCCTGGTTTTCAGGAATCCACGGAGACTCTCATCGCTTACGACCGTTTTGTAATCCTTGAAATATGACATGATTACCTGCATATCCACCCAAAGTTGGATATATTCTTTTTTAAGATTGTATTTCTTAGCCGCTTCTTCTACGCTAATCCATTCTGACATAATGTTCGTTTTTTTATGTGTGATACAATGAAAGAGGGATACTCTTTTTATTATATTAGTGCAGCGGGCATCTACGCTTTCTGCAGTCCGGTGGGCGGGGATTGGTTAGGTTATATTGGGGTATTATGAATAAACCAACCGGATACAAGAAAGGCGCAGATGCTGTTGCACCATTATCCGCTCATAAGGCTTAGCAACACCCTTCGGAAGATAATGATAACAACAGACACCCACGCCAATCGTTTATATATAACACATTCCTGACGGATATGTTGATATACAGCCGTTCGCGTGGAGTATCTGCTGAATCATCTCTCTCCTTTAAAACTGCTAATTTTTATGAGCGAGAGATAATACGCTTTTACTCCAATAAGAGATAAAACCACTTTCCACCAGTTCCATCACGCTGATGGGCGGAAAGCGTGTGACAAAGATAAATGATTTATTTGGAATATATTGGAAATAAGGTAATAAATAATCAAAGGTACGTACCTTACAATAGAAACAGACAAAAGAAAAACAAGTCTGTTAATAAGCCCTCAACCCATAATCAAACCTCATCTTCTTGCTATCTTTCACTTCAATTCTCAACAAATTACTTCCTTTCCGCAAGTAACGGCTGTAATCGCTGATATTGTATTGATTATATTGCCTGGTCTGCTTTGCCTCCTGCGCAAAGACTTCCACTCCATTCAGCCAAACTTTGGCTTCTCCGGCAACATTCAGCCATAGAGACAAATGATTGAAATCATTCTCCACCTTAAAAGTAGCTTCTGATACTACCGTAGAACGAGGAGGACAGTCGAAAGGCAAAGAAGTCATTTTCAGCTCCTGACCGTTCATACCGACAAGGCGGGTGTTCTTGCTTCCGTTCTGACTGTCGGCAATCAAAGTAACTGCTTTCACAGGGGTGATTTCATACAAGCGGTTGTGCATCAGGTGTAACAAGCCTTCCGGTATTTTAGTTACTTTCCGGTCGTAAGTAATCAAGCCGTTCACTTCTCCTTCCACATCAGTGGTTTGTGTATAAACAGCCGCACTCAATCCCTGGGCAATCAGCGTTTCCAAATCATATACCAGACGGCCGTAGCTATCAATCAGAGCCATTGCTCCGTCTATATTCTTATATCCCCAATTCCTCATATTCGGATTCCAGATATGCTCTTTGATTGCCCATCCATAGCCGCCGAATTCTCCCAGTACGGAAATTCGGTTGCCGTTGTTCTCCGGCAGAATCATGGAAGTGACAGGATAATTATGTACGTCGTACATATCGCCTACACCTCTGTCCGTCCAACCGGTCACTCCGTTTATCAGACGTGTATCATCGTACTTTATCACTTTATTTACGATTTCCACCGTGTTGTGCTGTCCCCATCCTTCATTGAAAATCACCCAGGTAGTAATGCAGGGATAGAAACGGAGACGGTCGATCATCTCGAACATTTCTTTTTGCCATTGGCGGGTGTGTTCTTCGGGAGCATTCCAATCAGTAGTAGCCAACGGATTGACGTGTTCCTCTTTCTTCCTTGACGTAGCAAAACCGGAAACCATGTCTTGCCACATCATCAATCCCAGAGAATCAGCGTAATAATAATATTGCTCCGGTTCTACTTTGATATGTTTACGGATCATATTGAATCCCATCTTCTTCAATTGCACCATGTCCCACAGCATCGCTTCCTCGGAAGGAGGAGTCAACAGTCCGTCGGGCCACCAGCCTTGATCAAGCGGGCCGTATTGGAAGATGGGTTGGTTATTCAGGCAAATACGGTTATATCCGCACTCATCTTTACGGACATCCACTTTTCTCAAAGCAAAGTAACTCTTTACCCGGTCTAAAACACGTCCTCCATTGGATAAGATAATATTCAGATGATACAGTTTCGGAGATTCGGGAGACCATAGAACAGCATTCGGAACGTCTATCTCCATCGCATCACGCAACTTCTGTTCCACCGTCTTGATTACTTTGCCATCATTCAACACTTCTATTTTCACTTCTTCATTGCCTTTGGCTCCGGCTATATCGAAAGCCAGCTTCACGGATTTTCTTTCAATGTCAGTGGAAGGAAGTACCTGACGGATATAGGTTTTATTCACCGCTTCCAGCCACACAGTTTGCCAAATGCCCGATACAGGCGTGTACCAGATACCTTCCTGGTTAAGTTGCTGTTTCCCTCGGGAAATAGATTCCGTGTCCGTCGGGTCGGTGACAGCTACTTCAATGCTTTGAGGACCACTCTTCTTCAAGAAGTTAGTGATATCGAACGAGAACGGATTGTTGCCTCCTTTATGTGTACCGACCAACCGGTTATTCACCCATACTTGACATTCATAATCCACTGCTCCGAAATGCAGGACAGTGGACTTATTTTTCCAGGAAGGATCTAAGGTGAACTCACGTTGATACCATAGTTTATCCGTAGGAAGAAATGTTTTCTGCACTCCGGACAGAGATGATTCAATCGCAAACGGGACCAGGATTTCCCCTTCAAAGGAAACATTCTTCCGGGGCGTGTTCTGATCCGTTACGGCATATTTCCACAATCCGTTCAGATTGATCCATTCTGCCCGTTGCAACTGTGGTCTGGGATAACTTTGCCACACATTTTCCGGCGTCACCTGTTCAGCCCATACTGTTTTGATTTTATCTCCTTTAGGCTCCCATGCATGGGTAAACACCTGCGACATGGCTCCTAAAGCCAGAGTTAGTAAGATTCTCTTATCCATAAGCATTAGCGGGTTTTATATTCTTTAAAATCTTTCCGTCGATTCTTATTGTAGGTATTCCACATTTTCTGGAAATACAGGACATCACTCTTGTCCGCCCATTCGAAATAGGCCGTTTCCAATTCTTTTGCCATTTCAGGATATTTACCGATCAGGTTGTGCTGTTCGGTACGGTCTTCCTTGATGTTGTACAATTCCCATTCATCTCCTTTGAAGTTGGCGGAAACCAGCTTCCAGTCACCTTTACGCACCATTCGGTTGCCTTCATGCTCCGCATAGATGTATCTTTCGGGCATCTTCTTTCCTTTCACAATCGGAAGGATGGACTGACCTGCCGTAGGCAGAATCGCCCTTCCCTGATATTCTTTCGGATAAGTGGCTCCTGCCAGTTCCAAACAGGTAGACATGATATCGGAGAATTGTGCAGGCTGATGATTCAGTCCGCCTTTGTTCTTCACATGATTACCCCAGGAAATGATACACGGAGTGGAAATACCTCCTTCGTGCGCATAATGTTTATACAGCGTGAACGGCGTGCAGCAAACATTTGCCCAGCCTGTACCATAGTGATGATAGGTTCCGGGCAAACCCATTTGGTCGAGTTCTTCTCCGGTATGGGTATGGTATTCGACTCCGGTCTGTTTGTCGAAACCAAATTCGTGCCATTCGGCACAAGCTCCGTTATCGGACATAAACATGATAAACGTATTGTCCAACTCACCGTTCTTCTTCAATTCATCCACTACCCGGCCGATGTTCGCGTCCATCACATCTACCATAGCGGCAAAAATAGACATACGGCGTGCCAGATCGGTCTGCTGATCTTTCGTCAACGAGTCCCATGCCGGTAACGGATGCGTTTCATCTTCAAACAGACTTTCGGGAACCACGCCGCGCGGACTAAGTGCCGGTTTGCCTTGCATAAGTTTCAGGTCAACGATCCGTTTCCAGCGGGCGTCACGAATCTTGTCCCATCCTTGCATATAGAGAGACATATATTTATCGGTTACTTCTTTCGGCGCGTGCAAAGGAAAATGGGGAGCGTTATAAGCCAGATACAGGAACAAGGGTTTCTTTTCCTGATGTGCCTGGTCGATAAAATCAATCGCATAATCCGTTATCACATTGGTAGCGTAGAAAGTTCCTTCCTCATACTGTCTGGGGGTACGGTCTTTCGGCAAACGGGTATATACCGCCGGATTCCAGAAAGAGTTGAATCCGCCCAACAAACCGTAATACTCTTGAAACCCACGAAGAATAGGATTCGACTTATTCCCCAGATGCCACTTTCCCGACATGGCCGTGAAGTATCCGGCATCTTTCAAGACTTCCGCAATCGTGACGTTGTCCGAATTGGAACGGAAACCGGAATATCCTTTCGGCCAGGCAGGATGACTGCCATCCATGTGTCCTAATCCCGTCTGATGGGGATAAAGTCCCGTCAACAGGTTGGCACGCGACGGGCAACTGCGTGCACTGTTATACATCTGCGTCATACGGACACCATTCTTTGCCAGTTTATCCAGTACTGGCGTATGAATCTCACCACCGAAACAGCCGAGATCGGAGAAGCCCAAATCGTCAGCCAGTATGATAATAATATTCGGCTTGTCCTGCGCATACGTCATCGGGACCAGAGCCAGACTGCCTGCTATCAATAAAGAAGTTTTCATTTGGTATTATAATTAAAGTTGGGTTTGAATTTACCATTCTCATAGATCATCGGAATTAATCCGGGACGGCACGTCACTTTATATTCCGCTGCCTGTGCCCCACGCGGATTGAAGAACATGGTAGCCCACCAGTTTCCATCCTTATCCTGGAAAAGGTTGTTGTGTCCTCCTCCCGTGATGGCATTGTAGCGTTCGCTATATGGACCATACACATTATCGGCTGTCGAGATGATACAGTCATAACTATAACGTGTCTTCGGCGAGGTTACTCCCTTTTTCTCGATATAGGTATCTCCCTCTGACGTACGGTGCGACCATATAGCTTGTACGAGGTGATACTTGTTATCATGTTTAAAGATAAATGCTCCCTCAATATACGGTTCCGGATCGTATTTCTTCTCTTTCAATGTTTTCAGTTCCTCGGCAAATCCGCTCATGTCCGGTTTCATACGGGCGATATAATGATTATGACCGACAAAGTAGACAGTACCGTCCGTATCCTCAAACAAACTTCCGTCGATGTTCGGGAAGATAGCTTTGTCTTTGTTACCTTCGATATTCTCGTACGGTCCTTCCGGTTTTCCGGTCTTACTGCGCAAAATAAAAGAACCTCTCCCGCCTGCCGACTCATTCATGCAGGCTACGATAAACCAGTTCTTCGCACTTTTGATATAATGCATTTCCGGAGCCCACACTGCATGAAAACGGTTGTCCATCGGATCACCGTTGATGGATTTTTTCTGATATTTCTCTCCTGCTTTATATACTTTCGGCTTCTTTTGCCAGGTTCCGTCTTTTTCCATCGACCATATTTGTCCTCTGGATTCCCAAGACTTCATATCTTTGGAACGCCACAGATACAAACCGTCGTTCCAGTCCCAGCAATGCCTCTGTCCCGGAAAGTAACGGTCGGGAGTAGAGGTCGTCCCTGTGATATAATAATAACCGTCGGGGCCCAGCGTAGCCCAGGTATCCCTCATCCAATAATCAAATGCCGGCTTTACAGATTTCGGAACACGTAGTTCCGGAGCGTTTGTATCTGCCGTTCCATATAACTGCGCTGATGCTGTACAGATAGAAATAAATCCTGTAAGCAAGGTCAATCCTAATCGCAAAATCAATTTCATATATTCTTGTTTTATGTTTACGGATACAAAAGTAAGCCGTTGCGGGGCAGACTTCATGGAATCATGTTTTTAATATCCGTAGGTATGTACAATCTTCTTATTTTTTAGTGTTCTGACCGGAGATAATTAAATGGATTCTGTTTAAAATGATAGCGTCTTTGCGGGAGAGGCAACGGATCCTGCAAACGCAATTCCCATGCCAGTAACCGGGTCAGAAGTTCCGTTTGAATTTCGCTGTATTTCTTCTCGCCAAACAGATTATGAACTTCCGAAGGATCTTTCTTTAAGTTATAAAGTTCTCCGTTGCCATAATGATTCATGACCAGTTTCCAGTCATCCTTTCTTATCATGCGTGAAGTGCCGCTTTGCGTCCAGGTATTCAGTTCGTCGAAGTGGGCTATTTTGCCGGGAGTCAATGCTCCTTCCTGTTCAAAAGTAAGGGAAGCATCCAGTCCGACATCAGCTCCTCCGAAGCCTTGTTGTACGACCATACTGGAGAATTCTTCTTTAGGATAAGCCTTTCCGGTCAGCATCGGCCACAAGCTACGGCCCTGGACTCCTGCCGGTATTTCGGCACCGATGGCAGAGCAGAAGGTGGGGAAAAGGTCGGCTATCGATACGTGACCATCCATAGGGGCAGACTGGTTCTTGATGTGATATCCTGCCCATACCATCGGAATACGTGCGAGGCTTTCGGAAAGTCCGGCTCCTTTACGGATCAATCCGTATTCTCCCCAATAGTCACCGTGGTCGGAAAGTACGACAAAGATGGTGTTTTCATATTGTCCGCTGGCTTTCAATGATTCGATCAATCTCTTGATCTGATCGTCTATCAACCGGATCATTCCGATATAGTTGGCACGGATTCGAGGCAGGTCCTGTTCCAGGTTCGGGCAGGATGCGTCTTCCAGTTGAGCCAGAATACGGTATTTCTCTCCTTTCTTTGCCAAGTCCTTGCGGGAGGTCTTTAAGACGGGAAGCTTGTCGGGGGAGAACATGGAGTAATAAGGTTCACATACCTGATAAGGATTGTGAGGTTCCGGAAAAGAGACCCATACGAAGAAAGGATTTTCTTTCTGCTGCTCAATCCATGCCAGTGCTTCGTTCACGATTTTGGTGGGATGCTGCTCCTCCAGGGAAATGGGAGATGGTTCCAGCCATTGCCCCCTGGCTTGCTGATTCAGGAAACGGGCAGTCTCCTTCTCGGCAGGAGTCGTCTTTTTGTGTTTTCCCCAGTGCCCGTATTCAGACCAGAAATCAAGGTCGGCAGGTTTCAGGTAAGCGTGATTCTTACCGACCAATGCTGTCTTATATCCGTTTTCTTTCAATACGCCCACTAAGTCCTGTTTATAGGAAATGTCGGGAATATTGTGATTCGTGCGTACGTGAGTGGCGGAAGGGAAACGCCCTGTGAACATCGAACAACGTGCCGGAGAGCTGGCCGGCATCACAGTGTATGCCTTATTGAACCATACATTCTCCTGCGCCAACCGATCGACAAAGGGAGTCACTTCCAGCGGAAAACCTTCCCTGCCACACAAATCGGCACGTTGCTGGTCGGTCATAATAACCACAATATTCGGTTTGCCGGTTTGTGCCTGGGCTGACATAACCAAACCTTGTATGGCAAGTCCTGTGATACAAAAGATTGTATTTCTCATATTTGCTTATTTAAATATCTCATTTAAAACGATATACAACCATGGAAGCGGCCTCCAGTTCAAGCGGCTGGTTCAAGTCCAATCCGACTTCAGTCTCTACCGGTTGGACTTCATTCGGAGCAAACGGTGTGTTTTCTTTTCCCGGAACTAATACCAAGCTTGTCTTATGAGCTTTGACGGGGCGTTTGAAACCGGAAACTTCCGGTTGTAGAGTGACTTTTTTATCCTGCAGGTTTATCAGTTTCAGGATATATTGTTTGCCAGCCGTATCATATCCCATGGTAACAAAAATGTTCTGCAAACCTTCCATATCCTTGATCGCTGCATCCAAGCATACGTCAAACGTGTTATCCCTGAACATCTTCGCCAGATAGAAGAAGGAAGTCTTTACGCTACTGTCCACTCCATTAATCAACATCGGCAGGAAGATACGGTGTTCCAGAAAGTCCCAATGCCTCATCACCGGACGTTCAGCAAACAAAGGATTCAGATCGCCGTTGCGTTCTATTGACATACGGATGGCTCCGGTAGCCAGCAGGTTATAAGGATATTTTCCACTAATACCCAACTCGCCGATAAATAGATCGGCAACACCCCGTTTGTAGTTATCAAAACGATAATGCTGTTCGCAAGCCCATTCGATTGAGTTATAATAATGTTCGTCGAACACTTTTACATTCTTCGGGTTGATAAAATTGGGAATATCTTTCCGTTTGTCGTCATTCTCCCTTCCGACTACGCGGATGACACTATTGGCTATATAAACCAAGTCAGGATATTTGGCGGACAATGCCTGATAAATTTTTTCATAACGTTCCCAATACACAGGTCCGAAATCTTCATTTCCAATCTCGATATATTTTAGTGGGAAAGGAGCAGGATGACCGTTCTTTGCACGTTCGGCTCCCCATTTCGTAGTTGTATCACCAATGGCATACTCGATGGCATCCAACGCATCCTGGATATAAGCGTCCAAATCGACATCAATGTGTCTGAAATTCCACTGTGGACTTTGCTTCACCCAACCGCTGCAAATCATACCCGTAGGCATGACATACATCGCATCGGCTCCCACATATTCACACAATTCATAAAACTCATGATAACCAATTCCATCGGTACGGTAATAAGGCGCCCATTTGCTCCACTGTCCCGGACGATTTTCAATCGGTCCGAGCGTCTTTTTCCAGTGATACATCGTTTCTTCATTGACTCCGTGCACGATGCATCCACCCGGAAAACGAATAAAGCTTGGAGAAAACTCTTTCAGATTCTGAACAATGTCTTTACGGAATACGGATTTTCCGTCGTTCCAGGTATCGGACGGGAACAGGGAAACGACATCTATCTGAAATTGTCCTTTCGACATCGGTTGTATAGCAAGCATTCCACGCTGGACGTTCTTTTCCGGCTTCAATTCACCGGTATATTTTGTCCACTCCCGATTCCCTACATTTACTTCGACAACGTTGCTTACTTTACGCCCCAGTTCATCGACCAGAAAGATCCGTAACGGAGCGGAATAGTTCCTGTTTTTCAGGAACAGGGAAAGGCGGTAGGACACGTCGGTGTTCAGATTCATCCCATAATATCCACGGTTGAGAATCAGGGCATCCGGGTGGTTAGCAATGTCTTCCGTGACATTAACCAGCATCGAATACTTATTTTCTTCGCTCATTGGATTTTCATCCGTGCGACTGATAAATACAGGAGTATATGATAACGGATAAGACATCCATCCAATCAACGGATCGGCCTGAAACACTTTTTTCTCTTTAACACGGGGAGCCGGAACATTTTCATAAAGGCCGTTCTTCACAGATAATCCGGCAGGCGGTGTAGCTTCTTCAAACGAACGGTTACGTATCAGTTCGGCGTGCAGAGCACCCTCACCCATCATCCCTATTTCCTCATAATGGAAACCGTACTTTACGGGAGCCACTTTGTGGGTTTTCGATTTATTGATATACAACGTTCCATCAGAGGAAAACGGAGAGGAACTATTTCCATATACCAGAGGTAATGTGAAAAACAGACCGATACCAAACGTAAGGGATTTTAATGTCGGATGATTCATAGCATTTGTTTTTAGAGTTTCACATTGCAAATGTGGTCTTTTCTATCCAAGAAAAACAGAAAAATAATGCTTAATACCTGCAATCATGTATAAAAATCAGTTACCGGACAACAAACTGAACATAAGTGCTGTCCGTTTGAACAATTCTACGACTGTTCAATACAAAAAAAGACGTATCTTTAGGTCGTGAAAATCAATCAGAAAAGCCATGAGAACCACCTTACTTAAATTCATCCTCTTATTTAGTCTCGTGCTCTTAAATACAAGCTTGTCGACGGGACAGATTCAATATAATAACATACGCTTCAAACAGCTAAGTATAGCTGAAGGACTCCCGCATAATACGATCAATGCAATCACCCAAGACAATCACGGGTTCATCTGGTTCGGTACACGCAACGGATTGTGCCGGTTCGACGGTTATAATATCAACCTGTTCGCACATAATGAGACCGACAGCACTTCACTCTGCCACGACTTCATCACCCGCCTGTATAACGATTCGCTCCGCAATGTTCTATGGATCTCTACCGATCAGGGAATCTGCAGCTATGACTACGAGACAGAAGATTTCACCCGTTACCGGATTAAAGGAAACACTAAAGATGATGTTTGTTTCCTGAACACCAGCGATGGAATGCTTCTGGCAGCTTGTAGCAACGGACTCTACCGTTACAATGAGCAAGACAGTCTGTTCGTTCCTTTTCTGCTCGATGAAGAAAAACCTCATGTGAGATACTTTGCGGAAGACGGAGACAAAACCTTATGGATAGACACCAACAAAGGACTGATGCGATACAGTCTGGAGAAGAAACAGTTCGTTTCCCTCCCGACTCTCATCCAGCCTTTTACACAGCAATGTAACAATGCTGTCCTGATCTCGTCCAACCAGCTTTTATTTAATACTAACAACGACTTTTTCGTCTATCACATACAAAGCAACACCCTGTGTAACCTCTCGAAAGACCTTGAGGTGAAAGACTTCCGGTGTGCGGCAACCGACCATACAGGGAATATATGGATAGGCACGGAGTATGGCATCTTTGTCTTCAACAAACTCTATCAGCTGATTGCACATTACGAGCAATCGGAACGGGATTTAAGTGCACTGAACGATTCTCCCATTTACAGCCTTTATCAGGACAAGGCTCATAATATGTGGGTGGGAACCTATTTCGGAGGAGTCAACTATTATATATTCGGTTCCGACCAGTTTCAGATATATCCATACGGAGCCAGTTTTAATCATTTGAGCGGAAAGGCTGTCCGCCAGATTATCAATGCTCCGGACAATGGTCTGTACATCGCCACCGAGGATGGCGGACTGAACTACCTGAACAATAAGAAAGAAATCACCCGTGCCGAACGACTTCACAAGCAAATGCAAATCTACGCCAAGAACATACATTCTTTATGGCTCGACAAAGATAACAGCCTGTGGCTCGGACTGTTCCTGAAAGGAGCTCTTCACTATATACCGCATCTAAACCGCACGGTGGACTATAATCTACTGTCGGATGAGGTTTCTTCCGGCTTCTGTATCATCGAAGACAAAAACGATCATATCTGGTACGGAGGCCCTTCAGGCTTATTCCTGATCGACAAGAAAAAAGCGAACTCCCGCCCGGAAAAGATTTCACCTCTCCGTATTTTCAACCTGGTACAATTCAACGACAGCATCCTCTGGGCAGGAACACGGAAGGGCAGCATGTTCCAGATAAACACCCGTACACTGAAAGTAACTTCACTCCCTATCCTGCCGCATACCGATTTCTATGTAACCTATATTTACCCGGATTCACATCAACGGATATGGATAGGGACAGACAACAACGGGCTTTATGTATCGGACCGCAACGGCAACATCATCGCTTCTTACAACAAAGAACAACTGGGTTCCAGCGCCATCAAGGGTATCATAGAAGATGAAATGGCCAACATCTGGGTAGGTACCGGAAACGGACTCTGCTGCATCAATCCCCAAACGGAAAGTATAGACCGATATACCACGGCAGACGGATTGCCCATCAACCAGTTTAACTACTCCTCCGCCTGCAAGAAGCCTGACGGAGAACTGTATTTCGGAACCATCAACGGTATGATCTCTTTCTATCCGGAACAGGTACGCTCCGTCAACCCCCGTTTCAACATTGCACTGACTGCCATTTGGAGCAACAGCGAATATATGTCGCCCAACAATGAGAAAGCGTCCCTCCCTTCCTCCATCTCCGAACTGACAGAGATTACCCTGACGCACGAACAAGCCCAATCCCTGCGTCTCGAATACTCCGGACTGAATTATCAATATACCGACAACACTCAATATGCGATGAAAATGGAAGGTATCGACAAGGACTGGCAGTTCGTAGGCAACCAGCATCAGGTACGCTTCTCCAATCTGCCTTCAGGAAGATATATCTTAAAGATCAAAGCCAGCAAAGATGGTATCCACTGGGACGAAACGGGCCAAAAGGACCTTGCTATCAGAGTCCTTCCTCCCTGGTGGCTCTCGCCGGGAGCATATTTAGTTTATGCATTACTCTTCCTATTAATCATATACGCCGCATACAGATATACCAAAACGCGTATCATCCTGCTCATGCGACTGAAAACGGAGCATGAACAGCGCGTCAACATAGAGAATATGAATCAACAGAAGATCAATTTCTTCACTTACATCTCCCATGACCTGAAAACACCGCTGACTCTGATTCTATCGCCTCTGCAACGATTGATCCAGCAGCCACAAATCAGCAACAACGATAAAGAGAAACTGGAAGTCATCTACCGAAACGCCAACCGGATGAATTATCTGATTAACGAACTATTGACATTCAGTAAAATAGAAATGAAACAGATGCGTATCAGCGTCCGTAAAGGGGACATCATGCACTTTCTGGAAGAACTGTCGCACATCTTCGACATCGTAGCCGGAGAACGGGAAATTGACTTTATCGTCAATCTGGAAGACACCGAAGAGGAAGTCTGGTTCTCACCTTCCAAGCTGGAACGGATTCTTTATAACTTGCTCTCAAACGCATTTAAATATACCCAGCCCGGCGGATACGTCAAGTTGAGTGCCAAACTAATAAAAGAAGAGAAAGAAACATTTGTGCAAATCTCCGTCAAAGACAATGGCAGGGGGATTCCTAAAGAAGCTCAAGAACAAATATTTGAAAGTTATTACCAGGTTGAGAAGCGCGACCATCGCGAGGGATTCGGACTGGGATTATCGCTTACGCGTTCGCTCATACACATGCACAAAGGGGAAATCCGGGTAGAAAGCGAAATCAACAAAGGTTCGGACTTTATCGTTACCCTGAATGTATCCGAGGATGCCTATGGTCCTGATGAACGCTCGTCCGAGAACATCACGACCGAAGAAATACAAAAATATAACCAGCGAATCAAAGAAACCATCGAACTCATTCCTGAAAAGCTGACCAACAAAGAAAAAGATCCTGCCCGGGAATCTATTATGATTGTGGAGGACAACAAAGAAATGAATGATTATCTTGCCAGCATATTCAGTGAGAAATATGATATTATACGGGCGTATAACGGTGCGGAAGCCTGCAAGAAGATAGCCAAACAGCTGCCTAACCTCATTATATCGGATTTAATGATGCCGGTGATGGACGGATTGGAATTTACGGAACGTGTCAAACAGGACGTAACGACCAGCCATATCCCCGTTATCCTCCTGACTGCAAAAACAGATGAAAACGACCATACGGAAGGTTATCTGCGTGGAGCCGATGCGTATATCACCAAGCCTTTCAACGCCAAAAATCTGGAACTGCTGGTACAGAATATCCAAAAGAGCCGGAAACAGAGTATTGAACACTTCAAACAGGCGGAAGAACTGAACATCAAGCAAATAACCAATAACCCACGGGATGAAGTGTTCATGAAGGAACTAGTGGAACTGATTATGGCTAACCTCACCAAGGAAGACTTCGGAGTAACTGAAATCACAGCCCATCTCCGTATCAGCCGTAGCCTGTTGCACATGAAACTGAAATCACTCACCGGATGCTCCATCACTCAATTCATTCGGACCATCAAAATGAAAGAGGCTAAAACTCATTTACTAAATGGTATGAATGTCTCCGAAGCATCATTTGCCGTCGGTATATCAGATCCGAACTACTTTACAAAGTGTTTCAAGAAAGAATTTAATATCACTCCGACAGAGTTTCTCAAACAGTTGAAATAGAAGTTACTATGATAGAAAAGATATCGCCGGTAATTAACCTGCAACATTCGCTGATGCAGCTAATTACCGGCGACCAATAGACACCTATAATTGACTAATACCTATTCTACCACTCCTGGAAGCGTAAATCAGCTTCCGGATTTTGACGACGAACCAGTTCCTCGTCAACCTGATAAGTGACGCCACCTTTCGTGTACTTATAAGAAAGTGTAAACTTAGGCTGTTTCCCTACAAATTCCAATGATTCGGCTGCAGGATCTAATATGGCGGACGCATCTGTGATAGCGACACTTCCTCCAGCCTCAATATTGACACTTCCATCCGGATTGACTGTCAGATTCACTGATTCATTGTTTTCCAATGTGTTTCCAAAACCCGGTCTGCGTACTTTGTTTCTACCTAACGAAACAAAGTCACGGGTCATATTCTGACTCAAATCCTTGTTACTGTATTCAGTAACCTGCTGGGTGGACAAATTGGTAACTTTTCCTTTCACAAAGTAGGTACCATGATATTGGCTGACAAATTTGACAACTACAATACTGTAATCCCTCAAATTGCCATTCACATCAGTACTTACTTCATCCTGATTATGATCGACCAACCGGAAAGGAATTGCATAGTGCTTGTCTAAAGCAGCATTGTCGTTATAGAAAGCATCGGAGAAAGTCACTTTCACATCTGCTATTGCCAGATTCGGATTGCTAATTGTCATCTTGTTCGGATTAGCCAACTGATAATAGTTTTCCGGCATCAGTGTCAACCCCGTACCATCCAGTAAAGATGGATCGATCTCGAACGTAGCCCAATCATCGGTATGCACCTCTCTTTTACCGCCAATAGCCACTCCCACCTTTATCGACATATCTGTGTCGGCTACCAATGTCCGCAAAGGTTTTTGCGAAGCAAAGTACACAAAACTCTTATCGTAGTCCTTTTCATAATCGTCATAACAAGCAGTCATCAGAATGCTTATCAGCCCTATCCATAATATATTTAGTCTTTTCATTGTAAATAAGTATTTATATCAACAGCACATTATTCCCAACCCTGATTATTAATTAGGTTCTTATTCTTTTCCGACTCTGCATACGGTAACGGCATGAAATAGTTTTTCACTTCATATTTCCGTTGTTCCACTTTCTGTACTTTGAAGCTGAATGTACCATCTTCATTGCGGGTAACGGCAACACCCTCCACCTCTTCGTTCAACGGTAATATCCAGCGACGCATATCAAAATAACGATGATTCTCGAAAGTAAATTCCAAACGACGTTCGTTCTGAATCAGCTTTCTGAACGAGTCTTTACTTTGAGCCATTTCATCCAGATAAAGATCAAAGTTGATACCTCCGGCTTGCGAACGGATTGTTTTCAATATTTCGTATGCAGAATACAGGCATCCTTCGACTTTCACCGTCGGGTTGCCCCAAGCCTCATTGGCAGCTTCGGCAAAGTTAAGAAGAACTTCCGATTTCCGTAACAAAGGATTATAATGAACCGAGCTTAACGTCTGAATCGGATTCAGCATAGCCGATTTCTTGGAAACGAATTTAGCCAGATAATAACCCGTACGTGTAGCATTCTCACTAAACGAAGGAGAATCTTTTCCACCCTCGGACATATCCAGTGGCTGGCCGGAATCGCCAAATGTAGCACTATGATAGTAAACATTCAGTGCAAAGCGATTATCCAGTACGGCATAAAGCTGCGTCAGATCGAAATCAGGATCAGACAGATCGACACCGGAACGGACATCGGTTGCCGGATAACCATTCTTCGCATAAAAAGCCTTTACCAGATTATGAGAAGGAGTAGCACGGGCACTTCCGTAGTAGAACGGCGGGAAATGGAAACCTTCCAACAGGTTATTATTAAAATATCTGCGGAAAGCATAATCGGAACTTTCCGTCTGAACATCGGCAATGGAGGAAGCCGTAACAGGAATATAAGTTCCGAAACCTTCCATGCCCAGAATCTTATTGATCTCTTTGGCTACCGCTTCCCATTTTGCCTGGTAAACCGTAGGGTTCAGTATTTCGAATTGTCCCATGCCGGTGATCTTCGTCACGTCGTCATCCTGCATGGCAGGGCTTGCGCTATATAAAAGCACACGACTTTTCAGAACAGCTGCCGCCGCTTTCGTGGCACGGCCGATTTGTGTATTACCAAACTCCAGGTCATCTCCCTGATACACGTTCGGCAATAACTCGATGGCATTATTCAAATCGTTGACGATAAAATCGACTGTTGCCTGATAAGTGGGACGGAGAAATTCACCATTCTGCGCGGCCTCATCCTGCGAAATAAAATGATCTGCCAACGGAATACCCAATGCTTTTCCATTTTTCGCTTTTCCGCCGTACATCTTCAATAGCTCAAAATGCCACCATGCACGCAGGAAATACGATTCACCTTCCAGACGCAGTTTGATTTGCTTGTCCACTTCCGGGTCGGTGCGGTTGTACTGCACTTGGTCGGTCAGCCCGTTTTCGAGGAAGGAGTTTACATAGTTCAGCATGTTGTACGCATTGCTCCAGTTTCCTATCGGGTTGTTAAACGCTGTCATCCCACCCATATTTAATTTATAGACAGAAGAGCTGCGTAGATTAGTCACTGCATTATCAGTAGCACAATCCAGAAAGTTATCTTCAAAACAATCCGGACGGTTGGCTATGCCATTATAAGCTTTATATAGTACGCCTTGAGCAAGTTCCGGAACTCTCCAGGTATCAGAGTCTCCGATCTGCCATGTCACCTTTGTATCCAATGTGTCGTCACAAGCACAAAAGAGAAACAGCCCTGCTAAAACGCAACTTCCTAATATATGTTTCATATTGCCATCTATTAATTGTTCAAAATTAAAATACAAAAGAGACTCCGCCTGTAAAAGTACGTGTCACCGGGTAGTTTGTAACACCGGCATTCAGCAATTCAGGATCCAAATCTTTCACGGAAGAAAGTACAAACAAGTTTGCACCACGAGCGAAAACCTTAATCTTCTTCACTACCGAACTTGGGGAGAACTGATTGAACGTGTAGCTCAATTCAACATTCTTCATACGGAAGAAGCTTGTATTCTCCAACCAGAAAGAAGAATTGCGGAAATTGTTCTCACCGGCAGTTGTTGTCAGGCGCGGATAACTTCCGGTCGGATTGTTTACCGGATGATAACGGTCTAATGCCAGTTTGGAGTATTTACCTTCTCCATTGTTCCAGTAATAAGCATTCGTTGCCCAGGTGTGAACGCCCAGTTCGGAATATCCCTGAAGATACAATCCCCAGCCTTTGTAGCTTACATTGAAGTCGATGCCCAATGTGGTACGCGGGAATGAGTTTCCGAGTTCCTTTACGTCACGACCGTCAATGATCTTATCGCCGTTCAGGTCTTTGTAGGCGATGTCGCCTTCCTGATAATCGGCAAACGTCTGGGCTGCATGTCCGTTGATGGCTACATCTTTGCCAAATAATCCTTCGGCAACCAGTCCCATCATAGCATCGGTAGAACGCCCCACTGTATAGCGGTATTCTTCACCATGTTTCACCTGGTTCCATTTCAATACTTTATTCTTTGACCATACGAAATTGGCTCCTACCGAATAAGACCAATCGTTGATACGGTCGCTCCAAGTGAACATTCCTTCTATACCGTGATTCAAGACGGAGCCCATGTTATCTTGGTAAGTAAAGTTGCCTGTATAATCCCCGTAAGAGGCATCGACAGAACCGATGATGTCCGTATGTTTCTCACGGAAATAGTTCATTTCGGTATATAAGCGGTTGTTCAGGAACAGGCCTTCCACACCGATGTTCCATTCTGCTGCCTTTTCCCATTTCAGGTTCGGATTGCCCGCACGGACAAAAGTGGAATAGTAAGCCGTAGCACCGTTGTTCGTTGTTCCGAACCGGAAGCTGCCGTCTTGCGACCAAGCACGTTCATACAATAAATGTTCCGTGCTTCTGTCATATCCCAGGATACCGGCACTGGTTTTCAGTTTCAGGAAGTTCACGTATTCATTGTCTTTCAGGAAATCTTCATTGCTAAGAATCCAGGCAAGGCCACCTGCTGCCGAGAAGAAGTATTTGTTTCCCGGTTTGAAACGGTTGCTTCCCATCAATGCCATATCGGCTTCCACAGCATAGCGATGGTCATACATATAGTTCAGACGCAACGCGTAGTTTGCATTGATGATGTCCTGGGTCACTCCCTGATTCGTTGTTTTCGAGTACATGTAAGTCAGCCGTGCCGATACATCATGCTTTTGGTTGAATGTATTCTCATAAGCGGCAAAGGCATTCCAACCCAATGTCTGTTGTAAGGTAGTCGACTTCCGGCTCTGTGAAGTGGCTACATCTGTCTTCTTCATCTGGGTGTACATGATTTGTTCCTCACCGGCAAAATCACGGTATGTCTTGATGGCATACGTCGGATAAACTTTGCTCAAAGAGAGTTGCAGGTAATCATAGTTGTCGAAAGAAAGGAAAGCACCGGCTTTCAACCCTTTTGTCAGCATATCAAGATCGAAATTCAAACCGATATTAGTCTGGCTGCGTGTATAACGCTCATCTGTATATCCTCCGTACATAGTTTCCGCATAGGCATTCATTGGGCGCAGCAGACTTGCGCCGAACAAGGGAATTCCGTCAGAGCTGGCCAGTCCGGTTTCTTCTGCTGACATAGTCAGCGGGTATTCATTCGGACGATGCGTAGACAGGGTCGTAAATACCTGACCACAATCCAATTGCCCCCATTTACGCATTTCCATACGTCCGGCAACGTCTGCGGATATAGTCAGGAAATCCGTTACATTGAAATCGAGGTTTCCGCGAAGAGTCAGGCGATGCAATTGCGGAGTATAGGTAACGTCTTCAAATCCACTACCTCCTACATATCCGGCAATCAAGGCATAACGCACTCTGTCGGTACCTCCCGTCATATCGAATGATACTTTCCGATAATTGGCATTTTTGTTCAACAACTGATCGTACAGATCGACGTTCGGATACAATAGGTCATTGGCTCCTTTAGAGTTTTTATATCCTTCCAGTTGTTTCTGATTATAGTAAGGAGTCAGTCCGTCGTTTGCACGCGCTTCATTATACAGATTAGCATACTGATAAGAATTCAGGAAATCAGGAGTACGCGTCATCTGTACCACACCCACTTCGGCTGTTGCGTTATAAATGCGGCGGTTGGCCTTTCCTCTGCGGGTAGTCACCCAAAGTACCCCATTCGCAGCACGTGCTCCGTAAAGAATCTTGGCAGTGGCATCTTTCAGCAACTCGATGCGTTCGATTTCTTCGGGAATCAAATCCGCTGCCGGACGTTCCACACCATCGATGATAACGATGGCTGTATTCTCCGACATGCCATGCTGGCCACGGATATACAAATCAGGAGTATTGTTTCCCAATCCGCTGACCGTGGAGCGGACTTGCAAACCTAACATTTTACCTTGTAACATATTAGTCAGCGTCAAATCAGGGAAGGTTCCGAACTGTCCGTTCTCCAGTACGCTCGTTGCACCTACTTCATTCCCTTTATACGTCTTGCCACCATCGGCTCTGTTCACCAGTGATTCTTCGGTCAGGAACAGAGGCTCTTTCTTCAGGACAATCTTTTCAGGAACGATATTGCTGCCTGTCAGCTTATACACTTTATCTTCATATCCCAAAGCCTCCACCATGACGGTTGCGTCACTCTCGACCTTCGTTTGAAAACGTCCCTTTGCATCTGTATACAGAACGACTGCACCTTCTCCACAAATGATAGAAACATTCTTCAACGGGCTACCTTTCTCGTCGGTAACAATAGAAACTACTTCCACCAAAGGCTTCTTCGCCGACTTTCTCTTTGATTTATTTTGTGCGAAAGTCAGGCTAGAGCCAACGATAAGGACAAATATGAGCCCTATCAGTCTTATATATCTAATCTTGTTTCTCATATACTTTTCTTTATTTTAGGTATCACCATCCAGGGTTCTGTTGAAGATTATCCAAAGCCGCCACTTCATCCATCGGCAACGGATACCAATAATTACGCTTGTTAAACGTCCGCACGGCTGTCCTCACCGGAACATACTCGTAAGTAAAGTCGGTCAGCTTATAAGTGCAGGCTGTTTCCACTTTCAACTGGTCGGCCGTATAAGGATGATTGATCGGGGTTGCTTTGACACCCATGATCGGATATTCACCCTTAAACAGGTCTTCAGCGATCATCCAACGGCGGATATCATACCAGCGGTGTCCTTCGAACATCAATTCCACACCACGTTCCCGGCGATAAGCTTCTCTAAAGTCAACTCCATCCGGCAGTTCACCGATTCCGGCTCTTACACGGATTTTATTCAAAGCCTGACGGGCCGACATCGTACAGCCCGTAACGACTGCATCCGGATCACCTGTCGCTTCGTATGAAGCCTCTGCCATATCCAGATAAACTTGTGAAACGCGAATGTACACAGCCACCAGACGATACAACTGAAAACCGGCTTCGCCAAACAAAGGCACACTTGCTTCCGGCCAAATGAACTTCTTACACATATATCCAGTTTGTTGAGAACCTCTCGTAAACTGATTGGTAGAAATGAAGTTCTCGGAGTAACCGCCCGAATAAGTAGTCAGATAATAGGGAACACCCTGTAAATTCTTTCCCCATTGCTCACCGGGAACGAGGATATTATTAGTGAAACGAGGGTCTCTATCCGAGTAAGGATTGGTAGTCTTTACCGCATCATAACCGGAACGCGGATCAGTGATCGGATAGTATTTACCGTCGGCTCCCTTGCGTTCGTACATATCTACCGCATTTTGTGTCGGAGCATTATAAGGAGTACCTTCAGCACCGGTTTTATTATCGTATGGTTGTGTCAGCCATTGCGCTCTGACGAAAGCAGACCAGTTACCATGATGCCAACGCAGGAACCATAAATATTCCGGCTGTGCATACTGATTGGAATTAGGCATTAGCTGAATACTACGATATTCATCATGATTCATCAGTCGGTAATATTCGTGGCTTTCGATAGCGTTGATAGCCTTTTGCGCACTACGTGCAGCCTCGGCAGCCATATCTTTTCCATATCCTTTGTTCTCGATAGAATTCAAGTCGTTCTGCATCAAAGGGCTGGCAGCATAAAGCTGTGTCATCGCTTTTAATGCCATGGCGCCTACTCTGTCAGGCCGTCCATGTTCCTCGTCAGGCCAGCTTATAGGTAAATATTCAATGGCTTTATCCAAGTCTGTCTGCATCCAAGCATTGGACTCCTGATAAGTTTTACGTGGAAAGTCAAAGTCGTCCGATGCTCCCCAAAGCTGGTCAAAGATGGGCATTCCGCCATATCGTTTGATAATCTCAAAATAGAAATAGGCACGTAGGAAATGAGCCTGTCCCAACAGTTTTCTCCTTTGGTCGTCTGTGATTGATTTCACTTGATCGACACCGCTAATTACACGGTTCACAATGCGAAGTCCGGTATAGGCACGAGAAATAGCACTTTTAAAATTCGCTCCATCACTTTTACTTCCTATTTCGAAACGTGTACTGGCATTCTCCAGCCAGTTACCTGCATTGACAAACTTCGACGGATCATTATCACGGACGGACGCATATTCATCCGACAAATTGCCTACCGTTACATACGTATTCGAATAAGAGTTGATACCATGTGTGAAGATTAATATATCACCATTCTGAAAGATGCGGTCCATGAACCCCAGCAGACTGTTATAGTCTTTATAAACATCATCTTCGGAAAGTCCGTCATCAGGGGATCGGTCCAGGTAGTCCTCGCAACTTCCGAAAAACAACCCCAACAGAATAATCCATATCCAATTCAACTTATGTCTTCTCATATCAGTAAATTTAAAGTGTCTCATAATCCTAATCTAAAACCAATGTTATAACGTCTCACCATCGGATAAACATTTTGTCCCGAATGTTCGGGGTCACGACGGGAATCACCTTTCGAAAACGTCAGCAGATTGCTGCCGTTGACATATACTTGCAGTTTGGTCAAACGCATGGGCTGCAACCAACGCTTTGGAATCTCATAATTCACTTCCAGATTCTTTAGACGCAGATAAGCATGGTTGGTGTATGTGTATGTACTGGCCACCGAATTATAACTTCTCTGAACATGGATACTGGGGCGAACCGGACCGTTCTGAATCGGAGCATCGGCCGTCCATGTATTCAACGTGTTCGGTTGAGCTTTGATATTACCTTCCGGAAAATCCCATAAGTAAGATGGTATTGCTTCTTTATAAACATCCATAGCACTGTACCACAACATATTGAATCCGATTCCTTTGTAAGAACCTCCCAATGTAAATCCGAGAGTAGTGGTCGGATAGTTCAGATTTTTCATCGGAACCATATCCTTAGCATCAATCATACCGTCACCATTATAATCGATATAATACAAGTCTCCCGGAATCAGTGTGTTGTGTGCACCATTAGCAATGGTAGACTGTGCCGAGTTATAAATATCGTCCAACGACTGGAAGTTTCCTGTTGCCAAGTATTTTGTTACGTATCCGATTGATTTTCCGGCTTGTTTCAGATACTCGCTCTGATTCTTCGGATCGTCAATAAAGACAATACGATTCTCGCTGGTCGCAAAATTAAACTTCGCATAATAATTGAATTTCCCAATGCGGTCATTCCAGGTGACATCCAGTTCGAGACCGTGATTTTTAGTCTTACCCAGGTTCACCTGCGGGAAAGCAATACCACTATCGGCCCATGACGGGATCGTGTTACGCGTCATCAGAATGTTATTACGCTTTTCATCGAACAAGTCC
Organism: Bacteroides sp. 1001136B_160425_E2; assembly: GCF_015559655.1. Classification (NCBI taxonomy): domain Bacteria; kingdom Pseudomonadati; phylum Bacteroidota; class Bacteroidia; order Bacteroidales; family Bacteroidaceae; genus Bacteroides; species Bacteroides sp. 1001136B_160425_E2. Next base: position 135,749 of record NZ_JADMQH010000003.1, on the reverse strand, counting down.
ACAGTAAAGTTCAGTTTACCCCACAAACCTATTTCGATACCGATATTCTGCTTGACAGATTCTTCCCAGGTAGCATCGGGGTCGGCCAGTTTTCCTTCTTTGTATAAAGGTCCCCAGTTGCTGGTCTGATATTTACCAAACTGTGCATTGTCGGAGAGTTGTTCAAACTTCTGGATATAATTGAAACGTGTAGCACCTTTATCATTACCAACTACCCCATACGAATAACGTACTTTCAAATTAGTCAGTACTCCTTTGGTCAGTTTCTTTACCCAAGGCTCTTCACTGATACGCCAACCGATAGAAGCGGACGGGAAGAAACCAAAACGACGTCCCGGAGCAAACTTCTCCGAACCGGTATAAGCACCGTTAAACTCGGCAAGATAGCGCTCTTTGAAGTTGTAAGTGACACGGCCTACCCAATCTTCTTCGTAAGCCGGGAAGTTCATCACATTCTGATTGGTCGATTCGTTCATCTTACGGTTAAACACAAACAAAGCACTTACATCGTGATCGCCAAACTGACGGCTGTAATTCAAAGCTAATTCATAATAAAGTTTACGTCCGTAAGCCTTGAAGCCGTCATAAACACCACCGACTGGTAAATCTCCGGGAGCATTTTCATCCGGATAACGTTTCTCGGTATAATTATAAGTAATTGTTCCATCAGCATTGTAAATAGGATTGGCGTAATCATACACACGATTCATACGAATATGTGTACGCTGGGCAACCAAATCATCTTTACCCAAAATCTTACCCGGCATCAACTGGGTGGTCCATGATGAAGAAGTAGTATAAGACAACGATGCTTTCAATGATAGCCCCTTTGTAATAAAGTCCAGCTTCTGATTCAGGATTACATCATAAAAGCCCTGATGCTGTTTAATATTACGACTACCTCCTTCGTTCATCAAACAAGCTATATTCTGATCGGAACTTAACCCGTCTCCCCATATTCCATTGCTATATTTAATCGGAAATTCATTACTTGGAGCCGTGAAAAACGTTTTAAAAAAGCGCTCGTCCGGAGAATCTACATTCTCATAATAAGACGGTTGGTTCTGATAACCCATCTTACCGGCTACATTGAACGACAATTTAGTAGTACTTGTGATATTGAAGTCGAAATTACTACGCCAGTTATAACGACGGTAGGAGAAGGAAGGATCGAAATCCTCTTGTTTGGTAGTATTAAAAATATCTCCGTCATGCAAATAACCCAAAGATACGAAATAGCTCATTTTCTTCGTACCACCGCGTACATTAAGATTATAAGCCTGTTCATAACCTACATTCTTTACCAGTTCTTTCCACCAGTCCACTTCAGGAAAGACATCGTTATACGGGCCGTAATTTCCGGTAGCATACGCATTTTCCCATGCGGCAATGGTAGATTCGGGAACCAATGCTCCCCAGTTACCATCATTAGCCTGCGCTCTATTATACTGTTTCATAGAGGTCACATAGTCAGACCATTCAGGAGCGGCAGACGGTTGTTTAAAACCAAAGTTAGCAGTGAATGAGATTTCCGGTTTCTGTTCAAGTCCGCGTTTGGTTGTCAGCAGAATCACACCATTCGCACCTTTCACACCGTAAACCGCAGTTGCCGAAGCATCTTTCAGTACAGAAATAGATTCGATTTCGTTCACATCGACATCATTAAAGTCACGTTCGATACCATCCACCAATACTAACGGATCCGCTTCTCCCCAAGTGGACTTACCACGGATCAATAAAGAAGCTTTATCGGCTCCCGGCTTTGAGGTGGAATTGATGGCAACCACACCCGGCATCTGACCTTGCAAAGCTTCGGAAACGGAGTTCACGCTACCTATCTTTAATAAATCATCTCCTTTTGCAGTAGCAATGGAACCGACACTGGATACTTTTTTCTGCACACCGTATCCAACCACTACTACTTCCTCCAGTGTCTCCGCATCTTCTCCCAAAGAGATTACTCCTAGAGTCGTTTTATTCTTTAAATCCAGTTCCAGAGTTTTATAACCCACATAAGAAATGACAAGTATGTCTCCTTTCGATGCTTTCACGGAAAAATTACCGTCAAAATCAGTAATCGTACCGCTACCTGTACCCTTCACGCGAACACTGACACCAATCATCGGTTCACCGGATACTGCATCCTTCACTTGTCCCTTCCAATAGTCTTGTTGTGCCTGCACGTCCAGCGCACAAAACAAAAAGCAACAAAGACACAAGAAAGAAAAATAAAGTCTGTCTCTTTTCATAAACATTATTTTTAACTGTTAACAAATTCTTTATCTCAAGACACAAATTAAGCGGGAAAATCTTCAAATGAAAAGGAAGATTATCCTCAAAACCCGTACAAATGTGCAAAATAGATTTCTCTACTACATTTCTGAACAAATCATTTCCACATTGGCTTTATGACGTGCTCTTTATCTACGGTGATGTTGTATATGCCATCGTTTCCTTTCTTCAGGATGAGCGGAACAATACGTGTTTTACGAGGGGACACGGTAGAATCCGAACGATGAACGTGGTAAACATAGTAATATTTTCCATCCAGTCCTTTAAATACATCTCCATGTCCTGATCCGTTTTCTCCTACGAGGCTGCGATGAATAATCGGACTGTTCGGATGCTTTTTCCACGGACCGAAAGGGGAAGAAGCAGTGGCATAGCCTACCGAGTAGTCGATATTCATAAAATGATTGGCAGAATAGAAAAGGTAATATACCCCGTCCCACTTCATAACAGTCGGTCCTTCCATCACCGGTGCGGACTTGTAGTTCGGAGTCTTTTCCCAAGGCTCCGTACAGTCCATACATTGTTTCAATGTTTCCGGTTTGATACTTCCCTTCTTTATGTCAAACTCGGCTACCCAAAGGTAATTGCCTTTATTAAAGCGAACATGATATAGGTAGTATTTCCCATCATCGTCCTTGAACAGGAATGAGTCTATATTTTTAGCGGAAGCGTCTATCGGCTTGACTTCCTTTTGACGAAAAGGTCCGAATACCGATTTTGAGGAAGCAATTACTGTTTGCTCATTAGCGGTATAAGTGAAATAATAAGTTCTTTTATCCTTAAAGTATTGAGGTGCCCAGAAGCCTTTTTCACCATACGTTCGATCTCCTTTCCGCAGAATCAGTTGTAGAGAAGTGCCATCAGGCACCGTCCAATGCTCCAGATCGGTCGATTCGAGGATAGCAAAGCCCTGCGGTTCCTGATTGCGTGTGCCGGTGAGGTAATACTTTCCGTTTTCCACAAAGATAGTGGGATCGGCATACATAATTTCTTTCCAATCATCAGCATACAATTGAAAGGCAGACATAAATGTCACTCCCAGAACAAGTGTTACTCGTGATAAGATTTTATTGAATGTATTCATCAGTCTGTATCTTAATTGTTATACCATTTTTATCAATTCAGTTCCCATGCCAGACGAGGTTGTTCACCGTTAAGATTCCATATAGAGATATCCCAGTCGAGAGTACGAATAGCTTCCATCAGGTTATCAATGGTAGTCAATCCGTTATAACGATCTACCGCAGTGATTGTACCTACGTTTACACTGGCCTGGTCAGGCAGTGCGGGATTACCAGAGAAAACACATTCCATAGCAGGATTAGCGTAACAGGAATAAGCCACATTCTCGCTGTACCGTCCACATACCTTACCCGATTTGGGTGCAGCTTGAGAGAATAAATAGGTGTTCCATGCTACGCAGTGATGAACGGTAATGCCGGACCCTGCTGTATTATTGGCGTTACCCATGATACCTCCCACCTGATTTTGTGCAGATACATCGCAGTCGCTCCAACAGTAGGATATAACAGAGGTAGTAGAAGCACCGGAGATAGGTTGTACCCATCCGGCAATACCACCGCCCGGATTAGGCGTAACCATAGGAACTGCCTTCATCACTCCGTGAGAATAACAATGAGAAATGGTGCTTCCAAGCAACCGGCTGGCAATACCGCCGACACACGATTGAGTAGTAATATCACCTATGTGATAACACTGTTCGATAGATGCTCCCTCACGCACTTCACCGCAAATACCACCTGCCGACCACAATGCAGTAATCTTCGTTTCCGAACCACATTGATAAATCTTGCTGTCTGCTCCGTGAAGTCGTCCGCAGATACCGCCTGCCTGGCCATCATCCCATGCAGCATTGCCCGAAGTCAGATTGATGGTCCCCGACACTCGAACATTCTCCACTATACCCGCACCGGAAACGTTACCCGCCTGTCCGGCTACAATACCCGTAAGCTTCTTATCAGCAGTAACTTGCGCGTTCGTAAACGTCACATTCGCAAACCGTCCCGTCAACATACCAAAGAAACCCTGATAACCGGATGAAGAAGATGTTATTTTCAAGTTGTTGATGACGTGTCCGCAACCGTCGAAATCCACAGGTTTAGCAGCAGTGGCTTCCACAGGAGTCCAGTCCATACCTTGCAGATCGATATCTGCCCCCAGACGCACATAGGTAATCTGTCCATCCTTGAGGTATTCACCGAGCTTGGCCAAATCCTTGGCCGCAGTGATGATATACGGATTACCGATACCGCCCTGCTTTTGTTGCAGATAGAAGGTCATAGTACTCTTCTCTTCGTTGACGGCAAGATTATCGGACTTCAGTTTCAGACCGAGCACATATTTCTTGGTGTTGTCCAGTGTAGTAAGATCGTGGAAACGCAAACCGACAGTGTGCAACACATCGTCGCCCTTGAAATCGAGACTATTGACATCAAGGTCGTAGTTAGCCGCAGGCAATAGTGTGTATTCCTCACCAAATGAGTGAGCATCGACTACTGCAAATTCCGCTTTCGCTTCCTTTTCGCAATGGCTCTTTTCTACCATAATGGTATATTCATATTCCGGCTCATCCAGATACAACTCATACTTACCAGTTTGATAAAGTGACAAGGTTATATCCGAATAGGTAACTTCAGCCTTTTCCGGTTGTGTCAGATCCATGACTTCTCCACATGAAATCAACGAAAACGCCATTAACGACAGGGCAATAGGAATATATCTTTTCATAATTCAATTCTTTTAATGATTAAAAAACAGGAACAACCACACCAACATTGTCAGCCGACAACCACACTTTATCATCATCTATACGAACCACTTCCATCTCCATTTCTTCTTTGAGGAAGGAAACTCCTTGGAATGAGAATTCAGTCTTTATCTTTTGACCGATAACCGCAGGTTTCCCGGCAAACTTCACATGAATATATTTGCTTTGATCCGAATTTTGCAAGCGATAAGTCAACCGTTTAGGATTAATTGCAGCCTGGATTTGTTCCTGCTCTGTAAAAGAGCAAACTCCGTCCAAACTATAAAACCCAACTTCGACATATCCTGTTACATTCTTTTTATCAACTCCGTTTTCGGCATATTCCGTCTTCGCACAAGAGACGAAAGCCAACAAACATACCAACATTACATATATTACTTTCATAAGCGAATAAATTTAAGATAATTACTTTCTAATAGTTGTCGACAACACTTCTACCGATCCATCCTTATAAGTCACTTCGGCGGTAAGTATTTGTCCGTTCAGGTTCTTATTCACTATATTGATTTCCTGTCCATCCAGCTTTACTTTATAAGATGAGACATCAGCCGGCAAATTTAATATTTGTACTAACATATATTCATCCACTTGTTGATATTTCAACAAAGGAAACTTTCCTGCCACAGCCTTGGTCTTAACATCGTCCTCCCATAACACAGCATCATCTGATTTCAGCAATGCTACATGATAGGTCGTTCCGGGAACAAGATTTTCAACCAATGTATAGTCATTCTCCGAATCAAGTGACCGACGTACCACTTCTGTTCCATTTTCATCTGTTACTGATAATATGCCTGTTTTATCGGCTCCATTACCCCAACTAATGAACAATTCCCGTTGCCCTCCGACAAGACTGGAAACTACCAATCCATCCCGGGCAGCTATGAAATCAGGATATAACAATGGATTGGGATTGTAAGATCCGTCTGTATCAAGTCCTAAATAACGGGAAAAATAAATTCCTCCAAGTTCCCACATTTCAGTATTCGCATCGTAAACAGCTCTCGCCCCACCGGGAACCACGCTGAAACGTCCGGTAATGGCATACGTATCGTATTTCTTGAACACCTCATAAAAAGTCTTATACCAGTTCTTCGGATACCAGGCATAACTCTCAAAAAGGCTCTTGAACTCGGTAGCACTAACCGGTGTACCGGCGTTAGCTTTTTCGGCTATCAGATTAAGATATTCGTAAATTTTCATCCCAGCCGTATAACCATGCTTGGTGCCCCATTCTCCCAGCGCATCGGCTACATGAGGATTTAAAGCACGCACCATAGAGAATTCCGTACAAATCAGTTTCTTTGTTACACCATATTTATTGCGGATAATGCGAAAATCGTCTTCCGCCTGATTTATATTCAATGCGTGAACGTGTAAGTCGAGTCCTACAACATTAGGATTGTTATTAACCACAGAGACTACCGCAGGTACCGTTTCGCTCTTCGGCAATTCGGACACACGGTTCAATGCTCCGGCATAAATATCAAATGTCCAGCCATTAGCCTGTTTCCAAGTAGTCAACCGATTGGCAAACTCATTCAGAAATGCCCGATAATCCTCACCATCCGCATGACAAAGATCGGTATCCAATGCATTCTCCCATTCCGGTTCGTTACCCATGACCAGGATGTCAATGTGTTGTGCCATTTGATAAGTTTGTAGCAACACTTCCGTTGCACGGAATATGTACTCCATTTCCTGAGTCCCCACTTTAGGAACCGTGTCGGTATATAACTCAAAAGGTATTTTCAGACTCAACATGAATTTCACACGATCGCCTAACGCTTTCTTGGCCTGAATAAACTTCAGTGTAGGGATATGTGTTCTGATGGCATTTTCTTTCACGCCTACAATCTTCCCGTTTTCATTTTGAAGAAACAGATTGGGGATATTGACAAACCCTCTCACCCAAGTTACTTTCGATTTCTTCAGCATCTCTATTTCCGTAATCGGGTAGTCGATATTTTCATTATAGTTCGCTCCCAATTCTTGTGCTTTTGTCCCTATCGAACATAAGAACAGCAATACAAACATCCAAAAAGCCTTCACTTTCATATACATATTTTCTTTCATAATATATCACTTTAAAAAGATAGTACTCTCTATTTTACACAAAACTGATAGATACAAAACTGATGACAAACCTCTTCCGGATTCAAGATCGTAGAGGAAAATGCCGGCTGATTGGAAAAATCTGCCAAAGGAGACCCTGAATGACAAGCAATCAATAATATAAAGAGGAAGAAAAAAACAGCATTTCCCATATCATCAATCTTCAAGGTTAATTATAGTTCGACATCGAACATAGCAAAGATAGGAAAATAAGTTCCTATAGAATAGAACGATTGTTCTATCACCGGGATTTATGTTCAGAATGGACATTTGACCTTACTTTAATGGTTCTTCTTCTACTTCACTGCGGTAGTATCCTTTTACTTCAGCAAAGAAATTCAGCTTCAGGGAGTCCAGAAGTTCGGGATGCTGTGCCGCCACATTCTGACGTTGAGTCCGGTCAGCTTTCACATTGAATAAACCGTATTCACCCAGATTACCTAATTCATTTCCGGTCAGGTTTCGTTCGGAACCTTTATAAGGAGGCATCATAATCCAGTCGCCCGAACGATAAGCCATACGTCCCTGTGCTTCCAGCACTACATCTTTGCGGGCAGTCTGTTCTTTTCCGAAGAAAGCATTCAGGTAGTTCCGACTATCCAGATCTTCCGGCAAATCAGCATGTACCATCGAACCTAGAGAAGCAAGAATATCTACCTGGCAAACCAGTGCATCGGATACGACCGGTTGAATTTTTCCTTTCCAATAAACAAACAGAGGAATATGCGTACCACCGTCGAACAAACTATATTTACCTCCGCGCAGCCCTCCTGCAGGAAAATGATCGCCTGCCAGTTCGAGAGCACCGTCTTTATATCCATCATTCAGAACCGGTCCGTTATCACTGGAGAAGATAATCAGTGTTTTTTCCAACAGTCCTTCTTTCTTCAAGTGGGCAAGCAGTTCGCCGACACACCAGTCTGCCTCAACGATGGCGTCACCACGAGGCCCCATCGTTGTTTTGCCCACAAAGCGCTGGTGGGGAGCACGAGGTACGTGAGGTTCGTGTAAACCATAATACAAGAAGAAAGGAGCATCTTTGTGTTCAGTTACAAAGTGCTTCACCTTATCTACAAAATAGTCGGCCATATCTTCGTCTTTCCAACGGGCTTTCTGCCCGCCTTTCATATATCCGATACGGGGAATTCCGTTTACTATAGAGTTATTGTGTCCGTGTGCCCACTGCATTTTCAGCATCTCCGGATGAGAGATGGCAGTCGGTTCGCCCTCAAAATTATGCTCATAGCTCACTTCGATAGGGTCGGCCGGATCAAGCCCTACTACATCACCGTTTTCCACATAAACCGTCGGGACACGGTCGTTGGTCGCTGCAATCAGGCAAGAGTAATCGAAACCGATCTCTTTGGCACCCGGTTTGACGGTTTCGTTCCAGTTGACATTGCCGTCTCCCATCCCCAAATGCCACTTTCCGATAGCTCCGGTCACATAACCGCATTGCTGCATCATCTTCGGCAAGGTAAACTGATTTTCATTAATGATAAGAGGAGCATCTCCCGGCAGGATTTTTGCATCCTTATTTTTCCACGGATACATTCCGGTCATCAAAGCATAACGGCTGGGAGTGGAAGTTGCCGAAGTGGCATATCCGTTCGTGAAACAAACTCCGCCATGAGCCAGACTGTCAATATTCGGAGTATGAATCGTAGTAGAGCCATAAGCGCTGACATCGCCAAATCCCAGATCATCGGCAAGAATCACAATCACATTCGGCTTTTCTTCTACGTGCTGTGAGGTACAACCTACTAAAGACAACGTAGGAACAAGATAGATTATCTTTTTCATAATATTATGTAGTTAATAACGATGCAAATTTAGCCACCACTTATTTATTTATGTAGAACAAATGTTTAATAATGGGGAGAAATGTCCATCCTGCAACTATTCCAGAGAAACAAGGTATGAAAATGCATGGGCATTTTCCTGCTTTTCTTTACCAAACTGCAATTGATGCCCTCCTCCGATGATTAAATATTCTTTTTTTAAGAATCATCGTTTTTTTAAGGAAGGCTATATAGTTTGGAATAGAGGTTGTGCTTAACAATAAAAACTGTAATAGTATACAGGGACAGCCAAATAAGATATTACCGGATTCTGATAAGATTAGGTAATGTTTTATTTTTATAATGAGGAAAATAGTTACCTTTGTATATATCTTATCTTTACACCCAATTTTTTCGTTTATGAAAATAGTAAAGGCTACCTGCATTGTTATATTCATTACCGGACTATTAGCCGGAGTGTTCTTCTCATCCTCTATTTCCGCCCAAGATATTTCGGGAACCTGGCACGGAAAACTTTCCATTCCCACCGGTTCATTGACTATTGTATTCCACATCAGTCAAACGGAACAAGGCGCTTATGTGACCACATTGGACAGTCCCGACCAGGGAGCCAACCGCATCAAGACACAGACCACTTCTTTCAATGATTCCACTTTAATTATCCAGATACCTGTGATTCATGCTTCGTACAAAGGAAAGCTGAACAGTGATAATACAATCAACGGAACATTTACGCAAGGGATGCCCCTTCCGTTGAATTTGAAAAAGGGAGAAGCTAGCCGCCCCAAGCGTCCACAGGAGCCTCAACCGCCTTTCCCTTACAGAAGTGAAGAAGTCACCGTGAGGAATGAACGGGATGGAATTAACCTTGCCGGAACATTGACTCTTCCCGAAAAAGGAACTAAATTTCCGGCAGTAGTAATGGTGACGGGAAGCGGTGCGCAGAACCGGGATGAGGAAATCATGGGACACAAACCTTTCTTTGTCATCGCCGATTATCTGACCCGAAACGGAATTGCCGTACTTAGATGTGATGACAGGGGTACTGCCGCTTCACAAGGTACTCACGCAACAGCTACCAATGAAGATTTTGCCACAGATACGGAAGCAATGGTGAATTATCTACGCAGCAGAAAAGAAATAAATGCAAAGAAAATTGGAATTATCGGACATAGCGCAGGCGGAATCATTGCATTCATCGTTGCCCAAAAGGACCCATCCATTGCATTTGTCGTTTCATTGGCAGGGGCGGGCGTGAGAGGCGACAGTCTGATGCTGAAGCAAGTAGAGTTAATCTCTAAATCCCAGGGAATGCCGGATGCTGTCTGGCAAGGGATGAAGCCTTCAATACGGAACAGATATGCCATACTGCAACAAACAGACAAAACTCCCGAAGAGTTGCAGAAAGAACTGTATGCAGACGTTACAAAAACAATGTCTCCCGAACAATTGAAAGACCTAAATACCATCCAGCAACTATCCGCACAAATCAATTCGATGACTTCTCCGTGGTATCTTCATTTTATGAGATATGACCCGGCCCAGGATTTGAAGAAACTAAAATGTCCGGTTCTGGCTCTGAACGGAGAAAAGGATATTCAAGTGGATGCCGCCATGAACCTGACTGCCATCCAGGAAAGAGTCACCGGAAATGGAAACAAAAATGTAACAGTCAAAGCCTATCCGAACTTAAATCATCTGTTTCAGACTTGCGAAAAAGGAACATTGGCTGAATACGGGCAGTTGGAAGAAACAATAAATCCGGAAGTCCTGCAAGATATCATTGAATGGATAAGGAAACAATAAATCTATTTATCATATACTTAGCAAATACACATTTCTCAATATTACATTCTTTTCTTGCTAATTCTTGCAAATTCTTCAAATATTTGCAAGAATTAGCAAGAAAGTAAATGACTACAATTTACATATACTACATAAATCTCCCGTCATCAGTTTACACCGACATTGTCTAAATTGATTTAAATCAAAATCCATCTCATCGAACTCACCCTGAAAGATTTTGTTTTACCTTTGCAGCCGAAATGAATAAGCGGCAAATAATAGTAAGGTAAAAAGGTAACAGGTATTAAGGTTAAGTTTGGTATGAAGAAGAGTCTTATTGCATTGGCGTTCGGCACACTGGGATTAGGTATTGCCGAATTTGTAATGATGGGAATTTTGCCCGATGTAGCAAAAGATTTAGGTATTAGTATTCCTACCGCAGGGCATTTCATTTCTGCTTATGCATTAGGCGTCTGTGTTGGCGCACCTGTATTGACATTGGCTCGCAAATATCCACTAAAACATATTCTGTTAGTATTAGTTACCTTAATTATGATAGGTAATATCTGTGCGGCTATGGCTCCCAATTATTGGGTATTGCTCGCTGCCCGCTTCATCTCCGGTTTGCCTCATGGTGCATACTTCGGAGTAGGCTCTATTGTTGCCGAGAAACTAGCCGACAAGGGTAAAGGTTCGGAAGCCGTCTCCATCATGATTGCAGGAATGACCATTGCCAACCTGTTTGGTGTACCTTTGGGAACTTCCTTAAGTACCATGCTTTCCTGGCGTGCCACTTTCCTGTTGGTCGGTATCTGGGGAATTGTTATCATGTATTATATCTGGCGATGGGTTCCTCATGTAGAAGGTTTGCAAGATACCGGCTTTAAAGGGCAATTCCGCTTTCTTAAAACTCCGGCTCCATGGCTGATTTTGGGCGCTACGGCACTAGGCAATGGCGGTGTATTCTGCTGGTATAGCTACATCAATCCGATGCTTACCAATGTGTCCGGCTTCTCCGCAGAAAACATTACGCCTTTAATGATCCTTGCCGGCTTCGGTATGGTAGTGGGAAACCTGATTAGCGGACGTCTCTCCGACCGCTATACCCCCGGAAAAGTAGGAACTGCCGCTCAAGCACTTATCTGCATGATGCTATTGCTTATTTTCTTCCTTTCTCCATATAAATGGGCAGCCGCCCTATTGATGTGCCTTTGTACGGCAGGACTATTCGCTGTATCCAGTCCAGAGCAGATATTAATTATCCGCGTATCAAAGGGAGGAGAAATGCTGGGAGCAGCCTGTGTGCAGGTTGCGTTCAATCTCGGAAATGCTATCGGTGCTTACGTAGGCGGACTGGCTGTTAGTGGTGGATACCGCTATCCGGCTCTGGCAGGTGTACCATTTGCTCTGATCGGATTTACTTTATTCCTGATTTTTTATAAGAAATACCAGGCAAAATACTAAAACTTTGCCAAAATGCCTATCTTTGCAGTCAGATTATCGATAACTAAATAAAAACGAAATAGATAAATGGCATTGCAATGTGGTATTGTCGGACTACCGAACGTGGGTAAGTCGACACTTTTCAACTGTTTGTCGAACGCAAAAGCACAGGCGGCAAACTTCCCTTTCTGTACAATTGAACCCAATGTAGGTGTAATCACTGTTCCCGACGAACGTCTGAATGCACTCGCTGAATTGGTACATCCCCAACGAATTGTTCCTACAACTGTAGAAATAGTAGATATCGCCGGACTGGTGAAAGGCGCAAGCAAAGGAGAAGGACTGGGAAACAAGTTCCTTGCCAATATCCGTGAGACAGACGCGATTATCCACGTACTCCGTTGCTTCGACGATGACAACGTGACACACGTAGACGGAAGCGTAAATCCCGTCCGCGACAAAGAAATCATCGACTACGAGCTTCAACTAAAAGACCTGGAAACGATCGAAAGCCGTATCCAGAAAGTACAAAAACAAGCACAGACGGGTGGAGACAAAGCTGCAAAGTTGGCTTACGATGTACTCGTTCAATATAAAGATGCACTGGAACAGGGAAAATCTGCACGTACAGTGACTTTTGAAACAAAAGACGAACAAAAGATTGCTCACGAACTGTTCTTATTGACCAGCAAACCGGTAATGTATGTCTGCAATGTTGATGAAGCAAGCGCAGTAAACGGAAATAAATACGTAGATATGGTACGCGAAGCCGTAAAAGACGAGGATGCTCAAATTCTGATTGTCGCGGCTAAAACAGAAGCGGACATCGCCGAACTGGAAACGTATGAAGACCGTCAGATGTTCCTTGCCGAAGTAGGGCTGGAAGAGTCGGGCGTAGCACGTCTTATCAAATCTGCTTACAGACTCCTGAATCTTGAAACTTACTTCACAGCCGGCGTACAGGAAGTACGTGCCTGGACTTACGAAAAAGGATGGAAAGCTCCTCAATGTGCCGGAGTAATCCACACCGATTTTGAAAAAGGCTTTATCCGTGCCGAAGTTATCAAATACGAAGATTATATCCAATACGGCTCGGAAGCAGCTGTGAAAGAAGCCGGAAAACTGGGCGTGGAAGGAAAAGAGTATGTCGTACAGGATGGCGACATCATGCATTTCCGTTTCAACGTGTGATTATCAGTAACCACCGACGACTTATTAATTACTAATTCGCTAACAATATGAAATATCTCATTGCAGGAACGGGAGGTGTAGGCGGCAGTATCGCAGGATTCTTGTCGCTGGCAGGCAAAGACGTAACTTGTATTGCCCGTGGAGCTCATTTGCAGTCGATTCAAACGAACGGTTTGAAACTGAAGTCGGATTTGAAGGGCGAACATACGCTCCGGATTCCGGCAACTACCGCTGAAGAATTCAATGGAAAAGCAGATGTGGTATTCGTATGCGTGAAAGGTTACTCGGTCGATTCTATCATAGAACTGATTAAAAGGGCAGCACACAAAGACACGGTCGTCATCCCTATACTGAATGTGTACGGCACAGGACCGCGCATACAAAAGCTGGTTCCGGAAGTTACAGTTCTCGACGGATGCATCTATATCGTAGGTTTCGTATCCGGCACAGGAGAAATCACCCAAATGGGAAAGATATTCCGTCTAGTATATGGTGCCCATCACGGTACAATTGTAAAGCCCGGATTGCTGGAAGCCATCCAACAAGACTTGCAGGAAGCAGGCATAAAGGTAGACCTGTCATCGGACATCAACCGGGATACGTTTATCAAATGGTCGTTTATCTCTGCAATGGCTGTGACGGGCGCTTACTACGATGTTCCGATGGGAGAAGTACAGAAACCGGGAAAGATACGGGATACATTTATCGGACTTTCTACGGAAAGCGCCGCCTTAGGAAAGAAACTGGGCATTGAATTCCCGGAGGACCCCATCAGCTACAATCTGAGAGTCATCGACAAACTTGATCCCGAAAGCACTGCTTCCATGCAGAAAGATCTGGCACGCGGACATGACTCTGAAATACAGGGATTGCTCTTCGATATGATTGCAGCCGCCGAAGAACAAGGGATTGATATACCAACATACCGAATGGTTGCGGAAAAATTCAAAGAACAGTCACTATAAATAAATAACTACCAAGCCTATGTATTCACTTCTCAACATCACCTGGAACCCGAATCCCGAACTATTCAACCTGTTCGGCATTTCCATCCGTTATTACGGATTATTGTGGGCAGTAGGAATATTCTTTGCTTATGTTGTTGTTCACTACCAGTACCGGGACAAAAAGATAGAAGAAAAGAAGTTTGACCCGCTTTTCTTTTACTGTTTCTTTGGTATTCTGATCGGTGCCCGCCTGGGACACTGTTTGTTCTATGATCCGGGATATTATCTGTCTCATTTCTGGGAAATGATCCTTCCCATCAAGTTTATGCCGGACGGAAACTGGAAGTTTACCGGATACGAAGGATTGGCCAGTCATGGCGGTACATTGGGATTGATAGTAGCACTTTGGCTGTATTGCCGTAAGACAAAACTCCATTATATGGATGTGTTGGACATGATTGCCGTAGCTACTCCAATCACAGCCTGCTTCATCCGTCTTGCCAACCTGATGAACTCTGAAATCATCGGCAAGCCGACTGATGTACCCTGGGCATTCATTTTTGAACGTGTGGATATGCAACCCCGCCATCCGGGACAGCTTTACGAAGCCATCGCCTATCTTATCCTGTTCTTCATCATGATTTATCTGTACAAGAATTATAGCAAAAAACTGCACCGTGGCTTCTTCTTCGGGCTTTGCCTGACTTATATCTTCACCTTCCGCTTTTTCATCGAATTCCTGAAAGAAAACCAGGAAGATTTTGAAAACAACATGATGCTCAATATGGGACAATGGTTAAGCGTTCCGTTTATAATAATAGGTGTCTATTTTATGTTCTTCTATGACAAGAAGAAAAAGAAAATAGCCTAGCCTAAATCAGAAAAAGAGGGATTAGCGGTTCAAACATCACTAATCCCTCTTTTTTTATCAATAAAATAAATACCATTTCCCTCTAATGCCAGGAAAACGATCGAAAACATACCCTAAGACATTATATACATTTTCGCTTTATTTCCCCCTGACTATCTTCTTTATATCATTCAGCTTATTCAGCGCTTCAATAGGAGTAAGATTATTCACATCAAGATTTAATATCTCATCGCGAATCTGACAAAGAATTGGATCATCCAACTGAAAGAAGCTTAACTGCATACCTCCACGATTCTCGCTCACTTCTGCCAACGGCTTACCTGTTATTCCCTGTTGACGATTATCGGATTCTAGTTGCTTCAATATTTCATTGGCACGCTTCACAATGCTCTTCGGCATACCTGCCATCTTTGCTACATGAATACCGAAAGAGTGCTCACTACCGCCACGTTCCAGTTTACGAAGGAAGATTACCTTGTTATCCACCTCTTTCACTGATACATTATAATTCTTGATACGCTTGAAAGATTTCTCCATCTCATTCAATTCATGATAATGCGTAGCAAATAAGGTACGTGCTTTTGCTTTCGGATGTTCATGAATATACTCTACAATAGCCCAAGCAATGGAAATACCGTCGTACGTAGAGGTACCACGACCCAACTCGTCAAATAATACCAGGCTCCGGGAAGAAACATTGTTCAGGATATCAGCCGCTTCATTCATCTCTACCATGAATGTAGATTCACCGACTGATATATTATCGCTCGCTCCTACGCGGGTAAATATCTTATCAACTAAACCGATATGAGCACTTTCCGCAGGAACAAACGAGCCGATTTGAGCCAATAGCGTAATCAATGCTGTCTGACGCAGAAGCGCAGACTTACCGGCCATGTTCGGACCTGTAATAATAATAATCTGCTGTGTATTGCTATCCAGCATTACATCATTGGCAATATACTTCTCCCCTATCGGAAGTTGTTTTTCTATTACCGGGTGACGCCCCTGACGAATATCCAATACGTCATTATCCTCAATAATCGGACGGATATAACGATTCTCACGGGCCACATTGGCAAATGACAACAGACAGTCCAGACGTGCAATCTGATTCGCATTAATCTGTATCTGTGGAATAAATTCCATCAATGACTGTACTAAGTCCGTATATAGCTGCGTTTCCAGAATCAGAATCTTATCTTCCGCTCCCAAAATCTTTTCTTCATATTCCTTTAGTTCCTGCGTGATATAACGTTCTGCGTTGACTAACGTCTGTTTACGAATCCACTCTTTAGGAACTTTATCTTTGTGGACATTACGGACTTCGATGTAATAACCGAATACGTTATTATAAGCCACTTTCAAACTCGGAATACCCGTTTCCTCGCTCTCTCGTTGCTGTATCTTTAGCAGATAATCTTTTCCTGAATAGGAAATTTGCCGCAATTCGTCCAAGTCTGCGTTCACACCATCTTGAATCACTCCACCTTTATTTATCAGTAAAGGAGGATCATTCTTAATCTCTTTGGCAATCCGGTCACGAATAGAAATACAAAGATTCAGCTGTTCGCCAATACGATTCAAACTTGCATTATCAGCTTCCATACATGCCTGTTTTATCGGCTCAATCGCTTGTAAGGCAACTTTCAACTGAACGACTTCACGGGGCGACACACGCCCTACAGCCACTTTGGAAATAATACGTTCCAAATCTCCTATTAAATGCAACTGTTCTTCAATCAGTTCCTTAAAATCAGGCTGACGGAAGAAATATTCCACTACGTTCAAGCGTTCATTGATTGGTCTCTCATCCTTCAACGGAAAAACGATCCAACGTTTCAACAAACGCGCTCCCATCGGGCTGATTGTTCTGTCGATCACATTGAGCAGGCTACTTCCGCCATCGTTCATATTGCCAATCAGCTCGAGACTACGCACCGTAAACTTATCCAGACGGACGTATTTATCTTCTTCAATACGTGCTAATGAAGTGATGTGGCCAATCTGCGTATGCTGCGTCATTGTCAGATACTGCAGAATAGCGCCGGAAGCAATGATGCCATTCTTCAAGTGCTCCACTCCGAAACCCTTCAGATTCTTCGTTTCAAAGTGTTTCAGCAGTTTCTCACGGGCAGTCGTTTCTGTAAATACCCAGTCGTCCAACTCGAATGTGAAGAACTTATTACCGAAATTACCTTCAAACATCAGGCGTTTGCCACGTTCAAAAAGAATTTCCTTAGGGGCAAAGTTATTCAACAGCTTGTCTATATAATCAAAAGGACCTTCTGCCGTAAGGAATTCACCGGTAGAAATATCGAGAAAGGCAACTCCACAGGAAGCCTTTCCGAAATGAACGGCAGCCAGGAAGTTATTCTCTTTATAGTTCAGTACATTATCATTGATAGAAACACCGGGAGTAACCAATTCGGTAATGCCACGCTTCACCAGCTTCTTCGTCATTTTCGGGTCTTCCAGCTGGTCACAGATAGCAACACGTTTTCCGGCGCGAACCAGTTTCGGAAGATAGGTATCAAGGGCATGATGAGGAAAACCTGCCATCTCGATAGTTTTTCCTTTCCCATTGGCACGTTTTGTCAGTGTGATCCCTAAAATTTCGGCGGCAACGATGGCATCCGTAGAATATGTTTCATAAAAGTCACCACAACGAAACAGCATCACTGCATCCGGATGTTTTGCCTTCAAATCCAGAAACTGTTTCATCATCGGGGTGAGGACGATCTCTTCTTCGTTCACGGGTGTCTCCTTTTCTTCTTTATTGAGTACATAATGTGATTATCCTTGCAAAGATAACGGTTTTTCAGCAGAGAATCAACGGTATGCTCCGATTCAATTTTCAAAATTAATGTTACATACCTTGAAATAAGGAGGAGTAATTTCTTAACAAGTAGGAGAAAACTATTAAAACGTGTTATAAAACATGCTATTTTTCTTGGATAATTTACTAATTTCCCAAGAGTCCGTATCTTTGCAATGTGTTTTTCATAGTATTAGATTTAAGGTTAACAAAGGTTGGAGCAAGGCGTTGCTCCTTTTTTTATGTCCGGACGTTTCCTATCAGAACAGCTATCTTTAAAACGACTCGTTTTTGCACCGTAATGAACTGTTTCAGCCTATTCTAACAAAGGTATATTCTCACTGCAATGAGAAAAAATTCTCATTACTATGAGTATTTCTTCTCATTGCTATGAGTATTTTTTCTCATAGGGATAAGTATAGTTGAGAATGTTTGCGGAATTTTTTTTTGAATTATAATTGTATGAGTTTACCTCATTTCCGTACCGTTATGAGTGAAATTATAAATAAAGAATTAGGCAAAGTCTGCCAATTACACTTCACTTATAAACTGCTCAAAACTATATTTAAAATCCTCATTCAATATTAGCTTATACTCCTTGGTGAATTGATCAAATGCAGTATATGCCATTCCCATACGTTTCAAATCGACCAAAGCTCGGCATTTAACACGAACAGACTCTTCATCTAGCGAATCAAATCGCAAAATACAATTTGAGATTTGTATTCTCAAGTTATCATTTCCAACAAATTGCCTGCTATCTCTTAACCGACTCAGAAGATCAATCATTGAATCGGAATAATCCGCTTTAAAACTATCTACCCAATCAAATTGCATGTTAGGAAGTAATTGACCAAACGAAGCCAGGCTCAGCAATTTTTCCAGATCTTCCTTATGGACTACATCTAAAGACGCCATCTTTTGTATTAACTGATTAGCTATGGTATAATCATTATATACATGTCCCTTATTAAGAAAGTACCAATAACCATTTGCTGATGATATCTCCGTGTCTCCCACCTCTTCCAACAAAAGACGTATCTTACGTATATTTACGCTACGGTTGTTAGAGAAACTCTCCTCTGATTTATCATACCACAACAATTCCTTTAACTTGATATTGGAAATCCCCTTATTATTCTGATTGGAATAAAGAATAATAACAGACAATAATTGCCGCATAATGGGCGTGAATTTTCCGGTAATATCTTTTAAATCCCGATTAATTACCTGAAATCCGTTCAGCATATAAATTCCCGGTGTGGTATTCAGCACAGGAGCTTCAAACGAGGAATACAGGTGGTCATTTTCTTGAATTTCTTTCTTATCATGCTTTTCAATCTCCACCCGATTCCCCCTAAACCTGCTACACCAATACATATAAACAGCAATTTCCACCAAGTCCCCCTGTTGTCCTGTACCGTCATATTTTGAATAGGCAACACAGGAGATGCAATAGAATAAATATTAGCTTCATAATTATTCCCTTCTACCTGATGAACTGTTACAGCGTAATAACATTTTTCTAAAGCAAGATAAATTAAATCTGCATGAGAATTAACATCTAAGAAAGTATAGGGTATTGTATCACCTAAAACAAATGGATTTACCGGGCTACGGCATCCTTTCTATTGACAAAGAAAACAACCAGATGCAATTAGAATATTATGCCGCATTTGGAGAAAAGCCATACGATACAGTCAACATATCCGAATTACTTACTTCTAATTAAAAACATATTAGCCATGAATGTAAAATTTAAAATTCACTTATTTATTCTTTCCTTATTCTTTTGTTATAATCTATCAGCACAAGAAATCGTCAAAGGAGATTTTAAGAACGAAAATCCACAAAGTTCGTATGTTCCTTCATTTGAAATGGATGCTACCGACAAACCTGTCAAGAATGTTATTTTAATGATAGGCGACGGCATGGGACTGGCACATATCTGTTCAGGAATGTATGCTAATCAAGGACAGCTTACTATCGCTAATTTAAAAACATGCGGTTTCGTCAGAACACAATCCGCCAACAAGTTTACAACAGATTCAGCAGCTTCCGGTACAGCTTACTCAACCGGAAAGAAAACTAAAAACGGAGCACTCGGAATGGATGAAAATAACCAGGTTATTCCAAACCTACCCGAAAAGTTATCCGGTTATGGCTACATTTCAGGAATCGTTACTACTGACAATCTTGACGGAGCCACCCCTGCAGCTTTCTTTGCTCACCAACCGGAACGTGGAATGTCTAAAGAAATTTGGGCGGATCTTTCTAACAGTAAGCTGACATTTTTTTCTGCCGGTAGTTATGAACTATTTGAAAAACAAGCACCAAACGTTCAAAAGGAAATCAAAAAAGAGTTCACCATCATAGAGGAACCGAATGATAAAGCTATCAAGAAATCTAAAAAACTGGGATATTTACCCACAAAGAGCAAAACGGCTTCTGTAAACGAAAATCGAGGAGATTTCCTTCCGTCTACCACCCAAATGGCTATTAACTATCTTTCGAACAGGAGTACTAACGGTTTCTTCTTAATGGTAGAAGGTGCCCGAATAGATAAAAGTGCGCACAGTAATGACTATTCGGCAGTTGTCCGTGAAGTATTGGACTTTGATAAAGCAGTAGAAGCCGCCATCAGATTTGCAGAAAAAGATGGAAATACATTAGTGATTATTTCAGCTGATCATGAAACCGGAGCATTAGCTTTACGTGACGGAAACATAAAAGAAGGCAAAATGAAAGCAATGTTTGTATCTAAAGGACATACACCAATCATGGTTCCACTGTTTGCATACGGTCCACAATCCAAGCTTTTTGGCGGTGTTCAGGAAAATAGCGACGTAAGCAATAAAATTTTCCAATTACTCGCTAAATAAGATATAAAACAGATCTGTCATTCAAACTGAAATAAGAAAGAGTTTCTTCTATATGAAAATAAGAAATTCTTTCTTATTTCTTTTCTGCCTGATAGACTCCAAATATAATGCAACCAGCCCCCAACAATGTAATCCACGTTATTTGTTCGTGAAGAATGAGTACCGAAGCCACCATTGTGACAAGCGGATTCAAATAAATATAGTTGGAAGCCCTGACGGTTCCCAACTGTTTTAAGACCACATTCCAAAGGACATAACATATCAAGGAAGCCAGAACAGCTAGAAATAAGAGATTGGATAATACAATCGGTTTTAAAAGTACATCAAAGTCCGGTTGCAGCGGATGAAGAAGAAAGGCGGGAAGTATGGTCAATACCCCATAAAAGAATATCTTACGGGTAATAAACAGGGTAGGATAACGCCCTGTCATTTTCTTTATTACCAAACTATAAAATGCCCACGACAGAGCGGCAAGTAAAGTAAGCAAATCCCCTACCGGAGATAATTTAAGTACAAAACTACCGTTGAAGACCACCAGTCCCACCCCGATTAAAGCTAATATGGAACCATAAATCAAACCTTTGGTGGCTTTTTCACTCTTATAAAAGAGAAGGGAAAGAATGGTAGTAAGCAAAGGAGCTGTGCAAATGATGAAAGCGACATTGGATGCTTGCGTGATGCCCAAAGCTGTATTCTCTGTAAAGAAATAGAGCGAACCACCGAAGAAACCTCCTGCCATCAACCAAAGTTCGTCTTTCCAGTTACTCGTAAACAGACGTTTGGGAGAAATCACCCAAATGCCCAGATAAGCAATGAGAAAACGATAAAAGAATATCTCCTGAGGGGTCAATCCGTGATTAATCAATACTTTGGTTGATATAAAAGTCAATCCCCAGATGGCAACTACAAGTATCGCAATCAGATGGTAATATCCATGCTTCAATTCCATAATGATGGTGATGTTTGTTTAATAGAGTGCAAAGATAGCGAGAAGTTATGGAATGTTTGTTTGGAGAAGTAACAAAAAGCCCGTACCTTTGTTTATGTTCAAAGAAAGCTCCTAAAATAAGGTATAAGTTATGGAAAAATATATAGCACCGGACAGGAAACGTATCCCATACGGCATGATGAACTTTGCAGTAATCCGCCGCGACGACTGTTATTATGTGGACAAAACCCGGTTTATACCCATGATAGAAGAGGCGGACAAGTTTTTCTTCTTTATTCGCCCGCGCCGTTTCGGCAAAAGTCTCACAGTAAATATGTTGCAGCACTATTATGATATACTTGCCAAGGATAAGTTCGAAGCGCTGTTTGGCGACCTTTACATCGGAAAGCACCCTACACCTGACCGGAACAGCTATCTGGTGCTGTATCTCAACTTCTCCGGAATAGTCGGTGAACTGCACAACTACCGCAAGGGACTGGACGCGCATTGCCAAACAATGTTCGACTACTTCTGTGACATTTACGCTGACTATCTCCCTCAAGGCATCAGGGAAGAACTCGACAAAAAAGAAGGAGCTGTCGAACAATTTGAATACCTGTTCACAGAATGTAATAAGACCAACCAACGTATTTACCTCTTTATTGACGAATACGACCATTTCACCAATGCCATCCTCTCGGATATAGAAAGCCTGCACCGCTATACGGACGAAACACATGGCGAAGGTTATCTGCGTGCCTTCTTCAATAAAATAAAAGCCGGAACCTATTCCAGCATCGAGCGTTGTTTCATCACCGGCGTAAGCCCCGTGACAATGGACGACCTCACAAGCGGTTTCAACATCGGAACCAACTACTCGCTCACACCGGAATTTAACGAGATGATAGGTTTCACAGAAGAAGAAGTGCGCCAAATGCTCACTTACTATTCCACCACCAGTCCATTCAACCACAGTGTGGACGAACTGATAGAAATAATAAAACCCTGGTATGACAACTACTGTTTTGCAGAAGAATGTTATGGTGAAACTACTATGTACAACTCCAACATGGTGCTCTACTTCGTCAAGAATTATATTCAACGAGGCAAAGCCCCCCGGGATATGGTAGAAGACAATATCCGTATCGACTACGAAAAATTACGTATGCTCATCCGGAAGGACAAAGAGTTTGCCCATGATGCCTCCATCATACAAACATTGGTGAGCGAAGGTTACGTCACCGGAGAACTGAAAAAAGGTTTTCCAGCCGTCAATATCACCAATCCCGACAACTTTGTAAGCCTACTCTACTATTTCGGTATGCTCACCATTAGCGGCACGTATGAAGGAAAAACTAAACTCACTATCCCCAACCAGGTAGTCCGCGAACAAATCTACACCTATCTGCTGAGTACCTACAACGAAGCCGAACTCAATTTCAGCAGTTACGAAAAGAACGAACTTGCCAGCGCTCTTGCCTACCGAGGTGACTGGAAAGCCTATTTCGATTATATTGCCGACTGCCTGAAACGCTACACCTCCCAGCGCGACAAGCAGAAAGGAGAATTTTTCGTTCATGGCTTCACGCTTGCCATGACGGCACAAAACCGTTTCTACCGTCCCATTTCCGAACAGGACACACAGGCAGGCTATGTCGACATTTTCCTTTGTCCGCTACTGGATATCTATTCCGACATGAAGCACAGCTACATTGTGGAGCTGAAATATGCCAAGTATAAAGACCCCGAAAACCGCGTAGAAGAACTGCGACTGGAAGCTATTGCCCAAGCCAATCGCTATGCTGACACTGATACGGTGAAGAGAGCAGTCGGCACTACACAACTTCATAAGATTGTGGTTGTGTACAAAGGAATGGATATGCCGATATGCGAAGAGGTTTAAAACAAAAAGTAACTCGCATGACAAGCGCATTATGCAAAAAACAAATAAGCTAACAATATGAATGTTTGCCAAAACAAGAGAAAAGAAGGTATGTTAAAACCTTTATAAATAAAGAATTACCCTCATCACAGCTATCTGTAATGAGGGTAATCATGTTAAAAAGAGAGTTTCGACACATCTCCTTAATATCAATTTCTACATGAAAAACTATCTCAACTATATACTTTATTTGGTCACCTTGTAAGTTCCACTTCCATAGTTCTTTGACTTCATCTCTCCGGGAAGGGTTACGGTAGCGGTAACACCCTTAGGAATAGTGAATTCCCAAATCCAGGTGTCGCCCTCGTATTTCCAGGCGCTCTTGATGAGTCCGGCGGCGGAACGATATTCGGCAGTCACGTGTCCCAGTCGCTTATCTGGAATAGGCTTCATGATGATATGTTTGAAGCCGGGAGTGGCGGGATCGGCTGCGATGCCGGCAACGGTTTCCCAAATCCATTCACATACGCATCCGTAGGCATAATGATTGAAGCTGTTCATGCCGCGCGGTCCCATTCCCTTGTCTATCATATAGCTGTTCCACCGTTCCCAGATGGTGGTGGCTCCATTGTCCACAGAGTACAACCAGCTTGGGTTCTTACGTTGGAAGAGTAGTTCATAGGCAATGTCTTCCATGCCATTCTCCGTGAGGGTGGCCATGAGGATGGATGTGCCCAAGAATCCGGTCTGCAAGCAAAGGTCGTGTTGTATGAAGTTTTCGCGCAGACGGTCTATCATCTTCGCTTTGGCTTCGCCTTCCACAAGCTGGTTCTTCAGGGCGAACAAGGCAGGAGTTTGCATAGTGTTGAGGATGGCGGTTTTGAAGGTGCCGTCTTCGTTGAGGAAGTTCTCTTTGATGTATGCCTTTGCCGAATCAGCCATTTGCTGGTACTTGGCGGCATTGCGACCGGTGGCGGTAGCCATGTCTCGCATCATGAAAGCATCTATCACCCAGTAGGAAGCGCTTAAATAGTTCCAATAGCTGACGGCATCAGGGAGCGGACCTTGGGGAGAGAAAGCCAGTCCGCTACAACTTTCCAGCGGTTCGTAGCTCAACCAGTCAGCCCATTGGTAGTTGCCGTTCTCGCTGCAGAGGGTCTCGTGGTTATACTTGGTGTCGTTGATGTGGTTCATAAACAGGTCCATGGCGTTCCAGTTCTCCTCGATGATTTTCGTGTCATCGAATTGCTTCCATACCGTCCAGGGCACGATGATTCCGGCATCAGCCCAACCCAAACGCATTTTCTCATCACCGTATTGTGCCAAGGGAGCCACTCCGGGAAATCCGCCCAAACTGTTCTGGGTGTCACGCATGTCACGCATCCACTTGTGAAAGAACTTCATGGTGTTCGCAAAAAAAGTACCGGTTTCTGCGAACACTTGTGTGTCTGCTGTCCAACCCAGACGCTCGTCGCGCTGCGGACAGTCGGTGGGTATGGACAGGTAGTTGGATAACTGCCCCCAATAAGTGTTGGAGATGAGCTTGTTCACAAGGTCGTTGCCTGTGGTGATAGTGCCGGTCTCCAGTTCCTTTGTGATGGAAGTGACGGGGATGGACTTCAACGACCTGATGGCGACATTTCCGGTGGCAGTAATGGAGACGTAGCGGTAACCGAAGAAGGTGCAACAGGGATAATAGGCCACATAGTTATCTCCGCCAGCAAAGGTGTAATCCAGACGGATACCGGTGTGGGGGATGCGCAGGTTTTCGCGATGGCAGCTTCCTTCCGGACCGTCCATTCCACGAATCTTGGCACCATTGCCATCATTGAGCAGCTCTGCGGGAAGACAGGTCAACACTGTTCCCTCGGCGGCTTTGAATACGAAAGAGGGTACGCCGGCACAGTTTTGTCCGAAGTCCACCACTAACGTCTCTCCCGGGCTTACGGTCATCTCCGTACCCGATGCGAACTCACGGGCGATAATCACCTTACCGAACTCATTCTCCTTTGTTCCTTCTACATTCTTCCAAACGTATGCTTTGATAGGAGCGAGGGCGAGATCTGTACGCAGATAGACTTCCGCTCCGTCCGAAGGCAGGATGTCGCCGGAGAATTCGGTATTCTCTTCGGGTGTGGAGAGTTTGTCCACACATTCGTAGCCCATCGGTTCGCGTGCATCGTATTCTTCTCCATCAAAGATACCGGCATGTTTCACCGGACCGGCAATTCCGGCTTTCCAGTTTTTAAGATCAGTACCGTAGCGTTTCTTGCTTCCGTCAGAAAAAGTCAGTTCCAATACACCACGGAAGGCACATTTCTTGCCTATCATGCCGTCATATCCTCCGGGGGTTATAATTTTGTCACCCCACCATCCCGGCGTCACCTGTACGGAGAGCATGTTCTCGGCGTTTGGCTTAGTACGGATGATATCTGTAATATCATAGGTGAAAGAACGTTTGGTCTTCGCATAATGTGTAAAGCCCGGTTTCAGAAATTCCCCGCCTACGGGTTTCCCATTCACATACAACTCGTAAACTCCCAGTCCAGCGGTCATCCACTTGGCGGAGACAATTTTCTGTTCGTTTTTCACGGTGGACACGAACCAACTTGCGCCATCGGCTGCGCGACCGTTGTTATGTCCTTTCACTACAGGGGCATCTACTGCGGAAATCCATTTGGATTCGTTCCAGGCTGATGCTTCCAATGCGTCAGTACGTTTTCCGACTTCGGTTGCGTTTATCAGTCCGCTATGCGAGAAAAGCACGAGAATCATTATCGGGATAAGATTCGCAAAACAATGGAGATTCATTTTCATACTTATATGTATTTTTTAGTATTAAAAGATTAACTTTGAAATGCTGTTTAGTTTTATGGGACTTGCACAACAAAATTACAGAATTATATGATATGACAGACGATTTCTGCATTTTTTTTGACTCAACGATGGTTTCTGTTCAATCTGGAGCTGACTCATAAGTCCGATCCGATTGAACAGACAGCAGGAGCTTTCTACGTTAAATGATCGATTATCAAGCAAAACAATGAAATATTGTAAAATAATATAATTAACACATCCATTTAGTATATTGTAGGAATTATTTATCAAAGAAGAAAAGAAGATGCCGGTTATTCATTGCAATCATTCTTTCTTCTTTACACAAAAACCTCGCAATCGAATAAACTCTATTCAAGTTTTTAATAAATAATGAAAAGGTTTATTATAAACGGTATCCTAATTTATTATAGACTCTTTTTTAACACTTTCAATACCTGAAATAGAATTATTGCAACAAAAATGGGCAAGAACCTTCACAGTTTCTTGCCCATTCGTTATCCTCGTTATGCAATTCGCATATTAACCTATTGAACTTTATGTAATAAAATTTATATATTTCATTGTTATTTCTTTATTATTATTGACCTCAAATATACAAAATAAAAACAAGAAAGTCAATAGGGAAAGCGTGGTTATCTGAAAATAAACACGTAAATTTGTGCCTCGAATTAGAAATAACAGTATAAATCACTATAAATAAAAACTTTATCACTATGGAGTACAATTTCAGAGAAATTGAAAAGAAGTGGCAGAAAAGGTGGGTAGAAGAGAAAACCTACCAAGTTACGGAAGATGATTCGAAGCAAAAATTTTATGTACTAAACATGTTTCCTTATCCATCAGGAGCCGGCCTACACGTAGGTCATCCGCTGGGATACATTGCTTCGGATATTTACGCCCGTTACAAACGACTGCAAGGCTTCAATGTACTCAATCCGATGGGATATGACGCTTATGGTCTGCCGGCAGAACAGTATGCCATCCAGACCGGACAGCATCCTGCCATCACTACCGTCAACAATATCAACCGCTACCGCGAGCAGTTGGATAAAATAGGTTTCTCTTTCGACTGGAATCGTGAAAT
The DNA here is from genome assembly GCF_015559655.1 of Bacteroides sp. 1001136B_160425_E2. Classification (NCBI taxonomy): domain Bacteria; kingdom Pseudomonadati; phylum Bacteroidota; class Bacteroidia; order Bacteroidales; family Bacteroidaceae; genus Bacteroides; species Bacteroides sp. 1001136B_160425_E2. The sequence goes on along the minus strand of NZ_JADMQH010000003.1, from coordinate 108,083 downwards.
CCGTACTTGCGACCCGGAATACTATCATTGGACGCAATGGGCCTTCCAAAAAATGTTCAACAGCTATTATTGCAACGATGAACAGGAAGCCCGTCCTATCGAAGAACTGGAAAAAGCCTTCGCCATCTACGGAAACGAAGGACTCAATGCCGCTTGCAGCGAAGATATCAGTTTCACAGCCGAAGAATGGAACGCCAAAAACGAAAAAGAAAAGCAAGAAATCCTGATGAACTATCGTATCGCTTATCTGGGCGAAACAATGGTAAACTGGTGTGCCGAATTAGGAACAGTATTGGCTAACGATGAGGTAGTTGACGGAGTCAGCGAACGTGGTGGTTATCCTGTTATTCAGAAGAAAATGCGCCAATGGTGTTTGCGTGTATCTGCGTATGCACAACGTTTGCTTGACGGATTAAACACGATCGAATGGACAGATTCTCTGAAAGAAACCCAAAGAAACTGGATCGGACGTTCGGAAGGTGCTGAAGTGCAATTCAAAGTAAAAGACAGTGATCTCGAATTCACTATTTTCACCACTCGTGCAGATACCATGTTCGGTGTTACCTTTATGGTATTGGCTCCGGAAAGTGAATTGGTGGCACAATTAACGACTCCTGAACAAAAAGCAGAAGTAGACGCCTACCTCGACCGTACCAAAAAACGTACGGAACGTGAACGCATCGCCGATCGTAGTGTTACCGGTGTGTTCAGTGGTTCATATGCTATCAACCCGTTCACAGGTGAAGCAGTGCCCATATGGATCAGCGATTACGTACTGGCCGGATACGGAACAGGAGCCATTATGGCTGTACCTGCTCATGATAGCCGCGACTATGCATTTGCCAAACATTTCGGATTGGAAATCCGTCCGTTGGTGGAAGGTTGTGATGTAAGCGAAGAAAGTTTTGATGCAAAAGAAGGTATTGTTTGCAATTCTCCGCGTCCGGATGTCACTCCTTACTGTGATCTTTCATTGAACGGACTGACCATCAAAGAAGCGATAGAAACGACCAAGAAATATGTAAAAGAGCATAATCTGGGCCGTGTGAAAGTGAACTACCGTCTGCGCGACGCCATCTTCTCACGCCAACGTTACTGGGGTGAGCCGTTCCCTGTTTACTACAAAGATGGAATGCCTTATATGATTGACGAAGCCAGCCTACCGCTAGAACTTCCGGAAGTCGCTAAATTCCTGCCTACCGAAACAGGTGAGCCTCCATTGGGACACGCAACTAAATGGGCTTGGGATACAGTAAACAAATGTGTCGTAGAAAATGAGAAGATTGACCATGTAACCGTCTTCCCGTTGGAGTTGAACACAATGCCGGGATTCGCCGGTTCTTCGGCTTATTATCTCCGCTACATGGACCCGCATAATCATCAGGCATTAGTTGATCCGAAAATTGACCAGTACTGGAAAAATGTAGACCTATATGTAGGTGGTACCGAACATGCAACAGGCCACTTGATTTATTCTCGTTTCTGGAATAAATTTTTGTATGATATGGGTGTGTCTGTAATGGAAGAACCATTTCAAAAGTTGGTAAACCAAGGAATGATTCAAGGCCGCAGCAACTTTGTATATCGTATCAAAGATACCAATACTTTCGTTTCGCTGAACCTGAAAGATCAGTACGAAGTTACTCCTATCCATGTGGATGTAAATATCGTATCTAATGATATTTTGGATCTGGAAGCATTCAAAGCATGGCGTCCTGAATATAAAACAGCCGAATTTATCCTCGAAGACGGGAAATATGTTTGCGGATGGGCAGTTGAAAAGATGAGTAAATCCATGTTCAACGTGGTTAATCCGGATATGATTGTTGAGAAATACGGTGCAGACACACTTCGTATGTACGAAATGTTCCTTGGTCCGGTAGAACAGTCCAAGCCATGGGATACAAACGGAATCGACGGTGTACACCGTTTTATCCGTAAATTCTGGTCATTGTTCTACAGCCGTACAGACGAATATTTGGTAACAGACGAACCTGCAACGAAAGAAGAATTGAAGAGCCTTCATAAATTAATCAAGAAGGTGACAGGTGATATTGAACAGTTCTCTTACAATACATCTATCAGCGCATTCATGATTTGCGTAAACGAACTCTTCAACCTGAAATGTAGCAAAAAAGAGATTCTGGAACAGCTCGTTATCACTCTCGCTCCCTTCGCTCCGCATGTCTGCGAAGAGTTGTGGGATGTATTGGGACACGAAACTTCCGTATGCGATGCCCAATGGCCTGCATACAACGAAGAATATCTGAAAGAAGATACTATCAACTATACCATCTCTTTCAACGGAAAGGCACGTTTCAATATGGAATTTGCAGCAGATGAAGCTTCGGACGCTATCCAGGCAGCAGTATTGGCCGACGAACGTTCGCAGAAGTGGATTGATGGCAAGACTCCGAAAAAGATCATTGTCGTTCCGAAAAAGATTGTAAACGTTGTAGTATAAAACAAATTAGGCACGGATTACGCGGATAACACGGTTTAGAGTTAATCAGAACCACGAAATCCGTGTAATCCGTGCCTAACATAATCACAAATCCTATGCATAAATTAACAAAAGCGGAAGTAATGAGAGAAGTGAAAGATTACATCTATATCACTCTCGGATTGATAAGCTATTCTTTGGGATGGGCTGCATTCCTGTTACCTTATCAGATAACTACCGGAGGAACTACCGGTATCGGAGCTATTATCTATTATGCAACAGGATTCCCAATCCAATGGTCATACTTCATTATCAATGCAGTTCTGATGACCTTTGCCATCCGGATATTGGGTCCGAAATTCAGTATAAAAACTACTTATGCTATTTTTACGCTGACTTTTCTGCTTTGGTTATTCCAGTTGGTGGTGAACAATTATGTGGAAGCACCGGATATGACGCCGGACGGTAAACCGCTGTTGCTCGGTACAGGACAGGACTTCATGGCTTGTATTATCGGTGCAGCCATGTGTGGTGTAGGCCTTGGTATCACTTTCAACTACAATGGAAGTACGGGTGGAACAGATATTATCGCAGCCATCGTCAATAAATACAAAGACGTATCGCTCGGACGAATGATTATGATTTGTGATGTATTCATTATCAGTTCCTGTTACTTTGTATTCCATGATTGGCGCCGGGTTATTTTCGGTTTTGTCACCTTGTTTATTATTGGTGTTGTGCTCGACTGGATTATCAACAGTGCCCGTCAATCAGTTCAATTCTTCATCTTTTCTAAGAAATATGATGAAATAGCCGACCGTATTATCAAAGACGCTGACCGGGGAGTAACGGTACTCGACGGTACGGGATGGTACAGTAAAAACAATGTGAAAGTGTTGGTAGTACTTGCCAAGAAACGTCAGTCACTCGAAATTTTCCGTTTGGTAAAACGCATTGACCCGAATGCTTTTATCTCTCAAAGTTCCGTTATCGGTGTGTACGGCGAAGGATTCGATAAGCTAAAAGTGAAATAGTAACCGGTTGATAAGTATTGAACAACCTTGTTAAAACAAAAAATAAGATGATGAAACGCAAACTTGTATTTGCTACCAATAATGCTCATAAACTGGAAGAAGTAGCCGCTATCCTGGGAAATCAAGTAGAATTACTAAGTCTCAATGATATCGGTTGCCAAACGGATATTCCCGAAACAGCTGAAACACTGGAAGGAAATGCGCTATTAAAATCTTCCTATATCTATAAAAACTATCATCTGGATTGTTTTGCCGATGATACGGGATTGGAAGTGGAAGCCTTGAACGGAGCTCCCGGAGTCTATTCTGCTCGCTATGCAGGAGGTGAAGGACACGACGCCCAAGCTAATATGTTCAAACTTCTTCACGAACTGGAAGGAAAGGAAAACCGTAAAGCTCAATTCCGCACCGCTATTTCGTTGATACTGGACGGAAAGGAATACCTCTTTGAAGGAGTGATAAAAGGCGAAATAATCAAAGAAAAACGCGGTGATTCCGGATTTGGCTACGATCCTGTATTCAAGCCTGAAGGTTACGACCGTACTTTTGCCGAATTGGGAAATGATATAAAAAACCAAATCAGCCATCGTGCACTGGCTGTACAGAAACTTTGTGAGTTTCTGCAAAGCTGATTATACATACCCACTTAAAATACAAAACACAATGAAGAAAATTACTTTATTTACTTTAGTTACGCTCCTATTGTGTACTTCGTGTGTAACAAAAAAGAAGTTCCTGCTTGCAGAGATGGCAGCTACCGCAAGCAAAGATAGTCTGCAAGAGTTGTTGAATAACTCTCGCGAAGTTGGTAACCAGCTATCGGCACAAGTCAAAAACCTCTTGCGTGATACGACCCAAATGGGGAACAGTATCCGCCAGTATCAGAGTATGTTGAATGTCAACATGACTGAACAGGAAAAACTGAATGCGCTGTTGAGCCAAAAGAAAAATGAGCTGAACGAAAGAGAACGCACGATCAATGAATTGCAGGACATGATTAAGGCGCAGAATGATAAGGTACAGAATCTCTTGAGTAATGTAAAAGACGCATTACTTGGTTTTAGCACCGACGAGCTGACCGTTCGCGAGAAAGACGGAAAAGTATATGTAGCGATGTCCGACAAATTATTATTCCAGTCAGGAAGTGCCCGCTTGGACAAACGTGGAGAGGAAGCTCTCGGTAAACTGGCCGAAGTATTGAACAAACAGACGGACATCGACGTATTTATCGAAGGACATACGGACAACAAACCGATCAATACTGTACAATTCAAGGATAACTGGGATTTGAGTGTGATCCGTGCCACTTCCGTAGTTCGTATCCTCATCAAAAATTACAATGTAAATCCTTTGCAGATTCAGCCTAGCGGCCGCGGTGAATATATGCCTGTTGATGATAACGAAACAATAGAAGGAAGAAGCAAGAATCGCCGTACGGAGATTATCATGGCTCCGAAACTGGATAAGTTGTTCCAAATGTTACAAAGCTCGGAAGAATCCAAATAAAAACATTTATCTATACTACGATAAAAGGCTGCTTTACAGGCAGCCTTTTATTTTAATACAGACCTTAGTTAATTTATTTACCCCAATCAGACGGCTTCTTGCCCATTTTAAATATTATTGTTCCGCCATTCGTTATATCCTGATGAGTAATGAAAAAGTCCTTGTATTTCTTCCCGTTCAAAGTCACCGACTGAATATAAATATCTTCAGGTGATTTACGTATCGTCTGAATACGGAACTCTTTATTACCGGCAAGTTTCAACGTACATTCATCAAAAATAGGAGTACCGATAATATATCGGCCGTCAGCAGGATTCACCGGGTAAAATCCCATGGCACTGAACACATACCATGCCGACATCTCTCCGCAATCATCATTACCCGCATACCCGGAAGAAGTGTTGTTATAGAGATTATTTACGATATGACTAACATATTTTTGGGTCTTCCATGGTTGTCCCGCATAATTATAGAGATAAGCAACATGATGACTAGGTTCGTTACCATGCGCATACTGGCCTACAAATCCGGAAGCATTGTCATTCAATTCGCCACTCTGATGATGAGTGGTAAAGAATGTATCCAGCTTTTGTTCAAAAGCTTTAGCTCCACCTGTCAGTTCAATCAATCCTGTGACATTGTGCGGCACATACCAAAAATATTGCCATGCGTTTCCTTCCGTAAACGGATAGCCTCCATTTGCGCCATATTTATAAGGATCGAAAGGTTCTATCCATTCTCCTTTATCATTCTTCGACTGGAAAAAGTGGGTTACCGGATTGAAAAGGTTCCGATAATATTCAGAACGCTTGTAGAAACGTTGATAATCGGCATCCTTATTCAGTTTTGCAGCCAGTTGAGCCACACACCAGTCGTCAAATGCCTGTTCCAAGGTAATGGAAACCGATTGAGTCTGAATATTTTCGGGCATATAACCATACTTTTCCCATACTTCAAAAGGAGAGTTGGGATGCGAAGTAACCGAACTGTTATATACCGCTTCATAGGCTTTTTCCACATCAATTCCGGGGATACCTTTCATGATTGCGTCTACAATCACAGGAATCGAATGGTTACCAATCATACAATAGTTATCTTGCCCCCATAGTTGCCAGATGGGCAGATAGCCGTAATATTCATATTGGCGGATCATACTCTTTACAAAATCAGTCACCCGTTCAGGCTCCAACAAAGTATAAAGCGGATGTGCCCCGCGGAAAGTATCCCAAAGTGAGAATGTAGTATAATGCGTCTCTTTACTGCCAACTTTCCGGGTTGTATAGTCCGCAGCCATGTACTCACCATTCACGTCAGACATTGTATTAGGCTGAATCATTGTATGGTAAAGAGCGGTATAGAATATCTCTTTCTGCAAATCGGTTCCTTTCACTTCAATCTTTCCCAACTGCTGCTCCCAATCAGCATCTGCTGCTGACACATATCGTTCAAAGTCCCAGTGTGGAGCTTCTTGCTCCATATTCTGACGGGCATTCTCCATCGACACAGATGAAAGAGCGACTTTACAAGTAAGCGGCTTGCCTTTCAATTTACCAAAACGGAAATTTCCATGAAGATTCGTACCATTAATCACTACCGTATGATCATGCATGCGCCCGCCGTCCCTCAACGTAGTAGAAAGAATCGGACTGGAAAACTCCATATAGAAGTAGATCTTCCGTAATTTCGCCCATCCGGTGATGATACGGTAACCCTCTACTGCATGATCGTTAAGAATACGAATTTGAGAGTTAATAATCCTGCGTCCCCAACTACCTTTATTAGCCGAATGATCCAAATCCAAAATAATCTCCGCATCTTTGTCAGCCGGATATTGATAACGGTGAATACCGGTTCTTTGGGTTGTAGTGAGTTCCGCATTGATATTTTCATCTTTCAGCATCACCTGATAATAGCCGGGAGCCACTTTTTCTTCTTCATGAGTAAATGCGGAAGAAGTACGCCCGCAGCTTGTCGGCATAATAAGAATATCAATCAGGTCGGAAGCTCCTGTACCGCTCAAGCGGGTGTGGCTGAAACCATAAATGGTACGTTTATTATAATCATAACCGGAAGCATCTCCCCAATCAGGTGCTTCATTTGTATCCGGTGAGAGCTGTATCATACCGAACGGTGAAGTCGCTCCCGGATAATTATTGCCGGAAAGTCCTCCGTTAATGGCTCCTGTGCCAATGAAAGGGTTCACATATTTAGTAGTCTCCCCTGCTTGCAAAGTGACAAAAGCCAATGAAAATGCACAGATTCCTGTTATAAACCTATTCATGGCAGTTGATTTATTCAGCAATGATTTCTACAATCCGGCTGTTCAGTTGTTGGGTAGTAAACACTTCTAGTCCCACATTCATTAAATACTCTCCTGAATATAGTTGATTGTTACCTTGAAGCGAAGAATTGCTACCCGGCATCAAATTGATTTCCTTCACACGATACATTCTGTCAGCATCCAATCCCTGCAAACGTACCGGTAATAATTTTTCTGCATAACGCGGATGAATATCAAATGCATACAATACAGCTTTATTCTTACCTTTATTTACATACATAGAAGAGGTATGGTTACTGCCATAAGGAGAAACCAAACGATACAGATCGCCATCAAGGATAACAGGTTTCAAACGATTATAATTTTCTACCGCCTGATTACAATAGATATGGTCATTCTCGTTCATATCATCCAGTTTGATGTCAAAGCCCAGTTTACACATCATAGCTACATCAGTACGGAACTTAATGCTAGTTCCCCGATTCCAGGTCGTAACATGTGCACACATCGTCTTACTAGGAAATATTTGTGAGAATCCCCATTGAATAAATAAACGTTCGATAGGGTCGGTATTGTCACTAGGCCAGAATTCCGTAAAATATTTCAATGCTTCAAAGTCAGAGCGTCCGCCACCACCGGCACAGAGCATCATCGGTAAATCCGGATATTTATTTTTCACACGCTCCAACACTTTATACAGCCCGCGCACATATTCGATATACAGATGCGACTGCTTATCCTTCAGATAAGAAGAATAGATATTGGTGATAGGACTGTTACAATCCCACTTAAAGAAAGCAATGCCCGGATAGTTTGTCATCAATTTGTCTACCACACCGAATACATGATCCTGCACTGCCGGGTTACTCAAGTCAAGTACCAACTGATTTCTGAAATAATATTCATCCCGATTAGGCAGATGAATCACCCAGTCTTTATGCTTTTCATACAGTTCACTTTTCGGATTCACCATTTCAGGCTCTATCCATATTCCAAATTTAATGCCTTTCTTTTGCGCCTCCTCTACCAAACGTCCTACACCATTCGGCAGTTTATCCGCTGTTTCTTTCCAATCACCCAACCCTTGATGATCGCTGCTACGCGGATATTTATTACCAAACCATCCATCATCGAGTAGAAACATATCCACTCCCAGTTTAACAGCCTCGTCCATCAATCCAATCAACTTATTCTCATCAAAATCAAAATAAGTAGCTTCCCAGTTATTGAGCAGTGTCATACGGGTCTGGTCACCCTTCTTAATCTGATACTTGCGCGCCCAATCATGAAAGTTGCGGCTGGCCTCTCCCTTACCGTTCAAGCTATAAGTGAAATAAAAGTCCGGGGTGCGAAAGGTTTCTTTAGCAGGAAGGTTGTATTCCGAAGCGTACGGATTAATACCAGAAATGACACGAAGTTCATTCTTGTTATCCACTTCAAAGGTAAAACGGAAGTTACCTGTCCACCCCAAAGTACCGACTAATACCTCTCCTGAATTTTCTTCCGACGGAGCATCCAGAGACAATTGGAAAAATGGAGAAACAAACATATTGGCACGTGCACCCAACTTGGTATCAATCGTTTTTTTACCAAATGCCAGTTCACGCTCGGCTATATTGACCTCATGTGCCCAATCGCCGGAAAACTCCGTGAGAAAATATTTATCACGGTTAAAGTGGAGCATAGAAGAAGCATATTTGCTCAATACAATAGGTTTCTTTTCCTGATGATTGATTTCAGTGAATGTTTTGATGATATTTTCCGCAGCATACGTTATATAGTACAATTTCACAGTCACAGGATATTTGTCATCCTTTAAGGTAATCACCGTTTCTACACTTCCGTCATTCTGTCGGCTACTACTATGTTCTACGTACTTCAACAATAAAGATGGATTTCCATCATTATGAAGCACTTGAATAGCCGGTTCAAAATAATCCTCTGCCCCATGTGTAATATAAACCTCGGTTCCCTGCGGCAAATAAACAAAGTCCGATTCATGATTTAGTTTTTTACCCAGATAACGCTGGTATAGACGGCCGTTGTCTCCCACCTGGAAAATCAGGCTTGTGCAATCTGTTTCAATCTTAATAATAGGTTTGTCAGCTGCCTTCAACATACAGGAGATGCCCAAAAGACAGAATAAAAAAATAACTTTTACTTTCACGGTATATTTATTTAATGTTATTATAATCATTTCTTATTTATCAGTACGGAACGGAGCAACCGGAAGTCCGGCAGTTCCATAAAGATTACACTCCGGATTATCCGCCCATCCGTAACGTGCCGCAATGGGTATTTCCACTTCCGGCGATTCAAGGATAATCTCTTTTCCCTGGATAGTAGCAGTTGCCTGATAGAACACTTGATCTGGTCCGGCAATAATGAATCCTTTGGGTTCACCTGTCGTAGTCTTCACTTCACAATCAAAGCTAAGTATCAGTTTATTTCCCGAAATACGGTATTCCTGAAAAGCCGGTACATCATACGTGCCCCTCTGATAAGTATTTGCCAACGACAGGAGAGCCAGCCGTCTTCCCACTTCCTGTTTGTTTTTTGGGTGAATATCATGCGCTACACCAAGATCAATAGCCGATACCATACCCGTGCCTTCCATAGAAAGTGCATCAGACTGTGCTTCACGCAATGCAGCCCATTTTGAATCGGGTTGTATCTCCTGACTACGCAAGTAATTTGCCAACTGCACAAAATAGAAAGGCAACTCCTGTTTCCATTGTTTCCGCCAGTCGGCTATCAGCGACTGAAAAAGAAGGGAATACTGACGGGCACGGCCTACGTTAGCTTCGCCCTGATACCATATAACACCCTTAACTGGAAAAATCGTAAAAGGATGTACCATTCCGTTATACAATACAGACAGATAACTGGAACCCTCCGGTGACATGGGCGCAGATGGTAATTCATCCAAAGTTAATCCAACGTGATAGTTCCAGATTCCGGCCAATGATATTTTCTGTCCACCCATTTCCGCATACAAAGTTTCCGGTTTTCCATGAATACCACCTTCTCCCCCGAAATCAGATACACGAACTGTGATAATTCCTTTGCCGGGTTTAATTTCCCCAGCCGGAACCGTATACTTCCGGAGGGTGGCAAACCCCGATCCTCTGGCTATTTCCTTACCATTATAATAAGTAATATCTTCATCATCTATCATTCCCAGACTAAGAGTTACCTCCTTTCCTGCCCATTCGGCAGGAATATCTATCTCCTTTTGAAACCAGACAATACCGTCAAGCCCATCCAGTCCTTTTTCTTCCCAATAACCGGGTAACTCCATAGGCTTCCACTCTTTCCCAGTCTGTAAAGCCGAAATCCATTGCGGAGTTCCTTGAGTAAAACCAGCATCCCGGATAATAAATTGTTCACGCCAGTCCTTCATCTCCTGTTGATAAACAGCAGAAAGAGCTTCTTTATTAAAATCCAGTCTCTTCATTTTAGCTGTTTCTTCCTGGAAACCCATCACCTGTTGCAAGGTACCGAAGCTTGTCCACGCTTCGGCCGGAGTGCCACCCCAGGTACAATCTATCACACCAACAGGTACATTTAATTCTTTCCACAATTGGCGGGCATAGAAATAAGCGACAGATGAAAACTCCGGAACAGAGGAAGGGCTACATTCCTGCCAACCTCCTCCGTTCATTTCTACGTTATCCTGCGGAGTTAAAGATACAGTCTTTTTTACCTGTAATAGACGAATAAACGGATAATTGGCTTCTGCCACCTCCCGCTCATAATTCATAACCTTGCCCCATCCGGCAACTGGCATTTCCATATTGGATTGTCCGGAACAAAACCAGACTTCTCCCACCATTATATTCCGCAAAGTCAGCATTTCGCCGTCTGAAAGCTCAATCTGGTAAGGACCTCCGGCAGCAGGAGTAGGTAACCGCAAAGTAAAACTTCCATCCACTCCCGCTTTAACTGTATATTTTCGGTTATCCCAACTCGTTTTTACTGTGACTTGTTTGCCGGCTTTTGCCTTTCCGGGCAATATCAACGTACTCTTTTGTTGTATCACCATATTATCGGTGAAAAACGATGGTAAAGTAACCTTAGCCTGTGTACAAATAGCTACGCACAGGGCCATAAGAGTAATTCTATATTTGTTCATTTTTTCAGTTAGTTTATTGATTTCGGCTATTAGTTGAATTCCAGCACTTTCACATCCTTGGCAGGTATAGTAACCTCTATCTTATTTTTGGCAGTAGTCCGGCTGCCACTCCATAATTCTTTCACCTGATAACTGCGTGTTTGCTCCAGCCCTATTCTATCCAACGAAAGTGTCACAGTCTGTTCCTGTTCTGAATAATTGAAAAGTACGCAATGAAATGTTCCATCTTTCTCCTTTCTTACAAAAATCTGTTCCGATTGAGCTCCATTCCCTTCTACCGGACGGAATACTTCACCTGTAGCAAGAGCATTGATGTCAGGATTCGTCAGATATTTCAACGCTTTGTCTTTTCCATCTTTTCCTCCGGCAGCACTGAAATCATCTCCACCAATATAGATACCTGTAATAACTCCGGAAGTGATACGCGCCCGATTTTCACCATCTGTAGCATCTCTCAACACAATATGGTCTGCATCATTGAATTGATAGATATACTTCTGCCACCATCCATAAGACAATGCATTCAGTGTGTATTCAGTATCCTTGATTTTATTCCATGCATCGCAGGCAATTCTACGCGACTGTGCATATTGTGCCGGAAATACCGGAGAAATAGAAAGATTGATATACATATCCCCAAAGTATTTATCCAGCAACTGCATCCCATAATTATATCCCTGGATACCTGTTGTCACTTCAGGAAGATACCATTTATCAGCTTCCATCGCTCCATGGGTCATAAAATCCATTTTCACATACTCGAATCCTGTTCGGTGAAACAAGCTAGACGTCTTTTTCATCATTGCCTCTACAGCAGGATGGGTAGGATCAATGGCATAAGCACCGTCCAGTTCCTGTGGTTTTCCGTTAGCATAAAGGTAGATATCCTTGTATTTATATTCAGGAGCAGCATCCACCGTTCTTTCGGGATCACGCGCCCAGTCGGTAAACGGAGTCCAGTAAATTCCTCCAATCTGGCCGTTCGATTTACATTTTGCAATGAATGACTTCAATTGTTCTTCATTCATACAGTCCCAACCGGAATCCAATCCGACATAAACCGTATGATCCGGATTGACAAAATGATTATTTTGAAGATTTTGTTTGATAAAGTCCGAAACCTCCATCGCTTTTTCATAAGTCAGATTAAATTGCAAAGCTCCCCAACTGTTCCAACCGAATGGAACCGCTTTTCCCCACTCTTTCGGAGGTGATATGATTGCATTAACTTTTGCATAAGTTTCCAGTCCGTCGCACCAGTTGTCAAAGAATCCCAGTAATATTTTGGGCGACTTGATCTTCTTGCCTTTCAATGCTCCGTGAGGTTTCACATCCCGCGTCAGTTCATCAGCTACTCCACCGTAACAAGTCAAAGAGCCGATGTTTCTATTGTCTCCTTTACCTAACATTACAGCCGTTTTCCAATTGTCATGCTCCACAGAACCTACAACAAGTCCGCTACGCCCTTCATTATTAAAAACAGCCGTTACCTCATAACTGGTCAATGTGTCGAAATTAAGTGCATGAGACTGGTATCTGATCCATTTATCATTATCAAAAGGCATAAATAAAGCACGATTGTCACCTGCCGGAAGTAATTCAGCCATACGGTTTACATTCACAGGTGCCATCCGATTGGAAGCGACATTATTCTTTCCTTCCAGACTAAACTCCGTCAATACATACTCTTTATCCGGATAAAGATAAAAGTACTGTGTCAACTTAGGCAAAGATTTATCTGTATGTTCAATCTTATAAAGAGTCCCTTTACCGAAAGCATCTGATATTTTTCGAATACTAACCTTGTGGCGTGCATAGTCACGCGTAGTAACCGTCTGCTCTCCCCATAGGTAAGAAGCATATAGTCCTTCACAAATATTTTTTGACTTTTTAAAAAGTGAAACTCCCCCTTTCTGATCATCGAAACGGATTTGCCAGCCGCCCGTCGTCAGACCTTTATATCCGGCAGCATATCCGGATAAAGTGAATAACAGGAACATAGTTCCGAAAATGATTTTAAACTGTCGAAGTCTGTTTTTCATATGGCACAATGAATATGGTTTTAAATAGAATAAAAGTGTTCCTCAAAGATAGGCATTGCCGGAAGTATGGCTTGGCGTAAACAAGTCAAAAAATGAAAGATTTACGGCAATATGCTTCACAATCTCTCTGAATCCGCAAATTTTCTATTTATCCGCATCATTTATAGTATCCGTATTTCTTATATCCTGTGGAATGATTGTTTGTTTTCCACTTTGATACTGTTTCTCGAAATCTTTCGGAGTCATACCGAATTGTTTCAAGAATAACTTGCTGAAATAAGACGGAGAATTAATGCCCACCATATAGCAAATATCTCCAATCCGGTATTTGCCTTCCTGAATATATTCCGCCGCTTTCTTCAGGCGAATCAGGCGAATGAAATCGAGTGGGGAAAGATTAAATATCGTTTTAATTTTTCTCAACAAACTAGAGCGGCTCATACAAAGAATATCCGCCATTCGTTCTACACCGAAATTATCATCTGTAATATTCTCCTCTATAATCCTTATCACTTTATTCATAAATTCCTCGTCTGCTTTGTTCATCTGCATATTGTCCACCGAGAAGAACGGACGTTTCGAGAATGCCTCTCTCTCCCGTCGACGGTTATTGAGCAGTGACAATACTTGCTCTTTCAAGTAACTAAACGAGAATGGTTTTTCTACATAGGCTTCCGCCCCATACTTCAACCCGTTAATTTTACTGTCAATATCATTTTTAGCCGTCAGGAAGATGATAGGAATATGGGATAGCTCAATATTCGACTTGATTTCTTTACATAACTGATACCCATTCATCACGGGCATCATGATATCGCTGATTATCAAATCGACGTGTACATTTCTCAGCACTTCGATTGCTTCCGCACCATTCTTTGCCGTCTCCACAGTGAAACACTCACATAACCTTTCGGAGATAAAGGCCAGCATACTTTCATTATCTTCTACCAAAAGAAGAGTATATCCGTGCATATCTGTTTCAACAGAAGTTTCCTCATCCAACTCAACTATATCTTTTTGTACCGCTTTGCTATTCTCCAGACTAATACCTTCCTTATTTAAAGGAATGGTCAGAATAAAGACATTGTCCTTTTCTCTTGTAGTATCCAAGGTAAGTGTCCCTTTGTGAAGAGATGCCAGCGAACGTGCTAATGAAAGCCCGATACCTACTCCGTTCTTAGGGGCTTCTTTCTTTTCCATTTGATAAAAAGGTTCAAAGATATATTGGCTCGCTTCTTCCGGAATCTTATTTCCGTCACTAATAACCCGAATCGTGAAATAAAGATCGTCTTTCTCCAGTTCCACTTGTATATGCTGCCAGGCATACTTCAAAGCATTATTAAGCAAATTGCTCACAATCTTAGTTATCGCCTCTTTATCTACTGCCGCCCATATTTCCTCTTCAGTCAATTTCAGAACCAGTTCTTTGTTATTCAAATTGAAAGTTACTTCAAAACGAGCTACGATTCCTTTCAGAAGTGCCGTAATGTCAACACTTTCAAATTTCATGGAAAGCTTGTTGGCACCTATCTTCTGGAAATCGAGAAGTTGTCCTGTCAGTTCCAACAGCCGCTTCGTATTCTGTACTATTACATTAATATACTTCTTTTTTTTAGATTCCGGAAGATTCTCCTCTTGAATAGCCTCAAGCGGACCATTAATCAACGTCAGCGGAGTACGTACTTCGTGAGCTATCTCCGTAAAGAAATCAACCTTCGATTCATACAATTCCTTTTCTTTCTCTATTTCAAAAAGTTTCTGACGTTCTTCCATCTGCCGCTCCTTACGATGCTTGTACCATAAAAACCAACAGAATACAAACAAGATAATAGCCAGTGCATAAACAATATAAGCCCATACGGACTGCCACCAAGGCGGCAAAATAACAATCGTCAACGAACGGGTTGAAGGATCGGATTTGCTCGCATGATGAGTTGCCTTTATTTGAAAAGTATATTTGCCCGGAGGCAATTTAGCATACGATATATTCTTGTTGCTGGCAGCACGTATCCACTCTTTATCAAGCGGTACCATACGATAATAATATTGATTGGTCTCCGCAGTAGAATAACTAAGCATAGCTATATCAAAACTGATATTTGACTGATTATAAGGAAGTTCTATTTCATTAGTATGTACAATACACTGTTTCAAAGGCGAATTCGGGGTATGCACAGTGATTTCCTTATTATAAATGCTGAATTTAGAAATATAAACCGGAGGCAGCGATCCGCTTTCATCCTGAGTATTGGGATCAAAAGCAATCAGTCCGTCCACCCCTCCGAAATAAAACTTACCATCGCGTGCTTTAAGCGCCGAATTATAATTGAACTGGTTCCCTAATAATCCGTCTTTATTGGTGAATACACTTACATCTCCACTTTCCGGATTAAAACGTACCAGTCCTTTATTAGTCCCAAACCATAAATTAGAATGTTCATCCTCCAGAATATCATAGCAGACATCGTCCGGCAATCCTTCATTAATTCCAAAAGAGGTAAAATTATCCTGTACTTCATTATAGCGACAGATTCCGCCGCGATCAGTAGAGAACCATATATTACCCTTACTGTCCTGCATAATGCAACTGACGGAATTGGAACTAAGCGTATTTTTCTTACCTGCCTCGTAGGCGTAGTTCTGATAGATCCCTGATTCGGGTCTGCATTTCCAGACTCCGTTTCCCATAGATGCCACCCAAATTGTACCATCTTTCGCCTCCATGATATTAAAGGCCCAGTTGTAACCGATAGCATCTACCCTGTGATACTCCTTTTCATTCGGTCCGGACATATAAAGTCCCCATCCGGTTCCTATCCATTTACGCCCTTTACTATCTATCATAAAGTCGTACACACTGCCTTCATCAATGCCTAACTCCCCTTCTGACAAACACCGGATCCGTTCATCAGGCAGACGGATTTCATTCATCCCCTGCTTGAATAATCCACAATAAATATGATTATTATAATGTCTTACACATAAAGTGATAAGATGCCCCGGTACATTATCATACACTTGATGTACTTCTCCGGTCTGAGGATCCAACACATTAATTCCGTTATCTTCAGTTCCAATCCAAATACATCCGTTATCATCTTCCGCTAATCCACGGATGCGTTTGGTATTCAAAGAATGTCCGTCGCTTCCGGGGACATATTTATCAAATACAAGGCGGTGTTTAGGCAGATAATTAACCCCTCCGAACATTGTTCCAATCCAGATACCTCCTTTGGTATCTTTATAAATTGAATAGACAATGTTATCCGACAAGCTGAACGAACGCATCAAATCTTCTTTAAGATGCAATGTGCTGTTTTTCTTCTCATTAATAATAAAAAGCCCATGATGAGAACCTACCCAAAGTTCATCTCCGAAACAGACCACATCACGTAAAAAAGTTTTCCGTTCTCCGGGGAAAGGAATAGTACCAAGCTCACGGGACTGTGTATTATATTTCAATAATTCTCCTTCATGAATGGCAAGAATAACGGTATCATCGTCCCGGAAGCACATACTCATAATATTCTTATTAGCCAACGAATATCCGTTACGGTCTTCCAAATACTGTTCAAACGCGTCTTTCTGCGGATTATATTTAAATAATCCTACTCCGGAAGTTCCTACCCATACTCCACCTTTTTTATCAATGGCAATACATTCGGGACTTTCATTTTTAAAGTTACTTTTACCCGTGATAGGATAATGGCTGACTTTCTTCGTCCCTTCAAAGCGAAATAGTCCCTGGTCAGGAATAAGCACCCATACATTACCGACAGAATCAGCAAGTATTTCCGCCACCCAATTATCAGGTGTGATTTTATCCGATGATTTTGGATTCAGGCGGGTAAAAATATCCATTGTGGGATCATACACATAAATTCCCCGGTCGGTTCCCACCCAAAGTTTACGTTCCTTATCTTCGTAAAGAGCACTGATATTATGATTTCCGATCCCTGCTTTCAGGTCGTCACAGTTAAGTTGAAGAATAGACGTACCATCATAGCGGTTCAATCCGTTCTTAGTACCAAACCACATGAATCCATAGCTATCCTGCAAGATTGCCTTGACATTACTTGCCGACAAGCCATTTTCACCATTAATATGAGTAAAGTAAAATTGAGAATATGCCTGTGCCCTGACAAATGTTGCGGAAAGTATCAAACTACACACTACCGACAATATGAGTATAGATCTTTTCATAGTATGGATAATATTATTTGTTACATTCGCAAAGATACACGAATTTTCTTATATCGAACGAACGTCATAATATTATATATAAAATGAAATATATCAATCAGCAATCCCCCATTTCTTATTCGGAACATTTCCCAACCATAATTCAAGTACCCCACCCTGGACAAAAACAAGGTGCGGAATTTGATAAGAATCATATTCTTTACCATTCAAACAGGCACGCTGTATATAGCAATTCTCCGTTGAATTATTATGAACTTTTATCCTGAACTCTTTACCTTTATAATAAGTTGAATCCAATTTTATAATAACCTCATCAAATACCGGACTTGTTATATCGTAAGCCGGATCGCGTCTTGAACCACCATCCAAACTGAAAAGTCCGATTGCCATCAAAGTGCTTACACCTCCCATCTGCCCTTGATCTTCATCGTGCCCGCCATATCCTTTATCCGGTGTTATTGCTCCATAGGCTTGTTCCTTCACACGACGTACCCAATATTGAGTCAACCAAGGCTTACCCGCATGAGTGAAAACATGTGCATTGGAACATCCCGGCTGGTTGGCATAACTCACATATCCACTACCGTAACCATAAACAAAATCAGTTGATCTGGATTGCTCAAAAGCATTATTCAACATATAGCATAAACTATCGCTACCACCCATAAGTTCCGCCAATTTAGGTATATCATGAGATAACCCGAATGTAGCCTGCCAGGCATTAGCTTCCACATATCCCGCACCATTCAATGGATCGGTATGCAGCCAGCTTCCATCTCTTCTTCTAGGCAGGATAAGATTTACTTGTTTATTAAAGGATTCCGTCCAGCCTGTCGACCTTTTACGAAAATAGGCATAATCTTTCCGTTTTCCCATTTTAGCAGCCATTTCTGCTAAAGCCCAGTCTTCAAAGGCCCACTGAATCGTCAATCCCGCATTATCAGGACAATATCCGTTTTGAATATAAAAATCAAGTTCGTTATCCATATCCAATGCCAGCATACCTCCCTTGGCATGGTTTCTTTTCATCGCTTCATAACCTGCTGTCAGCGACCACTTTTTTGTTATGCCTCTTTGGTATGCGCTGGTGATAAGTGATGTGGCAGGGCAACCAGTCATAATATATGAATATCCTCCGGCACAAGGACCACGGGGCAATAAACCGCCGTTGACATCGTATTGTATCAAAGATGCTGCAAAATCATCTAATACGAAAGGATATGCAAGTCCCCACAAAGTATTCAGATTCCATTGGGTCAACCAAAATGCGTCTGAATTATACATGTGATGAATCGGCTTACCGCGACTGTCTTTCTTCAATTTCCCAACCGCCAGTTTTGCATTTACCGTATGTGATCCTTGCCGTATTCCGCCTTTTGTATAATCCGGATATTCGCCATTATAATCATCCAGTTTATGACGTCCCAGTAAAGTGTGCCACAAGTCTGTATACAATTTGATTCTTTGAGCATTCGTCCCTCCTTTTACTTCGATTCTGCCCAACCATTGATTCCATTCGTCTTGTGATTCCCGGCGAACTTGATTAAAATCCCAATGGGCACAATCTTCTTTCAGATTTTCTTTCGCATTAGCAATACTTACATATGAAATCGCCATTTTAATATTAATCTGATCTCCCGCCCGGACTTTATATTTTGCACTGACTCCTGATGTGGGAGCATCATGATAACTCCACCCCGAACTTATTCGCGGCGTACTTTCTGTGGTCCCTTGAAGCTCTTCAATATCAGAAAAATAGTCTTTATCAGCCCAACCGTCGAGAGAGTCGAAAGGTTTGTCAAAATGAGCCACAAAAAATATTCTCACAATATCCGGTCCGCCCCATAAACGCCCCTTTGTATCAAAATATCCGGTAATCTCATTATTGCCAGTTTTATATACTCTGGAGTTAACCATAGTGGAAGTGCCAACATACCCTCCCAGATTAAACAATATATTTGCTGATGCATGTTCGGTATATGTCAGCCTGTAAAAACTAACCCGGTCTGTTGCGGTTTGCTCCACCCACATATTATAATTCTCCAGATACAACCGGTGATACCCCGGTTGTACAATCTCTCCATCGTGTGTAAAATGAGATTTCCAATGTTGTTCACCTAATGTCGGATTCACATTTCCAGTAGTAGGCATGAGTGATAAACCGGACAACATCCAACAATGTATCTGGGGAAAACCGAGTATATCGGTAGAGTTATAATTATATCCCCCGCCATATTGATTCTTATTCCGGGTTAAAGGAGCAGCACCTATCATCCCGAATGGCTGACTCCCCGTGACAAAAAAGAAATATCTCCCTCTTGCCGACTCGATATAGGGATCTACCCACGACACATAATCAGAATAATCTTCAGGAGCCGGAAAAACCTCAATTTCTGATAAGCCGAGATTCACCCCATCTCCGTCTGTTACCTCAAAACGAATCCATTTTGTCTTTCTTGCAGGAAATTCAACTACTTTCGGGCTACCATTATTAGGAATCTGGCACACATTTATGCAACTTCCATCACTAAAATGCAATATACCGCCTGCGATATGTGTTTTTTCATCGGGACGGTCATACAAAACAACCTTGTTGACGCATACCGGATTATCCCAGTCTAATTGTATCCAGGGATAATCTATTTGCCCCCAAAACGTCATAGTGCTTTTAGAAGCCCATTCTCCTTTGTCCGGCACACGGATTATCCGGTCAGTAACATTAGATGCTTCATACGATTCATTCAATGCAGACGATGCCGATACACGACTATCAGGCGCAATATTATATGGAGAGGCGGATACTAGACCAAAAGACAATAAAGCAATTAAACTTGTTAGCAGGCGGTATGGTTTCATCTGGTTTCTATTAATTATTACATTAACAAAATGTAGTATTCCCCAATGAGAAACGCTTTATCTCTCATTGAGGAATAAAAGTTTACCAACCCGTAGGTTGACTTATATTAGGATTAGAAGTATCTTCCTTCTGCGGAATCGGCCATGAATCAAACTTCGGGAATGTACAGCGACGTTCTTCAAGTTTAATAAACGATTGGGTATCAGGATTCCATGCTCCATAAATAGGACCGTTCATTACATCATTTCCAATTCCCCAACGACGTATATCATCATAACGTTTGCCTTCGAAACAAAGTTCCACACGTCGTTCACGACGATATAATTCACGTACCTTTTCCTCTGAATTATAAACCGTTTGATCCATTTTTGGCATTCCACTACGAACACGAATAGCATCAATATATTCCTTTACTTTCGGATCATCCCAATCGCCGGTTTCAACCAAACATTCAACATAATCCAATAATACTTCCGCATAACGGTAAATAACGAAATCAAGACTACCTTGTCCATTGTTGCCACGATCATCCTCAGTCATAAATTTCTTCACCATATAACCGCTGCGGATACCATCATTCCTGCCAATATAATCACCACAATCCGGATTGAAAGGACTAAATGTATAATTGGAGAGTCCTGTATTATCACCTGGTACAAAAACGCTGACATTCAGACGAGGGTCTCTTGCTCCATGATACGGATCTTTTTCATAAGCCTCTCTTTCAGAAGTGGATAAAGACTGAATTGTTTGTCCATCTATCGTTTCATAAGTATCTATAAACGATTTCAATACATTCATTACTCCTTGTCCGCCAAAACTTCCCGACATACAACGGGAGAATATACCGCTTGAACCGCCTCCCTTATATAAAATGCGTTCTTTATTCTGTTTACCCACATATGTAAATAAGTCGCGGTAGTTCTTACCCGGATTATTGTCGGTAGCAGTAGAATAATATAACTCAAATTCTCCACTCTTTATCAATTCCCATGCAGCCGCTTTAGCTATATCATATCGTTTGAATTGGAGATTTACATCCATTTTCAAAGTCAGGGCAATAGAGCGGGACATACGGTCACGTCTTCCTTCATCCCAAATAAACGGGAGAGCTTCCGAATTGATTACTTCGTCCAGTTCCGCATTAATTCTATCCAGACATTCATTAACCGGAGTGCGTGCCATATAAATCTCCGAAGGCAACAAAGCCTTGTCTACATACGGAATACCATCATTTCTACCATACCAGTTTAATAAACGAATATGATACCATGCCCGCCATACTTTCGCTTCCGCTTTCATACGGTCACGTTCAGACTCATTCGTAAAATAGGCATTATCAATATTATCAAGCAATCGACAGCAATTGCGGATTTTACGGTAGCATTGGTTCCAGGTGTAAAACTGATATTCCCATGGACCGGGATTATTATTGTCGGCCGGAGGCACTAAAGAGCCATTTCCCAACTGCTGGATACGCACGTCAAAGTTTCCTGTAAAATAAACGTTGTCTGACGCTCCGTCCTGAAAAACCATACCTATTTCATCTCCACCCCAATCGCCTCTTAACCACAACTTGCAAGTACCAAGTGCCGATTCACATTCCTGTTGCGTTTTCCAGAAATCATCATCTGTCGAGGCATTCGGTTTATCTCTCGTCAGGAAGTCTTCACAACTACTGAATAAGCCAATGAGTCCGGCCAGAAACAAACCTTTAAAAATTATTTTATTATATCGTTTCATAATATGTCTATATTTTAATGATTAGAAGTTCAAACTAAGACCTACAGAATAAGTTTTCACCAATGGATAAGAACCCATCTGACCGCGGTTTTCAGGATCAATCATGCTTTCTTTGGCAAAAGTAAACGGATTCTGGGCATTCAAATATACGCGGATGCTGGAAATACCTACTTTCTTCAGTGACATCTGGTCGAATGTGTATCCCACCTGAATGTATTTCACACGGCAATAGCTTGCGTCGAAATGCCAGTAATCGGATGCATGATGATTATTACCGTAATCGGGAGACGGCGTCAGTCTCGGATAACGTGCACCCGGATTCTCCGGTGTCCAATAATCTAATTGTGCTTTCATAGGCGTCAAACCGTCTCCTGTCAAGTTCAGCCCGTTAGAAAAAGGTGCACTATAATAGGCATCCACACCTGTCACTCCTTGAAATAAAACTTCAAAACTCCATTTCTTGTAATTAAAAGAAAGATTTGCAAAATAGTTCAGGTCAGGCTGGTCATTTCCACGTATTACGCGGTCGTCAGTAGTTATCTTATTATCGGGAGTTCCGTCAGGACCGGAAACATCCAAATACTTGATATCACCCGGTTGCTGTCCATCAAAAATAACTACGCCTTCTTTGGGTATCCATTTGCCTGAAGCATCTTTCGTAAAATCACTTTCCTGCAACAAACCATCAGTGGGATAAACATAATAACTATTTAATGCATAACCTATTTCGTTGATTGTAGATCCGTTATCATAGGGCGCTCCAAACAAATCTATGATTTTATTTTTATTTTGAGACAGACCGCCATGAATACTGAAGCCAAAGTCCTTAAACTGTTTGTCGTAATTTGCACTAAACTCCCAACCTCTGTTACGTACTTTTCCAGAGTTAATAGCAGTCGCCCAAGTACCACCGATAGAAGAAATAGGCGGAGTAATAAGCATGCCTGAAGTCGTTTTTTCATACCAGTCGAAAGTCAGGCTCAAATCTTTGAACAGGCGGATATCTGCACCAATATTCAGCATTTTCACCTTTTCCCAAGTAATTTCAGGGTTACCATATTCTTTTTCCTCACCATTCCCCATATCAATAAAAGTCTGATACTTATATAATCCGATATTTTCGTTTCCAAGTAAACCATAAGAAGCTCTCAACTTAAATTCATTGATTTCGTTCTTTAATGATTTCATAAATTTTTCTTCGTGCACATTCCAACCTGCAGCAATAGAAGGAAATACTCCGAACTTTTCACCATCTCCAAAGCGTGAAGAACCGTCACGGCGCACAGTACCTTCAATAAGATAGCGGCGATCATACGTATAATTAGCTTTAGCAAACATGGAAATCATTGAATAACTGTCCCAACTATTCTGATGAGTCAGCTCCTGGTTGTAACCTCCTATGACAAACAGGCGATGATCGCCTTTATCATACGTATATTCAGCAGTACCACCCAGATAATAATAGGTATCATGATCTCTATAATCTGAAAAATCTGCTCCCCAAGTATTCAGTAAAGCATCTGTATCATAATCAAAGAAATTATATGCTTCCCGTTTGCTCTTACCCCCGCGACTACTGATACGATAAGAATACTGACCTTTCAGTACCAGATTCGGCAATACTTCCCAACGGGGAGAAATATTCACACTGATATTATCCTCATAATCTTCACGTATTCCCGCACGATCGATATAGGCTGCCGGATTAGTCATATTAGGCCTGTTGCCATAATAAGTAAAATCACTACCTTCCTTTTTCGGATAACGAGTTACGGTATTAGGCGGTGTCTTATACATCCATTCAAACAATGACTTATCAGCAGCATCTGTTTTTGGTTGTTTCCGGTTGGTACGGTAAGCATTGAAGTCCATGTTAACAGACAGGTTATCCCGCAAACTGACAGTTGTGTTGGCACGGATATTCAAACGGTCAGAACTTGTATGTTCTGTCAATCCCTCATTCTGCATATAGTTTACACTTAAAGCAAAACGTGCCAGGCTACCACCACCCGAAACAGCAACCGAATGGTTTTGTACATATCCTGTACCAAATAAGAAATCTGCCCAGTCTGTATCCGGATATTTATAAGGATCAGTACCGGCAATTGTATTTTTGATTAACTCGTCATCATACAATTTATCACCGCCAATATTCTTTTGGGCAATATTAGCCATAGTCATATATTCGGCTGCATTCACAAAATCAGGAAGATAAGTGGCTTTTTGAATGCCAAAGTAACCGTCATAAGAAACATTAATCTTTCCTACCGTACCACGTTTCGTTTTTACCACAATTACGCCATTGGCTGCACGTGCACCATAAATAGCGGCTGCGGCAGCATCCTTCAGAATAGTAACGCTTTCGATTGTATTCGGATCCAGTTGGTTCATATCCATTGGAATACCGTCAACCAGAACTAACGGGTCATTATTAGTGTGTAGTGAAGAGATACCGCGAATCTTTATAGAAGCTCCATCTCCACCGGGCATACCGGAGCTTTGGGTAACAGTCAGACCGGTAACGCCTCCCTGCAAAGATTGCGAAATAGAAGTGATAGGCTTGGAATTCAGATTCTTTGCAATATCTAATGTAGATACGGAAGAAATCGAATTCAGCTTCTTTTCTTCCGAAAAACCGGTAACTACCACTTCATCCAATGCTTCAGAATCTTCAGATAAGGAAACACTCAAATTACTGATAGCACGGGATACTACATATTCATAAGGTCGGAACCCAAGATAAGTGAACACAATAATATCTCCTTTTTGAGCTTTAATGGAGAAATATCCATTCGTGTCACTTATAGTACCAATCGTAGTACCTTTAATAAGAACATTAACACCGGCAATAGGAAGCGGCTGTACCGAGTTTTCAAGTATTTGTCCCTGGATAGTCCAGTTTCGCTCCTTCGTGTCATTAGCAACAGCAGATGTTGGTTCCAAAGCTAAAGACTTTGTTGGAGTTCCCAACAATAAACAGGCAAATAATAGAGAGATTACCGCCTTCGAGCTTCTTTTCATGTAGTTTGAATTTATAGGTAAAACAAAATTGTATTTAATGAATCTCATGTTTTTTATTAGATCTAATATTTATCTTTAAAAGCAATGCAAATATACCCGATATGTAGCAAGTAATTGAGTTATAAACACTGCAAAAAATAGAATATTTGATTCAAACATCGCCGAGACTTCTTGTAGGACGCATTCTTTCTATTTTATGAATCATTTGTATAGAGCGGTAAAATCACGATGGACTAATTTTGTCCTATAATAAAAAAACAGCCATCTATTCGTATATTAATCACTTAATTATAAATTTGAGCCATGAAAATTAAAACTATTAGTTTTTCTCTAGCCATCATGACGGCATCCCTTTCCGGATGTATGGAGCAAATGGAGGCAAAGGATAAAGTTGAACTATGGTACGAACAACCCGCAAAAGAATGGATGAGTTCTGTACCAGTAGGTAACGGACGTATCGGAGCAATGGTGTTCGGAGGTATCGAGGAAGAAACCATTGCATTGAATGAATCCAGCATGTGGTCAGGGCAATATGACGAGAATCAGGAAACACCTTTCGGAAAAGAAAGAATGAATGAATTGAGAAAACTCTTTTTCGAAGGAAAAATACAGGAAGGAAATCAGATTGCAGGAGAGTTTCTACACGGCAACGGACATTCTTTCGGCACGCACCTTCCTATCGGCGACTTGAAACTCACTTTCAGTTATCCGGAAAATACAGTCAGTAACTACCGTCGTTCTCTCGACTTAGGTACAGCTATCAGTACAACCAATTATACAATAGGTGACGTTAATTACGTGCGCGAATGTTTCGCAACCAATCCGGACGACGTACTTGTATTACGGATGTCCGCCAGTAAAAAGAAAGCTATTAATGCAAAACTATCATTAAGCATGCTGCGGGAATCTGAAATTTCAACCGATGGTAATCAATTGATTTTTGAAGGAACAGTTAATTTTCCCAAGCAAGGTCCCGGTGGTGTCAGCTTTCAAGGCCGTATTGCAATATCCGCACCTAATGGAACACTACAAGCTGAAGATTCTTCCATATCAGTGAATGATGCTGATATGATGACTATTGTAATAGATGTACGCACGAATTATAAGAACGACGCTTATAAATCTCTTTGTAAAGAAACTGTTGTAAAAGCAGAAAAGAAGACTTATGAAAAACTAAAGAAAACTCATCTCAACGATTATACTCCTCTGTTCGACCGTGTTTCCCTACAACTAGGAACAGGAGAATATGCCGATCTGCCAACTGACAAAAGATGGGAACAAGTAAAAAAAGGCGGATATGATCCCGGCCTTGATGTATTGCTTTTCCAATACGGACGCTACTTATTACTAGCTTCCTCGCGAGAAAATTCACCTCTTCCAGCCGCCCTGCAAGGTTTCTTTAATGATAATCTAGCATGTAACATGGGGTGGACAAATGATTACCACCTGGACATCAATACACAACAGAACTACTGGATTGCAAACGTAGGTAACCTGGCAGAGTGCCATCTTCCCCTTTTCAAATATATCGAAGATTTATCTGTTCATGGAGCGAAAACTGCTCAAAAGATATATGGATGCAAAGGATGGACAGCTCACACCACAGCTAATATATGGGGATACACAGCTCCTTCAGGAAGCATCCTCTGGGGATTATTTCCCACAGCAAGCAGTTGGATTGCCTCGCATCTCTGGACTCAATATGAATATACACGTGACAAAGATTATCTGGCAAAAACCGCTTACCCGCTATTAAAAGGAAATGCAGAATTCCTTCTCAATTATATGATCGAAGATCCCAATACAGGATATATGGTAACAGGACCAAGCATTTCACCGGAAAATTCTTTCCTTTACCAAGGTAACAACTTGTGTGCATCAATGATGCCTACCTGTGACCGTGTATTAGCTTATGAAATATTCAATGCTTGTATTCAATCAGCTCAAATCCTGAATATTGATAAGGAGTTCAGTGATAGTTTACAACAAACCATCAAAAAATTCCCTCCCATCCGTCTGCGTGCTAACGGAGGTATACGAGAATGGTTGGAAGACTATGACGAAGCACACCCTAATCATCGCCATACTTCACATTTACTGGCTCTTTATCCTTACGAACAGATTACCCTTGAAAAAACTCCGGAACTCGCCGCAGGTGCACGCAAAACAATCGAAGACCGTCTGTCTGCGGAAGGTTGGGAAGACACGGAATGGAGTCGCGCCAACATGATTTGTTTCTATGCCCGACTGAAAGATACCAAACAAGCTTATCAAAGTGTCCTTACTCTTGAGAGTATATTCACACGTGAGAACCTGTTGAGTATTTCTCCTGCCGGTATTGCAGGAGCACCCTATGATATTTTTATTCTTGACGGAAATACAGCCGGAGCGGCCGGAATAGCAGAAATGCTGGTACAAGGACACGAAGGATATATTGAATTCCTGCCCTGTCTGCCCGAACAATGGAGCGTAGGAAATTATAAAGGCCTGTGTGTGAAAGGAGGAGCGGAAGTTTCAGCAGCCTGGAATCAGTCGTTGATTAACGAAGCAACTTTAAAAGCTACTGCTGACAATACATTTACAGTAAAAGTTCCACAAGGGAAAAATTACACTATCACGCTGAATAATAAACGAATCAACCCAGTGATAAACAACGGACTGATTACCGTATCCATGAAAGCTAAAGATATATTAAAATTCAAATAAGTAAACTTATGTATAGAATCATTATTTTCTTCCTTTTTCAAGTAAGTGTATTCAGCATATTATCGGCACAAGAAACTATTTATGTGAAAGCGCAACCTGGTGATGCAACTCCACGCCTACAAAATGCCATAGAACAAGCACGTCATTTGAAAGGGAAGAAAGTAGTGATTCAACTTGAACAAGGAGACTATGATCTATACCACAACAGTAGTTCCAAGCAAGTTTATTTTATATCCAACACTGCCTCTAAAGAAGAAAATCCCGACCCTACCAAACACATTGGTCTTTGGATAAAGGATATGAAAAACTTAATTATTGATGGTGGTGGCGCACATCTGATTACACATGGAGAGATGACTTCTTTTGTTATAGACAAAAGCGAAAATATAACACTCCGCAATTTAACTTTGAAAGCTGCCGATCCTTCGGTTACGGAAATGAAAGTTATTAATACAACAGCTTATACAGCAACTTTCAGAATTCACCCCAAAGACCGGTATGAAATTGCAGATAAACAGATAAAATGGATAGGAACAGAATGGAGTTTTACCGGTGGCATTGCCCAAACTTTTAATCTACATACCAATATAACAAACCGCTGTAATCTGCCTACCGACCATGTCGTTTCTCTTACCGACATTGGAAATCATCAGATACACGCAACATACGACAAGAAAATAGCTTTATATCCAGGAGAAATATTTCAGATGCGGGATGCCATTCGAAATGAAGTATGTGGATTTATTCATTTGAGCAAAAACATTACACTTGAACATTTGAACCTGCATTTTTTAGGAAACTTTGGAATTGTCGGTCAATATTCCGACAATCTTACTTACAAATATTTAAACTGTGAACCGGAGTATGGCAGTGGTCGTACCTGTGCCGGTTTTGCTGACTTTGTGCAAATGTCCGGATGCAAAGGAAAAATCCGTATCATCAACTCTCGTTTTGAAGGAGCACAAGATGATCCGATCAATATACACGGAACTCACCTGAAAGTTATTGCTTACGAACCGGGAAACAAAATAGTAGTTCGTTTCATGCATCCTCAATCTTACGGATTTGAAGCTTTCTTTCCTGGAGATGAAGTTGAATTTACAGAAATACATTCGTTACAATGTCTGCATAAAACATCAGTACTCAAAGTGGAGAGAATAAACGACTACGATTGTAAACTTACACTGAATAGTTCCGTTCCTTCTATCCTACCACAACAGGAAGTAGTAATAGAAAATATCACTTGGACACCGGAAGTAGAAATCCGCAATAACTATTTTGCCCGGACACCGACAAGAGGAATACTTGTTACGACACGCCGGAAAGTTATAATCGAAAACAACGTATTTTATCGTACACCAATGAGTGCTATTGCTGTCTCAAATGATGCTCGCAGTTGGTATGAGTCAGGCCCCGTACATGACCTTACCATCCGAAACAACCATTTCATAGAATGTGGAAGTCCGGTTATCAATATTGCTCCCGAAAATAACCGTCCGAACGGAACTGTTCATAAATGGATCCGTATCGAAAATAATCGTTTTACATTGAAAGATAAACAGGCAATCTATGCCCGTTGGACAGATAATATCCGAATTTCAGGAAATTATTTTGAGGGAATTTACCCTATCTCCACAAAAGAATCTGTTTTATTGGAACATTGTACAAATGTGGAAAATGAGTAAAATTACCATAGGATTCCAACCAGTAAAATAGTTCTGTGCTGTATTACCTTATTAATTGGATTGTCCGGATGATAGATTTCCTTTCAGTTGTTTATTAGGATATTTCCCCATTACAAATTCCAATACTCCTCCTTGAGTTATTTCCTGATGAGTAATCCATAAACGGTTTATTTTCTTGCCATTCAAAGTTATAGATTGTATATATACATTTTCTTCCGAATTATTCCGGGCTATGACGGTAAAACGTTTTCCTTTATAATAACGATTGTCTAATTCAATAGTAGCTTTATTAACAAGCGGTGATGTGAGTTCATATTTATTATTTCCGGGACAAATAGGATGCATCCCCATCGCCGCCAATATGTACCAAGCAGACATTTGTCCCACATCTTCATTTCCACAAAGTCCGTTAACTGTGTTATTATAAGCATTGCGGCATATCTTCCGTGTCCAATATTGAGTAAGCCAAGGTTGTGAAGTATAGTTCAACAAGAAAGGTACATGATGATTAGGTTCATTAGGATGATTGTAATAGTCTCCCCATTTAAAATCATCATCCGCTCCATTGAAGAATTCGATTAATTCCTTTTCAAAATATTCCTTTCCCATTAACTGTATCATACCTTCAATATCCTGCGGAACGAACCATCCTTGCTGATAGTTATTACTTTCTATACAACCCTGCCAATGCACTT
The DNA here is from genome assembly GCF_015559655.1 of Bacteroides sp. 1001136B_160425_E2. Taxonomy (NCBI): domain Bacteria; kingdom Pseudomonadati; phylum Bacteroidota; class Bacteroidia; order Bacteroidales; family Bacteroidaceae; genus Bacteroides; species Bacteroides sp. 1001136B_160425_E2. The sequence goes on along the minus strand of NZ_JADMQH010000003.1, from coordinate 77,732 downwards.
TTTTCCCTTTCCAAGGCAACCATTCTTCTTTTGACAGACGTGCTCTGAACCACTTTACACTGTCACACCATACATTACGGTAAGCCTTTGATTTTTTCAAATAAATATCTGCTTCCTGAACACGATTTTGAGAACGAAGCAAAGTACTGACACACCAGTCGGAATAAGCATACTCTAACGTTTTAGATAAATCTCCGGGATCATATCCGTCTTCATTATTGCCAAATGTCCGTACAGTGTTGATAGCATACTGAATAGATTTATCTACCGGATAATTTTGTATTCCTTTCTGATAAGCATCAGTCAAAACAGATACAGCCGGATTGCCTACCATACAGCCGGAGTAAGCATTCAGAAACTCCCACCGGGGATAATACCCCTTTCCACTTTTCTCCGCTATCTGCACCAATGAATTAATTTCATCATTCACTAAATCCGGATTAATTATCGTTTGCAAAGGAAACTGGCTGCGAAACACATCCCAACCACTAAAAATAGTTCGGTATGTAAACGTAGAAGTCTGATAAACTTTATTGTCAGCTCCTATATACTTTCCGTCTATATCCGAAAAACAACGCGGATCAATCATCGTGTGATACAACGCAGTGTAAAAAGTAGTCTTATCTGATTCGTTTCCCTCTATTTTTATCTTAGATAATGCATCATTCCACATCTTCCGCGTGCACACAGAAACTTTGTCGAAATCCCAATCCGGTATATCATGTTCCAGATTCTTTTGTGCGCCTTCCATACTGACAAAAGATATACCGCATTTCATCAGAACCTGTTCATCTTTCCTGGTTGGAAATTGAGTATAAAATCCCAAATGTTTACCTTCCATCACTTTTGCCTGTGGATGAATAGCAGCATTTCTGACATACTGATAATAATTCTCATCATCATTCGATTCATTCTTACGAGAAGTACCTTCGGGAATGTCTGCACTCCAAATACCAAAATCCACTAAAGGACGACTGAACAAACAATAGAAATAAATAGTATAATTTGCTTGGCCTGCACCATTTCCCCAGCCACCGTTTTCGGGTGTGCATTTCATCCATCCCCGAATTATATGATTATCAACAATTTCCACAAATTGTTCGGTAGAAGTCCCTCCTATACGACGTGCCAAGTCAATCTGGATACGCGATTCTTCATGTTCGGGATAAGTGAAGCGTATCATTCCCGAACGCGGTGCAGCAGTCAATTCTACCTTGATATCGTAGTCATCAAGTTTCACTTCATATTTATCAATATGTGCCGACTCCGTTTCATGAGAAAATCTGGAACGATAGCCTTCATCCGGATTTTCCTCTGTTCCTTTAAAAGTATGAAGTTTACCGGTAGTCGGCATGACCAGAAAATTGCCCAAATCGCCATACCAACCAATGCCACTCATGTGAGTAAAGCTAAATCCCTCAATAGTTGTATGATGATAAGAATATCCCGAACCATTATCTCCACCAGTTTTTGTATCCGGACTTAACTGTACCAAACCGAAAGGGGTACATACACCCGGAAAAGTTTTGCCTAACCCAAGATCTGTATTTCCTATGTTATCCAAAGTCGTTGCGCCAATCATTGGACTCACATAATCAACTAATTCATGAGCATTAGATAAAAAAATACGGATCGAGAATAATAGTACTAATACAAATCGGTTTATTGTTTTCATCATTCTATATTTAAAAGGTTGTTATAGTTATTTCATCATCTACATTCATTGAAATATGAATATAATCATCTTGTCTGATTATTTATATTTTCCATATTACAATTATAATAGCACAAAGATAGAGAAGAAGTGATGTCTACTAAAACACAAATACGCCTATTACTGATACAAATGCGTCATCATTATCTCTTTTGCATATAATTAAGGCTGTTCCAAGCATCTTTGGAACAGCCTTAATTATAGATTATATATTCTCAATAGTTTATAATCCCAGTTCAGCCGAAATCTCCAGCATCCGCTGAATCGGCTTCACTGCCTTCTTAGCCACCTCCGGATCTACCGTTATTTCCGGTGCTTCATTCTTCAGACACTCATAGAGCTTCTCTAACGTATTCAACCGCATGAAACTACACTCGTTACATCCGCACGTACTATCGTTCGGAGGAGCAGGGATAAACGTTGTCTGCGGACACTTCTTTTGCATCTCATGCAAGATTCCCGATTCGGTAGCCACAATATACGTATTTTCCGGATGGTTCACGGCATACTTCAACAAAGCAGCTGTAGATCCTACCACATCAGCCAGTTTCAAAACTGTGCTCTTACACTCGGGATGTGCCAACACCAACGCTTCCGGGTGCTGCGCTTTCAATTCCACCACCTTTTCAACCGAGAACTGTTCATGTACATGACAAGCTCCATCCCAAAGAAGCATATTCCTGTTCGTAACTGAGTTGATATAATTACCCAAATTCCTATCCGGACCAAAGATTATTTTCTCATCTTTGGGGAAGCTTTCCACAATTTGCTTCGCATTGGTGGAAGTCACCACCACATCTGTCACTGCTTTCACGGCAGCTGTCGTGTTGACGTACGAAATAACGGTGTATCCCGGGTGCTCTTTGACAAACTGTGCAAACTGATCCGCCGGACAACTGTCTGCCAACGAACAACCTGCTTCCATGTCGGGCACCAGTACTTTCTTGTCCGGACAAAGCACCTTTGCCGTTTCCCCCATAAAGTGAACGCCACACATCACAATAATATCCGCTTCCGTCTTGGCAGCCCATTGAGCCAATGCCAAACTGTCGCCAACGTAATCGGCGATGTCTTGTATCTCACCCTTCTGGTAGTAGTGGCCCAGAATGATTGCATTCTTTTCTTTCTTTAGCTCGTTAATAGCCTTTATGAGTTCATTCATAATAATATTCTTATTTCTTTCCTTTTAAAAAAAATCCTTTGTTAGTAATGATAGCCTGTTAATAATGTTAGCAAATAAATACGATTTTTCTTGTCGGATAAGTTATTAGTCCATACTTCTGCTTTATGAGTCGGTTATGAACTGATGTAAAGGACAAGATATTCTATCCTACTTGCTTCATTATCAATGAAAGCATCGTTAAATGTCATCAAATGGAAGTTTGCTATTAACTCCCTGTTGATAAAGTGCAAAGTTAAAAACTTTATGGATATAAACAGGCAGATAAGTGCTGAAAAATATGTTTATGTCTGTGTAGAAAGTTTTGGGTTAGTTTTTTGGAATGTTCATAATGAAGTCCTCTTATACCTTCTTTTGAATAATGCAAGAATTATTTTTCAAAATCTTTGCCGATAGTTTTGACAGGTTTTAAACCGTTATCAACACCTTGTTAACTGAAAAGAATTACCTTTGTGGACAAGAACATAATAAAAGAAAAGACGTATGCGTAAACTGAAAATAACAGAGCTGAACCGTATCAGTGCCGAAGAGTTTAAACAGGTTGAAAAACTGCCTCTGGTAGTAGTGTTGGATGATATTCGTAGTTTGCACAATATAGGTTCTGTGTTCCGTACTTCGGATGCTTTCCGTATTGAATGTATCTATCTGTGTGGTATAACAGCTACTCCGCCACACCCTGAAATGCATAAGACTGCGCTGGGTGCAGAGTTCACTGTCGACTGGAAGTATGTTAATAACGCTGTTGATGCTGTTGATAACCTCAAAAACGAAGGGTATATCGTTTATTCTGTAGAACAGGTGGAAGGAAGTATTATGCTTGATGAACTCCAGCTGGATAAAACCAAGAAGTACGCTATCGTTATGGGAAACGAAGTGAAAGGGGTACAGCAGGAGGTTATTAACCATTCGGATGGTTGTATAGAGATTCCTCAATACGGTACAAAACATTCGTTGAATGTTTCCGTAACTACCGGTATTGTAATCTGGGATTTATTCAAAAAGCTACGCTAGCAGCTTATCCCCCATTGGTTAATAAATGGTTGATAACTGGTGGATAATGTAGTTAATTTGCTTATAATCAATATATATATAATTGTTCATAAGTATAGAATCCAAGTGATGTAATAGTGCTCTTTGCAGGAGATATAGATACTACTTGCATATTGCTTATGTACGTCCTGTAAAAGCGGAATAAATATTGGTCAATCGAGAATAAGAAAGGTTATCCCCCGACTTTATTAACCGAAGTTAGTAAAGTCGGGGGATAAGTCACTATCAACACTAACACTACACGTTCCATTAGTTTATCTTTACCTGCCAATCATATAAAGCCGTTTCATTTTGCTGGTTCTATTTTTAGAAAAAGTACCCCATGTGAAGGTACGTCAGATTGGTATTTATTTATATAAATTCCTTTATCCTTTTGCTCCCAAAGATTACGCACTTTCTGTTTACCTTGAATATTCAGTTGCTCCCAGGAAATAGATATGCCCTGTTTATTATCGGATAGATTGAATAATCCGACTGCTATGGAACCATCTTTTAATGGTTTACTCCATACTTCAATTTCTTTATTATTATCAGCATATACTCTGCTACCTTGTATACCGGCAATATCTTGGTTGATGGCTATTACTTCTCTATTACTTAATAGATTCATTGTAAAATCATCCATTTGTTCCAGATCGCATCCTATCAGTAAAGGTGCTGCTAGAATACTCCATAAAGTGATATGGGTATATTGTTCATTAGGAGATAAATGTGTGGAATGTATATTTTTTCCCCAGCCAACTTTTCCTACAATGAGCATATCCGGATCATTCCAACTGCCTGGTTTAGCAAATGATTGCCACTTATCCTGAAGGAAACCGATGGTAGTCATACTACACCAGGAATCATAAATATCCCCTGTTGTACGCCAAACATTCGTGAGGTTGCTCCAGTCTTCTGCCAATTCAAATGGGGCAGCATTGGAGATACTGTATATGAAATCTCTTCCCGATTGACGTAAAAGATATGACAGTTCTGCTGTATGAGCTATATCATTGGTTACCCAGTCGTACTTAATATAATCGAATCCCCATTCCGCCCATTGCTTTACATCATTTTTGGCAAATGAAAATTCCCCGTGTCTGCGGCTTGAATTGACAACTATCCCATCACGTGTATCGGCGCTGCTACCAATGTACCCGGCAAAAGTTTGTACCCATGGAGAAGAATATATTCCTATTTTGAGACCTTTACTATGCACATAATCAACGAGACTTTTCATATCAGGAAATTTATCGTTTGGCATTATTGCATTGTATTTTCCTCCGCGTACGCCTTGCCATCCATCATCGATATTTATATAAGCATATCCATAATTGACGAGTCCCAGTTCTACCATGCGATCGGCCATCCTTCTTATTTTCTTGTCATCAATGTCTGCTCCGAAAATGTTCCAGCTATTCCAACCCATAGGAGGAGTTAGACTTATCTTTTCGCCGATTTCAAGAGTTAAGTCTTTAGTAGTTTCTCCATATTGATTTTTAGCCGAGATACGAACAGTATAAGTTCCCGGATTTATTGCTTTTCCCGTAATAATACCGGTATTGCTGTCGATAGATAATCCTTCGGGTAAATTGGTTGCAGTTATATTTAGTGGTCTTTCTCCTGAAATAGGTACTGTAAACAGAAATGGATTTCCCGGACGGGCGCCATATATATAAGGAGCATTAATCATGGGCTGCTTTGTAATAGCAGGTGTTAGGATGTATTCTTGTTCACGTTCTTTTTTTATCGAAACAGGATCGACACCTTTCACTTCAAATCTGGCATTTACCCAATTGGTGCGATCTCCGGCTATTCCATCTCCTGCATGATCGACACGCAGAATGAGAGATTTTATACCTTTAGTAGAAATATCTATTTGTTTTGCTTTTTCTCCTGCATGCATAATTCCACTTCGCCAGATGATTTTACCATCTCCTAAAATTATAAATTCGGCACTGGCTTGTTTTAACTCGTGTTCGGGTGCGGAATCATCTATTCCTGCAGATGCCTTGAAAGAGATTGTTTTGCCGTCGAGTTTTATGCGGAATACGCTTGCGGCATGTGTACCTACACCCCGGTCAAATTTTTCTCCGGCAATAGAAAGTGGTGTTTTCCACATTGATTGATTGGCCATTGCTTTACCAGCAGATTGGTCGACGTTTGAGAGATCTAATTCATCTAACCACACTATGCGGGGAGCAGTCGTAAAACTCGAAAGTAATATAACTAATAATATAGATAAGTATTTTTTCATTGTATTTGAAGATTAGTACAAAATAAATTCTTTCTGCAAATGTATAGGATATGGTTGGTGAAGTTGAATAAAAAAGAGAATAAAATGAGAACAAAAACTAGACAAAACACAAATAAACCGCTTTATGCTTGACAATTACTAGATTTTATTTGTATTTTCACAGCGGATTTTTATTTCTAAGTAATTAGTTCGTGTTTAATTTTGATATAAATGATGGACGAATATAAAGACAAAAGGTACATAAAGGAAATAATAAAAGAATATAATATTTTATTAGAGTCGTGGGGTTCTTCCGAATCCTGGGACTTAAATCAATTTAAAACACTGGAAAATATGATCTTCGAAACAACGAAGATCAATGTAAATGCTAACACACTTAAACGATTTTTTCAACAGAAGACAGGCAATCCACAGTTGGCGACAAAAGATGCTTTGTGTCGTTTTTTAGGTTATGCGGGCTATACTGACTTTGTGATGAAGAAAACAAAGAAAGAAGAGACTATCAGTATTCAGACAGAAGATGTTGTTGAAGAAACAGAGGAACATACAGATGATACAGACAAGGTAGATAGCCCCCAATTGGAGAAAGCGCCGAATAGAATGCCGAAAGATCAGGAAGAAGTATCGAATCGCGTCTATAAGAAAAATAAATGGTATGTAAATTTTGCTGTTATACTATTATTGATAATAGGCGGATATATGTTGTATACATATAAGTTGAAGGATATGTATGTGGAATATCTGATCTCAAAAATAGAATTTACCACTTCACAAGTAAAAGGAATATGTCCGCTTACAGTCACATTCTCCTATCATATACCCGCTTCATTATTTGAAGATATTACTGTTGTATATGAAGAAGCTAATGGAGATGTATCCGAAAGAAAACTAAATGAAAATATAGATAAAATAAATGCTACTTATATATATGAAGGTGAAGCATTCTGTCATCTGAAGTATAAAGATAGAATTATAAAGACCATTCCGGTAGAGTGTCGCAAGACGGGATGGTCGGTTTTTGCCCGTGAGGAAAGAAAGAAAATATTTCGGGTTTTTCCGATGGAGCAGGCTTACAATGATTCGGGATATGTAAGTTTGCCTATAGAAAATGTCCCACAAGAGGCGCATACTAACCACATGTTTGTCAGCTATGTGTTCTATAAAGAAAAGTTGGTGGACGGAGATAATTTCATATACGAGGCACGCGTTCGTAATTCTAAGCAGGAGCATGCTGTTCCTTGTTCGGATATTATCATGTATATACATTCGGATACAGCTATGCATGGTTTTGCTATGAATGAAAACGGCTATGCATATATCAAATTCATCAGTGGAGAAAATACCATTAAAGGTGATGAATATAATTTGAGCCGGTTTAATTTCAACTCTTCCGAATGGCATGTCATGACTATCAAAGTAGTGAATAAGAAAACTACCTTCTACGTAGATGGAGAAGAAGTGTTAGGAATGGATTATAAAGAACCTTTGGGATATGCCAATGAACTTACGTTAAGATTTAAGGGATGCGGTGCTGTAGATTATGTGAAAGTCTGCAATCTTGATGGTAAGGTTGTATATGAAGAAAACTTCGATTCGAATAAAAGAGAATAACACTTTCTTTTCCTACAACCATCTTATACATAGATGGTTGTCTTGTTTTGTTCATATTTTGTTCATGTTTTGTTTTACCTTTTTCTCTCTTTTCTTAGCCTTTTGTTTGCAGGGTTGCGGATGATTTGGGATAGATTTGCAATTGTTATCATTGTCCTAATTGGGACGCGTTAGCTAAATCTATATAATCTGAAATGATCCGATGAAAAAGAAGAAATGGATATGCTTGTTATTATCTGCATTGTTGGGGGTAGGTACTGCTCTTCCTCAACAAAGCAAAGAATCACCTGTAGAAAAAGTAAAGAAGATTGGTGATAAATTAATTAGAGAAACTCCCTTTGCCTACAAGTTGGGACTTGCTTCGTGTAGTACTTCTTTCAACACGTTAAACTTTGTGGATTTTGGACGTACCTTTGGTTTGGGACAAGAAGCTGTGGCCTATGCCTATACACAGCTGTCGTTTCCACGTGATACCACCATGCGTGTAGAAACGGAGCATAACGATGCCTGTAAAATCTGGTGTAACGGACAACTGGTTTATGAAAATAAAGGGAAACGGGATATTAAAATAAATCGGGGGGAACGAAGTATGAAGATGACTTCTTCATTTTTGCTCCCGTTGAAAAGTGGTAATAACGATGTGTTGATAAAGTCGGCCACCTTCGGTAAAGAATGGTGTGTGTTTTTACAACCACCAAGTGATAATGATGCTGTTTTATCCACTGCCAGAAATTATCCTCAAATAGGATTAACCAATTTGAGTCATGTTGATAAACAAGTATCCGATCTTACCAACTGGCTCATTATCGGACCTTTTCAAGGTGGCATTGACGTAGTGCATGAACCGGAACAGGAATTTAGGTTTGGATATATGTATAAAGGACTTCATGGTCCGGTGACCTGGACAATTCCTAAAATAGAAGTACTCGGAGAAATGATAGACCCCGAAGTTTGGGGAACTACTTATCAATGGAATTACCATAATGGAGGTGTTGCCTGGGCTATGCAGCAACTTGGTGAATTGACCGGAGCACATAAATATACTAAATGGGCAACTGACTTCTGCGACTATCAGATGGAAGGTATGCCATTTGTGGACTATCAAGTCAATCATTTGCGGGCATATAATTCAGCCAATGCAATGGTGATTAACTCCACATTGCTTGATTTTACATTAGCTCCTTCACTTCCCATTCTATACCGTTTGCGTATGGATAAGGATTTTAAGAATAGGGATATTTATCAGACATACATAGATAAAATGATAAATTATGCACGTTTCGGACAAATCAGAAGTGAAGGAATGAGCAACTATACCCGTGATACGCCGGAAAAATATACTGTATGGGTAGATGATATGTTTATGGGTATTCCTTTCTTGATACAAGCTGGATTATACAGCGATTCACCGGAGTTGCGAAAAATATTTTTCGATGATGCAGCCAATCAGATCATAGACTTTACGAAACACGTATGGAATAAAGACACTCATCTTTATATGCATGCCAATTATACATCACGTCCCGATGTTAAACTCCCTCATTGGGCACGTGCCAACGGGTGGGCTATCTGGGCTATGTCTGACGTATTGATGGCATTGCCTAAGAATCATCCCAAATACAAAGCAATACTCAAGCAATATCAGACTTTTGTCTATTCTCTGATAAAATATCAGAGTCCTGACGGATTCTGGCATAATGTAATCGATCGTAGCGATTCTCCCAAGGAAGTTTCGGGTACGGCTATATTTACAATGGGTATAATACGCGGTATCAGGTATGGCTGGCTGGATAAGAAAAAGTTCATGCCGATTGCATTGAAAGGATGGGATGCAGTGGCATCCGAAATCGAAGACGATGGAACGGTACATAAAATCTGTATAGGAACCATGTGTACCGAAGATGTGAACTATTATATGAACCGTCCATTTTTCGACGATGATACGCATGGGTCATTTGCTGTCATATTCGCAGGTATAGAAGCGCAGCGGATGATGGATGAAGACACCAAATAACTGATGTAAAAAACAAATATAATATTATGAAAAAGATACTTGTACTAATAGCTTTGTCTTTCATGACTGTCTCGACATTAACAGCACAAATGAAAGACCCCCAAAATTGGGTAGGCTACGAAGAAATAATGGGTGTAAAAAATGGACTAAGATTTTACGATTTCGATGTAAATCTGATAGAATCGTCTGCTCCTGCTAATGTTTTTTGGCCGGGAGATGATATCCGCCTCAAGTTTCAGTTGATTAACAACACATCACAATCAATAGATATAGATGCGAAAGTACACGTCTTTCGCTATGGAACGAAAGGAATCCCCAATGATATTTGGCTGCCTCAGATGATTAAGCTTGATTATGAGAAGGTGATTCCTGTTCACTTATCAATTTTGCCGAATGGCTATGTCAATACGTCTGTATCGGTAGACGATATAAAGGATTTTGGAGGATATGCCGTTGTGTTTGATCTTGGAAAGTACGGGCGTCGATTGGGTACAAGTTTTGCCTATAGCATGAAACCGTCATTAGTGAAAATGCAATATCCCAAACAATCTTTGGATTACTTGGGAGTGGATTTTTTGAATAGAGTGGGTGTTCAGTCCATTCGCTACGGTATTCCTTTCATATCACCTGATAATCCCGATTATCAAGGATTCAGACAAGAATTAAAGAAATTGATGAAGGATTTCATGGATAATAATATCACTGTTATGCTCATGTTTGGTGAGGGACGTATGGCACAGTCCATGCCTTTGGGTACTACCAGGCCGCATTTGGATGAGAATGGGAAATTTCTTCATACGAAACAGGATTTAGTATGGCTTCCCGAGTTGGATGAAGACTTTAAGAAATTCGTAAAAGAATTATGTCTTGATTTCGGCTGGCCCAAAGGACCGGTAACAGCTGTCTGTTTGTGGAATGAACCGTGGGAAGGAACTTCCATATCCGGTTGGCAGGCTGATATGATAAGATATAAAGAGATATATACGAAAATGGCTGAAGCGGTGATTGAAGCCCGGGAGAAAGACATAGATGTTCTTGTGGGAGGAGGTGACTCTAATTCGAATGCGTTGGATAAGTTTTTTGCTGATGGCACAATGGATATTTTACCTATCTTTGATTTCCTTTCCATTCACTATCAAGGTATGGAGGCACCGGTATTATATCCCGAGTGGAATAAGCGAAAGGATAACAAGGGACGTGTGAAAATATGGGATACTGAAAGTTGGGTAGGGAATACCGACGATCGTGTAGGACTTGTTATTGCGGCTAATCGTTCTGCCGGATACGACAGGTCGATGGGGATATTTGGCGGATATATGTATTCAGGAGACCCGAACCGGTCAGTGCGTAATATGGAAGTCCGTACTGAAAAAGGAAAAGAAACAATGCCTAAACTCCACAATACATGGTCTGCGGCAGCTGCTGTGGGAGCAGCACAAAGTATGATCGGAGAACGGGAGTTTAACAGGCTTCTTTTTAAAAATGGTTTGCCTTGGGTAATGATCTTTGACGGATACGAAAATAAGAAAGACGATGGGACGATTGTGATTGCCGGAGATTTGGGTGAAGCATTCGGTGCAGAGAATATCCTTTTCAGAAATGTGCGTAGCTTAAGCGAAGCGAGAAAAAAAGTCGATTTGCATCATCAATTAAAAACATTACCAGCGAATAGTGCTGAACGTAAAAAGATAGAAAACGAACTCAATACATACTATCCCATCACAGACGGGAAAATGATACTGAAAGCCAATCCCTCTTTCCAGCTTTATGATTTTTATGGAAATGCCATTGCTCCTAAAAATGGAATCTATGAAATTCCTCTTAATTATCAGGGATATTATATGCGTGTAAATGGTGAGAAGGGAGCTTTTGACAAACTTGTTTCGGCCATTAGTAAGGCGGACATTGTGGGGTATGAACCTGTCGAAATAATTGCGAAAGACTTTACAGCTCCCATTGCCAGCAAACCGGAAATGGAACTTCAACTGACCAATATCCTCAATCGTCCGGTGAAAGGTGTGTTATCTGTTTCTATCGGTAATCTGGATATATCTTATCCGCAGAATGTATCGTTTAAGCCCAATGAGACAAAAACTATCAGAGCGAAAGTGACAAACGGAACTGCCAGTGTAGACAATAACTATCCGCTTGAAGTTCATTTCGATGCAGGAAAAGATGGATTCGCCGTGCATTGGGAGAATATGCATGTCAATTACATTGCAAAGAAAACGATAAAGATAGATGGTAATCTGAATGACTGGCAAAACATGATTTCACAAACGATAGAAGGTTCTTCCAAGGCCAGCATTTCTCTGACGGAAGCTGCGTGGTATCCATATCAGAAGTTTGATAGTAATGCGGAAGGATTGGCGCATACCTACCTGGCTTACGATGACGATTATTTCTACTTTGCAGCAAAAGTTGCGGATAAAACTCCCAATAAAGGAACATTGAGATTTGAGACTCGCAATGATGATGATTATTTCTATCCTGACACAGCTTATATGCAGACCATATATGCCATGCATTCTACCATAGTAACGCAGCCTGCGGCAGAATCAGACCAAAAAGCACTGCAATTGCCTTCGGCAAAAGGCCGTATGATGAATTATATGGAAAATACATCTACTACTCTGTCGATGGGTATGGATATTCATTTGCCGAAAGATAAATATACCCGCACTTCTTTTTATTTCCCAAGTATAAATCAGAATGGCCTGTCTGTTACTGTTTATGACAAAGACAGTGGCAAAGAATTACTTTCTACCAAGATAGACAAACTATGGAATGGTACTTATCTGACATTGGATTTATGTGGTAATGTGCGCATACGTTGTTCATCTTATGGTTGGTGGTACACAACAAAATTATCAGGTATCTTTTTTGACTCATCGGACAATGTTGTTAATTCGGGTAATGCCGGCGCTTCAGCGAAACTTGTAAACCGTGATTTTGATACTGTCGGAAACTGGATGGGTAAATATGGGCAATTAGGATATTATCTTATCGGTTCAGATTCTTCTTTGCCTCAAGATGTTACTTGCCATGTTGTTTCTCAAGATGATTTGGTTCCTTTGGTATGGCCGGAGCAGGTACGTCGTTTCACTTACCGTAAAAGACCTACATTACCGGATGGCACCAATGGGATAGCAACAGATAATATACTGATTGCTTTCAATGTAATTCCAATCGGCGAAGATGGTATGGAAGCTGAAACGAAAGGTACTATGCCGCGTTACATCGGTTATAAATGTACAGATTATGAATACGCTTTGAATACTGTTGCTCCCGAATATGGCGGTGGCTTTGAAATATGGAGAATGCTTGTTCCGGGTATGCCGCGAAAACACTTCTATCCTCGCCAGCCCAAATCTTCCTTTGACGGAGCCGTAAAAGATGGAAAGCTGATTACTACACGTGAAGGTAATACATTGTATTATGAATGTGCTATTCCATGGTCCGAAATGCCGGATGTGAAAAAAGCCATTGATAAAGGCGATAAAATTAAATTCTCTGCCCGTATCAACGATGATGGCGCCGGGGCTGCTTGTATGGAAATAGCACGCGGCCGAAGCGTTTCGAAGAAAAACTCCAGAGCATTCCATCCGGACTGGAAGGAACATTGGGCGAATGAGGTTGAGTTTGGCGTAGAGAAATAAAGCGTGCTAGAATACTAATTATTGAAAATGGTAGAATGAAAATGAAGAAACAACTGATTATAATATTTCTATTATGTCTGTCTGTCAAGGGGATTTCACAAATACCTTTTGATGGTAGTGATAGTTATGCTACGCCACCCATAGGATTCGGGCAAAGTGAATTTGAAAACCCTTTAATTAACAGTATTAACAGGGAACCATACGGTGCAACATCTATTTCATTTCCTACTGAAACAGAAGCGTTGCAAGTGAAACGCTCTTCCTCCTCCCGGTATCAGTCATTGAATGGAACATGGAAGTTTAAGTTCATTACAGATTGGGACAATCTTCCGTCTGATTTTATGAAAGCGGAAACAAATGATGATTCCTGGGATAATATACCTGTTCCGTCTACCTGGGAAATGAAAGGGTATGGCGATCAGGTTTATTGCGGGCAAGGCTATGAATTTCGTCCTGTCAATCCTCCGTTTGTGCCGCGTAAAGACAATCATATAGCATTGTACCGGAAGACATTTGAAGTGCCTGCATCATGGGAGGGACAGAATGTATTGATTCATTTTGCCGGAGTCAGAGGGGCTTTCTATTTATATGTAAACGGGAAAAAAGTAGGTTATAATGAAGATGGAGGTACTCTGCCTGCAGTATTCGATATGACTCCTTTTCTGAAAAAAGGAAAGAACCAATTGGCTGTCCAGGTGTTGAGATGGAGTGATGGCTCGTATCTTGAAGATCAGGACCATTGGCGCTTTCATGGCATCACCCGGGATGTTTATATTGAATCACGCCCTGATGTTTTCATACAGGACTTTGCTGTAATTACAGATTTGGACAAGGATTATAAAGACGCAAAACTGCGTATACGGCCTGTCATATCCAGCAAGAAAACGGTAGATGTTTCCGACTGGATGCTTGAAGCCAGATTATACACCAAAGAGGGTACTCTAGCTCTTGGAGTGAATATGTCAATGCCGGTCAAGACGATTACGACCGAAAAGTATCAACAGAATTTTTCATTGGCAAAATATCTGGAAACGAATGTAAAGGCACCTTTGTTATGGTCATCCGAAACGCCTAACTTGTATATCATAGTCCTGACATTAAAGGATCATAAAGGCAACGTAGTGGAATCAAGAAGTTCCCGTATCGGTTTTCGCAAAGTTGAATTCAAGAATAAACATGAACTGTGCGTGAATGGAAAACGCGAGTACATCTATGGAGTAAACAGGCACGACCATGACGCATGGGAAGGAAAAACCGTTCCTTACGAAAGAATGGTACAGGATGTGACTTTAATGAAGCGATTCGGTTTTAATTCCGTAAGGACCTCTCATTATCCTGCAGATCCGGCATTTTATGATTTGTGCGACGAATATGGCATCTATGTCATGGACGAAGCGAATGTGGAAACCTGTGGGGCCGATGCTGAACTTTCAAATAATGAGTGTTGGCTTTTTGCTCAAATGGAACGTGTTGCCGGAATGGTAAAAAGAGATAAGAACCACCCGTCTATTATTTTCTGGTCATTGGGAAACGAATCGGGTGTCGGAGCAAACAATGCTGCACGGGCCTCATGGGTTAAAGATTACGATCCTACCCGCCTTGTACATTTCGAGGCCTATATGCACAATGGAGGTTCAAGACAATATGGTTATGGCATCGATTTTATGAAGACCAACCGTCCGGCAGTGAATCCTCCCGAACCTCCGGCTGTAGACGTTGTCAGTACCATGTATCCGTCTGTAGAAGGAATTATAAAGCTTGCTACTCAAGAAGGTGAAACACGTCCGGTATTGATGTGCGAATATGCTCACGCTAAGGGTAATGCATTGGGTAATCATCAGGAATACTGGAATGCAGTGAAAAAATACCCACGTCTGATAGGCGGTTATATCTGGGATTGGGTAGATCAGAGCGTGATTAGAAAAGACAGTGTTACAGGCAAAGAATATTTCTCTTCCCTCAACGGCACTAATGGACTTGTTTTTGCAGACCGGAAAATAAAGCCGGCTATCAATGAATGTAAGAAGATCTATCAGCATATCCGTTTTGATTATTCTAACGGAGAACTGACCATCAGAAACGAGTATAATTATCTGCCGCTTTCCGCATTTCGTTTTTCATGGAAATTGATGGCAGGCGGTGAACTGATAAAGAAAGGTGAATTAACCGATATTGAGGCTTTTCCGGGCACTTCTGCCCGAGTAAAAATAGATACCGGATATCCTGATTCCGGACAGAGAGGAGAAGTCATACTCGAAATTAATGCTTGCTTAAAGAAGGATGTAATATGGGCACCTAAAGGATTTGAAATCGCATGGGAGCAATTTACCTTGCAAGAAGGAAAAGTGAATCCTCCGGTGGAAGAAAACACAGGAAATGGCGGAAAGCTGACTGTACAGAAGAAAGCGAATGAAATAGGCATTTATAATGATCGTATAAATATTGTGTTCAACAAGAAGACGGGGCTCATTCAAAGCTGGATCGTGGGTGGAAAGGAATTCCTTGAGAAAGGTCCTCAAATCAATCTGTGGCGGGCTCCGACTCATAATGATGGTGGTTATCGTCCCAAAACGGAGAATGAAATCTCTCGTCAATGGGTAGAAGCCGGTCTGGATAGTTTGCAACATAAGTTGAAATCGTTTAAATTGACCGAAGAAAAGAATGGTACAGTCAGTGTAGCAACAACATTCGTTGCACAAAAACCGGGAAATAAGTCGTACGTGGAATATACCACCAAATATATTGTTGATCCTTCCGGAAAAGTACAGATAGATACTGATCTGAAGCCATTTGGCAATATAATCAGCTTCCCCCGTATAGGTTATACAATGACCGTAAAATCCGGCAACGATACTTTTTCATGGTATGGCTACGGACCGTATGATACATATAACGACAGACATTCAGGAGCTCGTTTGGGCCGATTCTCCGGAACTGTAGATGAACAGTTTACGCATCATGCATATCCTCAAGAGAATGGAAACAAATATCGTTGTTCATGGGTGTCATTGACCGACAATGAGGGAATTGGACTTGTCGCCGAAGGTATGCCATTTATTGAATCCAGTGCAATGCATTACTCCCTTGAAAACCTGTCTGAAGCAATAGATGAAAGCCAATTAAAACGTACGGACAACGTCACATGGAATATCGATTATAAAACATATCCGATTGGTAATAGGAGCTGCGGGCCTCCCCCACTCGAACAATATGTGCTTTTTGCGGAACCTGTGTCTTTTAGTTTTTCTATTTATCCGGTTCTTAATAAGAAGGTTTTCCAATAGGTTTTTAAGTTTATAAAAGATCGTCCGAAGCGCCTTGATCTTATGAATCACCTTTGCTACAATGTATCGTAGTAAAGGTGATTTCTTTCTTTAGGAACCCTTCAATCTTTTCATTAGAATGGGGTGTGGTATAGGTCATTTAGTATTGTGCTATTATAGTAATTGTGTCTTTGTCCCATATATTGTGGGAAAGTATTCCCTACTAATTGGGAAAATATTCCCTCATTTTCTAGGAATAAATTCCCATAATATAAGAGAATACTTTCCCACAATATATGGAACAATTGGAACTTGTTTATCTTTAACCAGAAGAAGGAAGAAGATAGTATCTTGACTATGAGAAATACCTTGAAATACTATGAGAACAAGGTGAATTTTAAGCTAAAATAGAGGGTATATTATGAGAAATACTTTTTAATATAGTATTTCTCATAAGCTATTTATTTGATTATTTGTTGTTTATCAGTCATCAATGAGAATATGAGAAATGAAAATGAAAAATCGTTGGCAGAGCGCTGAATTTTTAATTGATGTACTCATGACTGCACCGTTCTTGGCTTTTTAGGCACCGTATTGAATCACTTCTGAAATATTTCAGGGTATTTCCTGATAAAATAAACAGGTGTACAACTCCAAGCGTGGCAATAGCTGTTGATAGGATAAAAATCGTATGGAGAAATAAAGTCGTTTGTAGGATCGTATGCCTCCCAAAAAGTATCAGCTCCTTTGGCGATCATCCCTCCCCAATAATTGACTAAAGCCTCTTTTGCTTCGAGGTTCATCCCGCAATCTATCAGTGACTGAATATAATAATGATACATATAAGGAGTGCCGGGATAACAAACATCTTGCGTTGTAGTCAATGCTGATAAAGCCTTTTTGCCTTCGGCTTTACCGGCAACTCCGCTTAAGATCATCCATATTTGTGAAGCATAGGAAATCTGCTTGTCACCTGTTCCGACGAAAAGGCCGGTTTTCCGGTTGTATAAGTTTTTTCGGGCAGCCTTTATCATTTTGTTAGTTAATGCAGGCAAGTCGGCAACTTCTTTTTCTTTTCCGAGCAGTTGAGCCAATTTGTAGGATTCCTTTAGCGCAAATATAGATACTCCTTGTAAAGGAACCTCTTTATACAAATCCTCTTTCCAATCGAAAAACACCCACCAGTCTTTCTTTACTTTCTCAAAATCCATCAATCCATCCGCCTTGACATTGGTACGGACAATATCCAGCTGCTTTTTAGCCACAGGCCACAAGTCTTTGACAGTTTCCATATCGCCCGTTGCTTCCAGGTAGTCTTTTAATGTTACATTATACAGTAGCGCATATTCATAAAGAAACTGTTTGTCCTGAGCTCTCGGTACAGGATTTTCAATTACTGTAGCCAACAGATATCCGTTCAGATCGCTCAATCCGGCTAATAAATACAAACACCGCTTTGTAAGGTCGTGTTGCTTGTAAGAATAATTGTTGCCAAGGGCTTCCAGGTATAAATCGCCGATCCAAAGACGCTGATCTCTTTTCGGACCATCTTCGTAAACGGTTTGCATACATTCTTTCAGTGTATTGAGCCCGACACGATCTATTTTCCTTATCATGGGATCAACTGTCTGCGGAAGCTCTTCAGGTATATTTTTGGCAGAAGTTTGAGCCATACATTTCATATCATGTATGTTGAAATCATAATAAGGAGAACTGCCCAACAGCTCGATTTTTACGTAGCGGAAAGCCAGCCTGCGTGAAAGAGTGACTGTTTGCGGCACATACATTACAGAAACAACTTCGTCCTGAAGCCATGCCCTGCTTAAGCCTTCTTTATAAGAATCAAAAGGAACAGCCACTTCCGAAGGAACTTCCCCGAAAGTCAATTTAAACCTTAACGGACCGTCGGCTGCAAGCCCGGTGCTTCTGACGGAGAAACTAAAATATCCGGTCAGATGCTCTCCGAAATCAATCGTAATTTCTTTTTTCAGTCTGAAAGGCATAGAGTATAAAGAGTCGATAGGACTGACATCTACTGCTTTGTATTTCTGAAACGATTGTGCGTCGGGTACAATATCCACTACTTTCAGCGGCTTTTTCTCTGTGATGATAAGTTTCGGTTTATATTGTTCTGCTTTTTGTAGCCACTGCTTACGGTTGTTCCCATAATAGTCTTGTGCAAAACAAGCCAATGCGGTGAATGCCAGTGTCAGGCTGAATAAGATCGGTTTCATCATATTATTAATTCTCTTTGCTATCTATTACGTTCCAATTCCTGAAGTCATACACGCGTGATTCTTTTCCATGCGAAACATTCAGGAAACGTCCGTTCACAGCTTGTTCCATCCATGGGTTTGAATACAAAGGCCAATTTTCATAATCTACCTTTTCTCCGTTGACAAAACGTCCGTAATTATAGATAATTTTCAGTGTATCACCGCTAAGTGAGTGATAAATGGTCTGTCGATATTCCGGATTGGTAACGATGTATTCTAGTTTCGTTGTTTTCAGTATATCTTCTGCAAACAGGTCTAAAGCTGTTTTCGTTCCTGTGGGTTGATATTTATCCGGCAAACAGGTCTCTATGACTGCGGCAGTACCACGTTGGTCGCAGCGTAACATCTTATGTTTTACTCCACGAAATACCCGGTCTTCGTCCCAGGTGTATGGATGACAGAATTTTACGGCAAACAGAACACTTCCCCCGTCAAAGAATATCCAACCGGATTCGTCCTCTTTCATTTGTTTTATCGCGTCGATAGGCACTACTCCTGTCACATACGGATGAGGTTCTTCCGATTCTATTTTATACATGGCCAGCAACGTACCGTTATGCTGGAGCACTTGTTCGCGGCAAGTAGCTCCGAAAAGGCTTTCGGCTGATCTACCATAATGGCTGATGTGAGTCAGGAAGAAAGTACTTGCCGGCGCATCCGATTCCCACACCAGTTTCCACCGGCGCATCTGCGCGCTCCATCCCAAGCTGATTCCATCCCATTGACTAGCCAATCCATACGTTTTGTTGATATACGTATATTTCTTGAATCCCCATGGATAGTTGAGTTGTGCAAATGGAGTCATATCATGCGATTCTTTATGCACGTATGCCTTCTTTCTATCCGACGCTATATGCTGTATAATCTCTGGTACACGATAGGAAGAAACGGCTGCCAGTACAGAATAAAAACCTTCATTGTTCACAATCAATTCTCCGTTTTCATACTTTTGCTCTAATACCGGATTGGGACCACCACCAAAAAACAACCAGCCCAAAAGTGGATAAGGACTCATCATGTGGGGAGAACAAGCAAAATAATATTCCCGTAAAGAGGAAGAGATGAAATAACCATTCAACCATTCGGGTGCCATGTTAAGTAAATGCCATTCAAGCGTCATTTGCACCTGTTTCTTAAATTCAGCATCCTTGCTGTGGTCGTATAAAGAAAGAAGGCAAGTGATATAGAATGTGCCGTATGTAGGAGAATCAAACTCTTTGATACCATAACGTACTGTCTTATCCATTACATCCATCAGTACTGAACGGCAATGTGTCATTACCGTATCGGCTTTCCCCCAGTCGGGGAAAGCCAGTGCGGTAAGATATCCAGCTGTTTTAAACATTAGTCTATGATTTTCAGTACTTCCATCTGCCAGGTAATCCTCGCTCGTCATGCGTTTCCGTACCTTTTCTTTCAGTTCTTTCGGGTACACAGACTGAAAGCGTAGGTACGCATCGATATTCTGATGACAATCGAACATATCGAAGGGTGCATCTTCCTGCATCCGGTTCAGCATATCCAGGGCATACTTGACGTCTTTCTTTGTTTCCAGACGAGCCAGAACGAATCCCATTGCTGTCTTGATATCATTATCTCCCCAATATTGGTCATTCGGCCGAGCTTTGGAGTAATAATCAAGGAGATACTTTTTCCGCTCGTCAAAAGAAGACGCAGAGGTGAGAGAGAGAAACAGAAAAGCAAATGCCAGTAAAATCAACAGCTTTTTCATACTTAATATCCTTTACTTTGTTTCATTAATGGATTCGTTCTTAATTCACTTTCAGGGATCGGAAGATAATAGTCTTGTGGATCGTAATGTACAGTTCCTGCCTTTG
This sequence comes from Bacteroides sp. 1001136B_160425_E2, assembly GCF_015559655.1. Taxonomy (NCBI): domain Bacteria; kingdom Pseudomonadati; phylum Bacteroidota; class Bacteroidia; order Bacteroidales; family Bacteroidaceae; genus Bacteroides; species Bacteroides sp. 1001136B_160425_E2. The sequence continues at coordinate 56,888 of NZ_JADMQH010000003.1, read as the reverse complement.
TTGAAGGATATTTGGCCAATTCCTGTTCCAGTATTCCCCAACGGCAGATATCATACCAACGGGTATTCTCAAAGAATAATTCTTTGTAGCGTTCTTCCTGAAGGATTTCCATGGTGACAGTTGAAAAATCTTCTCCTTTTGTACCGGGTACGTCATAGTTGCTTTCGCCCCATGCGCGGCGGCGGACTTTGTTCACATACTCGGTAGCCACATCTACAGAGTTCAACTTGAGCATTACTTCGGCATACATCAGATAAATATCTGCCAAGCGGATGATATCTACATTCTTGGTCGAGAATACAGGTGAAGACACGTTATAGAAGTCGGTATACTTGCGTGCGTAATATCTGTAATCGGGCACATTCGTATCTGCCTTTATAAATGTAATGCCGGTAGTGGTTGTACTCCAAGCCTGCCATGTATAATCGTATAATGTAGCTTCATACAGACGCGGATCGTCGCCGAATCGTGCAGCAGTACGTTGATCGACAAAGAAGTTGTTCCACGCACCTGGAGCTCCTCCGAAGATACGAACCAGGTGATGTTGAGGGGCATCATCATAGGCACTTCCTGATGAGAGATAATATTGCAGGGAGAAGATACATTCAGGATTATTGTCCGTATGCTGGATGTAATCTGTAAAGTTGACCGGTTTGTCCAATTTAAAGCGGCTATCACCTATAACTTTCTCAAACTCTGTTTTGGCATTGGCAAAGTCACTCATGTATAGATACACTTTTCCAAGTAATGCGTGTACGGCGGGTTTTTGAGCCCATCCTTGGTCTTTTGTATAATCAGTGTCTGTATAGCCGGGTCCGGGTACTGCCATATTGACCGGAATCTGGTTGTCTCCAATGCAGGTTTCGGCTCTTTTCAGATCTTTGATTATTAATTGATAACATTCTTCAATAGTTGATCTGGCTGTAATAGCATTGCTAGCATCTGCAATACCTTCCATCAGAATAATTCCTTTCGCATCCTTATTGTTTGGATAAGTTCCCCCGAAAGAAGGTCCCTGTTCTCCGAATAGGCGTAATAGATCGAAATGTATAAATGCTCTTAAGAATAGACTTTCACCCTGAAAGTTCATTACCATTGTCTTTTTCTCTTCATCCAGCGCTTCCAGGTCTACGTGGTCTATCAAGTCCAGCATGAGATTGGTAGAAGCCAAAGCTTTGTAATATTTAATGTAGGCCTCTTCTACATTCTTGTTGCTGGAAGTAAGCCCATTGATAGCCCATTGATTCCGTTGTTCTTCACCCAGCCAATCGATATCCATTTCATGCGACATGGTTGCCATATATTCGGTTTGTCTTCCATAAAGATGGATAGAACCGAGTGACCTGTAAGCACTTCCTAAAAACTCGCCTAACTTGGCAGGGTTTTTTTGTATAATTTCTCCAATATTATCGTCCGATACAGACGTTGTTAGAGGGTGATCCAGAAAATCGCTGCATGCTGATGTCAGAAGCAGACATCCTGCTATGAACATATATTTAATTTTCATATTTATATTTTTATCTGATTAAAAACCAACATTAAGACCAAATGAAATAGAACGGGATTGCGGATATTGTGTTAAATTATACACTCCCTGTTCGGCATTGTTATTGCCTATAAATTCAGGATCAAATCCTTTGAATTTAGTAAATGTCAGTGCATTTTCTACTCCTACATAAATTTTCAGTTTTGATAATTTCATTTTAGATACTACTGATTTATTGAAATTATATCCTAGCTGAATGTTTTTTAATCTCAAGTATGAACCATCTTCAACCATGTATGAGTTGGGCAATTGATAGTTGTGGGTAGCATTTCCCAGACGAGGTTGGCTGGTATGAGGATTGTTGGGTGTCCATGCATTCCACACATCTGGAGTTGAGTTCCAGTCAGCGTTCATATTTTCAAGGCATTGTTTGGTATTATTGTATATATCTCTGTCTGCTACTCCCTGCCAGTTCATGTTGAATTCAAAACCTTTATATTCCAGGTTCACATTGAATCCGTATACGTATGTTGGCCAAGGGTTACCTATTGAAGTCATATCTTCATCATTGATACGTCCATCTCCGTTCAAATCTTTAAATTTAATATCTCCCGGGCCTATATTTCCTGCATCGTATGCTACGCCCCATTTTTCCATTGATATCGCATTCAAAGCATCTATTTCCGCCTGTGTTTGATACAGTCCGTCTGCTACGTATCCCCAAAATGCTGCTACTGGTCCGTCTACGAATGTACGGTTGAAACTTCCTCCGGACAAATAGCTGGCATTGCCCGTGTTTAGCACCTTATTCTTGTTGTATGAAATATTTCCACTTACGAGGTAGTTGAAATGATTGATTGAACCTCTGTATGACAAAGCCAATTCAATACCTTTGTTGCTGATTTCTCCTTTGTTTAATTTGTAAGTACTACTACCAACACCAATATGTGAAGGCATTTTTTGTTCAATCAATGCATCGCGTGTTTCCTTATTGTATAAGTCGATAGTAGCAGTGAAAGCATTATTCCATGCACCAAGGTCTATTCCTATATTAGTTATTCTTGTTTTTTCCCACGTTACGTCTTTATTTGGAGTTTTTTGGGCCAGCCAAGTACCGTTGGTTTGCAATTTATATTCTTGTCTCCACCAGTTTTTGTCGATACTGTTGTTTCCTATTTCTCCGATACCAAACCTTAGTTTCAGGTCATTAATCTTTTCCATTTTAAAGAATTTTTCATTGGCTATGTTCCAACCGATAGAGACGGATGGGAAGAAGGCACTTCTTTTGCCTGGAGCAAAGATGTCACTGGCATCATTTCTGAAGTTTGCTGTCAGCAAATAGCGATTGTCATAAGCATAAGTAACACGTCCGAATATGGAGTAACTACTTCCTGTTGCCCAAGCGTTGGTGCCGTCTCTATATTTGGGATCGGCAAGAGCGGTACTTCTTAAATCTTGAGCCGGTATGCCCCATTCTGCATATCCTGATGCGTCATCATTGCGTGATTCTCTTACTTCGAAACCGACCATTGCTCCAAGGTCGTGTTTACCAATCAATTTATTATAGTTTACGTATGTATTCAACAAATAGGAAGTACTTTGATTATGAGAGTAGTCCAATTGGTGTCCCTGGATATTTTTTCCTTCCACAAAGTCGATAGAGTTGGTTGAGATACCTCCAAATGTACTATATAAGAATTTAGAAGTTGCATGATTATTGAGTGTTCCTGTCAGGTTGGTAGTCCATACCAACCCTTTTATCGGGGTGATGACTACTTGTAAATTTCCCCATGCAACATTCCACTTTTCCCAATGATCTTTCAGGTCTGCGCTTTCCAGCGGATTTCCTCCTTGCCAGTCGATTGTTCCTGCAAATTCATCAGTGAAGTATCCGTATCCTGTACCCATTGGGTTGGTGTCATCATATACATTCATGGCTGGATTAGCGCGTAGAATGTATTCCCAGTTTAATGCATTGTGTTTTCTTTTCGAGTGACTGAAATTTACCGTCTGACTGAACTTCAACCATTTTAATGGAGTTTGTTCGAACCGGGCTTTAATGGCCCACTTCTTGTAGTTTGTATCTACATAAGTACCTTCGTCATTCTCGTACATCGCAGAAAGGAAATAAGATGATCTATCGGAAGCTCCGGAAATGTCAATGCTGTGAGAATGTTCTATTCCGGTACCAAACATCACGTCTATCCAGTCAGTATTAGGTAACTGGGATACTTCGTTTGGAGTCAGGAAATAGAACGATTTAATGTCATTAGTTGTAGGTTCGCCTTTATCCGGATTGTTAGACATCCATCTGGCCTTGTACATGTCGATGTAACCTTGGGTTCCCAGCATTTCAGGAAGTCCGAGGGCGTGGTTCACTTTTACGTAACCATTGTAGTTCACCGCTATTTTTCCTTTAGCACCTTTCTTGGTTGTCACCAACACGACTCCATTGGCTGCCTCAATTCCATAGATGGCTGCAGATGCGGCATCTTTCAATAACTGGATGGATTCCACTTCGTTAAAGTTGTCCAGCGGCATTCCGGGAACTCCATCGATAATCCAGAGCGGAGCGGCATTGTTCAGTGTTCCCACACCGCGCATATATACGGAGGAACCTTCACCGGGTAATCCGCTTTTCCTTGATACATAAACGGGAGCTTTCCCTTGTAGAGCTTGAGAGGCGTCATTGGTGGCCATTGTATGTAAGTCGCGCGTGCCCAATGATGTAATAGAACCGGATACATTCGCTTTCTTCTGTACACCATAACCCACAACAATGACTTCTTCCAGTTGCTTAGAGTCTTCAATTAATACGACTTTCAGATTCTTGCTTTGGTTATTTACCGCGATTGTCTGTGTAGTGTATCCTACATAGCTGAAAGTCAGGTTCCCGGTCGCATTTCTCAGCGTAATTGAGAATTTACCATTTATATCGGTTATTACCCCATTTGTAGTTCCCGCCTCGGTTACTGTAACACCTATCAGAGGCTCATTCTGATCTGAAATAACAGTTCCGTTGACGACTGTTGTACCTTGTGCGTTCATATATTGTATTCCCGTCAGGAATATCAATATCAGAAGCTTAATTTTTAAGTACTTTTTCATTGTTTTAAATTTTAAAGTTATACAAAAAATGAATTTTGCTGTAAAATTATTGCTTTTAGGTCAATGTAGCCGAATGAAAAAAGCAATAAAGTGAAAACAAAACATGAACAAAATACAAACAAAAGCGCTTTCATCGGGAGTTTGGCTGATGGTCGCTGTTTTGTTTATCTCTCGATTAGGATAAATGTTTTGTGTCCTGGGGTAATTGTATCAGGAGTTTGTTTTTTCTTTGTAGTTGTTATGAATTAAATAGGAATGAACTTAGGGTTAATTTTCTGTATATGTGGTTGTTATATTGTTTTGTTCATGTTTTGTTTGTGTTTTGATTTTCCTTTTTCTCTTTTTTCTTAGCTTTTTGTGGGTGTATGTATGAGGAATTCCGGGTAAATTTGCTTCGTAAATATTTGAGAAAGATGAAAAAAATAATATGGACCATCATGGCGTTATGTACCCTATCCGGGTGCAAGTACGAAAATAGCACAATTAGTGCGGATAGTTTGTTAGACTTTGTCGATCCGCTGATAGGAACGGGCGGACATGGACATACATTTCCGGGAGCAGCATACCCTTTCGGAATGGTGCAATTAAGTCCCGACACAGGACTTGAAGGATGGGACTGGTGTGCCGGTTATCATTATTCCGATAGTTCAATCATTGGTTTTTCTCATACGCACCTTTCAGGTACAGGCCGTTCCGACCTGATGGACGTAATGTTGATGCCTACAACGGGAAATTTGAAATTAAGTCCGGGATCGAAAAGTAAACCGGATGAAGGGTATCGCTCCCGTTTTTCACATGACGAGGAGTCTGCATCTCCGGGATATTATAAGGTAAGGTTGAAAGATTATGATATTATGGCTGAATTGACAGTATCTCCTCGTTGCGGTTTTCATCGTTATACATTTCCTGATAGTAAATCTTCTCATATTATATTGGATTTATCGCATCATTTTGCAACTGACTCTGTCCTTTTTACCTCTATAAATAAGATAGACAGTTGTACGATAATAGGTGAGAGAACAACAAAAGGTTGGGGTGAGCCCGGGGAAAAATACTGGAGTGAACAACAACTGTTTTTTGCTTTAAAAGTATCCAAGACATTTGACCTGTCCATTGCTGCAGATGAGCAATTTATCAAGGAAAAGCAAGCTTCCGGTAAAAATATAAAAGCTATTCTTAATTTTGAAACCTCGCCCAATGAGATGGTGTTAGTAAAAGTAGGAATTTCTGCTGTGAGTGCGGAAAATGCACTCCAAAATCTTTCGGAAGAAATACCGCATTGGGATTTTAACAAAACGCTTAGTGAGACACAGGCAGTTTGGGAAAAGGAATTATCAAAGATTAAAGTAGGAGCCCCTGATAAGAATAAAACAATTTTTTACACAGCTTTGTACCATTCTTTATTGGCTCCTTATTTATATAATGATGTGAATAAAGAGTACTTGGGATTTGATAAACAAACACACATGGCCGAAGGGTTTAATAATTATACGGTGTTGTCGCTGTGGGATACATTTCGTGCTGAAAATCCATTATTAACACTGATTGCCCCGGATAAGGTGAATGATCTGATACAATCCATGCTTGCGCAATATGAACAGTATGGGCTACTGCCAGTGTGGCCATTGTGGTCAAGTGAGACAAATTGTATGATTGGTTATCATGCTGTCCCCGTCATTGTAGACGCTTACTTCAAAGGAATAAGAAATTATGATGTGGAAAAGGCATATCAAGCTATGAAGATGTCAGCCATGCAGGACAACTTTGGCGTGAAAGAGTTGAAACAATACGGTTATATTCCTTACGATATTTACAATAAATCTGTTTCTACCGCTTTGGAATATTGTTATGACGATTGGTGCATAGCTCAAATGGCGAAAGACTTAGGTAAGATAGACGATTATAACTATTTTATGAGACGGTCTTCCGGTTATAAAACATACTTTGACAAAGAATATAAGCTAATGAACGGTTTTTCCAGCAAAGGTAGCTTTCGTCGTCCGTTTGATCCTTTCTTCTCATCTTATGGAGAATGTGATTGGGTAGAAGGGAATTCATGGCAATATTCTTTCTTTGTTCCTCATGATGTACAAGGATTGATAAATCTGTATGGAGGCAGCGGAGAATTTGCCAATGCTCTTGATACTTTGTTTTCCATGCCTATGGGTGTGTCAGGTCATGATGTTCCGATAGATATAACCGGACTTATCGGTCAGTATGCGCATGGTAATGAACCTAGCCATCATGTAGCTTATCTTTATAATTATGCGGGGCAACCTCATAAGGCTCAACAGCGATTGCATGAAATCATGTCTACTTTATATACCGATCAGCCGGATGGATTGTGTGGTAATGAAGATTGCGGACAGATGTCGGCTTGGTATGTTTTCAGCGCGATGGGATTTTATCCTGTGAATCCGGCAGAAGGAATATATATATTGGGAAAACCGATGGTAGAAAAGGCTGAAATTTCTATTGGAGACAAGCTTTTTAAAGTAAAAACAGTAGGCTGGAGCGATGAGAACATATATGTGCAATCAGTGAAACTGAATGGTAGAGCTTATAATAAACTTTTTATTACGCATGCCGATATACTGAATGGAGGAACCTTGGAGTTTACGATGAGTTCGGTTCCGGGTAACTTTAAACATGCTATATTACCCCCGTCTATATCCGAAACTTTGAACGAATGATGAGAACCCCGAAGATTCTATTATATCTCTTTATATCTTGCTTGTGTTTTGGTTGCAAATCTTCTTTGCAAAGAGAAAGCCGGATAGAAAAACAAGATGACGTGTATGTTTTGTCTTTCGCTAATCTTTCTTTCAGTGTATCGGCAGGAAAGGGTGGTAGGATTGTTTCTTTTAAATGTGAAGATAAGGAGTTGTTGGCTTCTGATTCTGTACATAGCAAGTATTACGGAGCAACGTTTTGGCTGTCTCCCCAGTCGGAATATTGGCCTCAATATCAGTGTGTTGATGAGTTGCCTTATCAAGCAGAGGAGGATAAAAGAACTCTTCGGTTGGTAAGTTCGCCGGATTCGATAAGCGGTGTGTCTGTCACCAAGGAGTTTTCTATATCAGAAAGAGATTCATCCATCTTGATTAATTATTCTGTTCGGAATGTATCTCGTCAGCTAAAGAGACTGGCTCCTTGGGATGTGACGAGAGTGTATGGAGGTTTGAGTTTTTTTCCTGTAGGAGAAACGAATCAGATGAATAAATCTGATGTAACAGGAGGCTATGAAGATAAAGGTATGGTGTGGGTTCCGTGTCCGGATGGTACTAATGAACGCGGTCAGAAGTTATTCTCGACTGCTAAGGGAGGTTGGATGGCACATTATTATAGGGGACTTTTGTTTATTAAATGTTTCCCGGACATTAGGCCGGATGAAGCTCCTCCCGGGCAAGGCGAAGTAGAAATTTTTGTAGCACCGAAGGGGCGCTATCTGGAACTCGAGAATCATGGAAAATATGTAGAGTTGCAACCTGGAGAGTCCTTAATATATCGACAAAAATGGTTCTTGAAAGATGTATCCGATAAAAAACAAGCTGATTGGATTGACAATCTGAAAAGACAGATGAATGAGCAAAAGGTGCATTGGTAAAATTTGTCCTTTCCTGTATTTACAAGGGGGGGGAGTCAGATCTGTCCGTTCTCCACCATCAACACCACACGTTCTGTTAGTTTATCCTCACCTTGCGGATCATATTCTTTTTTTAAACTGGCTCCGAACAATGCAGCAAAAGTCTGATAGAACCCTGCTTTGAAAGGTCCCATAAATGCTTTCACCAGTTCATAACTAGTCTGGTTGCTCTGGCGGTCCACTAACTTTATCAATAACTTTCCTTGTGTAAAAGAGAGCTTTTTCATTCGGGCGGTATATTGATCTTTCAAGCCTTTTTCAACCCGTTTGATATGTTTTTGGCGGGCTTTTTCATTGGGTAATGTCTGAAGATATTCGTAGGTTTCGATGATAGCCTGGTTAATTTCCCTGGAGATAGGATATACCTTTTTCACGTTGCGAACCAGTCGATAATATTCCTGGCGTTCCTTTTCATTTTTGAATTTAAGAGGTTTGAAGATGTACACAGTCGGTAACTGGATAGATGGGATTGTATCTCCGTTGTAGATGCACATCGGAACCAAATATCCATTGATGCTTTGTTTATCTTGAGCTTGCAGGCGCAACGAACAACAAACAATAGCAAACAGCGTCATTACTACTATGTTAAGCCTTCTTTTCACGATACAAAAATAGAATTAAAATTTTATTATTCAGACATTTCTCTTCGATGTTAACCTATTTAAAGTATCTTTGCGGCCTTATCTGTTAAAAAGCAGGAAGAATAAACCATTTTATTGATGAAAACTATTCAACTTTTACGGTTGATAAGTATTATAAACAGCCTGTTAATAATTCCTGCTTGTAGTGCTCAAAACCCTTCTGAAAGTCTTTTAGAAGATATTCTTGAAGATTTATCTGTTAATAACGAAACTGATAACTCTGTTAATACTCCTAATTGGGAAAATGAATTGGAAGAACTTTCCAATCGTTTGCAAGAACCGGTTAATTTGAATGTTGCTACCCGTGAACAACTCGAACAGTTTCCTTTCCTTAGTGATATTCAGATTGAACATCTGCTGGCTTACATCTATATACACGGACAGATGAAAACCATCTATGAACTTCAACTGGTAGAAGAGATGGATAAGCAAACAATCCAGTATTTACTACCTTTCGTCTGTATAAAAGCTATTAACAATGAACCTGTTTTTCGGTGGAAAACTATGTTGAAAAGCGCAGCGAAGTATGGAAAAAATGAACTGCTAACTCGCTTTGATATACCATTTTATAAGCGAAAAGGTTATGAACATACCTATTTAGGACCTTCTGTTTATAACTCTGTGAAATACAGTTTCCGGTATAGTGACCGACTCTATGCAGGAGTCGTTGCTGAAAAAGATGCCGGAGAACCTTTTGGAGCTTTACACAATCGCTACGGCTACGACTATCATTCCTTTTATCTGTTATTAAAAGATTGTGGGCGGTTAGAAGCATTAGCTGTTGGTAACTATCGGCTTAGTTTCGGGCAAGGATTAGTGATTAATACTGATTATCTAATGGGAAAAACAATCTATGCCTCTTCTTTCAACAATCGTAATAGCGGGATAAAGAAACACTCTTCCAGCGACGAATACAATTATTTTCGGGGAGTGGCCGCCACTGTTGCCTTATCTAAAGATTGGGATATTTCTGGTTTCTATTCACACCGTTCATTAGATGGAGTAATTGCTGATGGGGCAATCACCTCTATCTATAAGACCGGACTGCACAGGAGTCAAAAAGAAGCAGATAAAAAGAATCTGTTCACCATGCAATTAACAGGTGGGCATGTGAATTATCAACACAACCGTATCCGACTGGGTATCACCGGTATTTACTACCTTTTCAACCGACTATACGAACCGGAATTAACAGGCTATTCCAAATACAATCTTCATGGAAACAACTTCTATAATCTGGGAATAGATTATGCTTACCGCTGGCGTCGTTTTTCTTTTCAGGGAGAAACAGCAATCGGAAAACAAGGTTGGGCATCTTTGAACCGTTTGCAATATTCACCGGTTCAAAACACTCAAATCATGTTGATACACCGGTTTTATTCTTATAACTATTGGGGCATGTTTGCCCATTCTTTCGGTGAAGGAAGTACGACACAAAATGAACAGGGATATTATATCGGCATGGAAATTTCTCCTTTTGCCTATTGGAAGTTTTTCGCTTCATTCGATTTATTTTCCTTCCCTTGGAAAAAATACAGAGTGAATAAACCCTCTCGTGGAACAGACGGACTGCTTCAAGCCACTTTCACTCCACGCAGCCATCTATCCATGTATCTGAAGTACCGCTATAAACGCAAAGAACGGGATTGGACAGGTAGTAAAGGAACACTAACACTTCCTATTTTTCACCACCAACTCCGCTATCGTTTGAACTATTCTGTAGGAGATGTGTTAAGCAGTCGTACAACTTTAGATTATAATCATTTTCATTCTCAGGACAGAGCTGCTAATAAAGGATATCAGGTTACACAAATGATATCCTCCCAACTGCCTTGGGCCAGGCTGTTTGCTGACGTTCAGGGCAGTTACTTTTTTACAGACGATTATGATTCGCGCGTATATGTCTCGGAAAGCGGATTGCTCTATACGTTTTACACTCCGTCTTTCCAAGGTCGTGGATTTCGCTGTTCTGTTCGTTTCAGATATGAACTGAATAAACATTTTCTGTTGATAACTAAGTTTGGCGAAACAGTCTATTTAGACCGGAATGAGATCGGTTCGGGCAATGATTTGATCTGTGGAAATAAAAAAGCAGATGTACAAATGCAACTGCGTATTAAGTTTTAATGTATATTTGTCTGCCAAAAATAACAGAAGAATACGATATTAAATGGATGACAGGGCTACTTTTGACAAAATGTTTAATGAATGGTATGCACAGTTTGTATATTTTGCATATTATTTTATAAATGACGCTGAGGTATGCAGAGATATCGTAAGTGATGCTTTTGAGTATTTGTGGCGTAATTATGAAAAGATAGAAGAAGCGACGGCTAAAACTTATCTTTATACAATCGTTCGCACACGTTGCATTGACTATCTTCGCAAGCAAAATATCCATGAAGAATATGTAGAGTTTACTTCGCAATTAACTGATAAAATGATAGAAACCGATTCACAACATTCTGATTCTCGTATTTTGCGTATTCGTAAAGCTATGGAAAAGTTGACTCCTTATAATTATCATATATTGGAAGCATGCTATATTCATAATAAAAAATATAAAGAAGTGGCCGAAGAATTGAATGTAAGTGTTGCGGCTATTCATAAGAATATAGTAAAGGCTTTGCGTATTCTTCGCGAAGAATTGGGTCAAGAGGGTAACCGGAATAGACTTTAAAACGTAAATATATATATATTGAATACATTATTTATGGATGAAAAGAATATAAATATAAGTAAGTCGGAAGAAGAACTTCTGAAAATTATGGAGAATCGTTCTCATATAACTGCTGGTCAATTGCATAATTTGAAAGAAGATGAGGAATGTTTGCAAACGTATGCTAATTTGACAGAGGTTGTGATAGAGATGCAGAAAGAGCAAAATGTGCTGGCAATTGATGTCCGGAAAGAACTGGCAGATTTTCGTAATAAACATTCTAAGAATGATCGAAGAAAATATAGACACATACTGTGGGCTAGTGTCACAGGTGTGGCGGCAACTGTTATTATAATTTTGGTTTTGCGTGCAATGATGATTTCGTCACAACCGGAAATCATTAAAGTGTTTCAAGCCAATCATGTTGCCCAAGAAGTTACTTTACAAGTGAATGGTGAGAAGGAAATAAAACCACTAAAAGAAGTAGTAGAATCTTATTCGTCTTCCTCTACTGCACAGTTGTCTTCTAAAGAAATAGATTATAGTCGTGCTCTTCTTCAGACAGAAACCAAGGAAGTAGGAAAGCAGAAAGTACAGATACATAGATTAAGTATTCCCAGGGGAGAGACATTTAAAGTTGTTTTATCCGAAGGGACTGAAGTCTTCTTGAATTCGGACAGTCGTCTGACTTATCCTACGGTTTTCAAAGGAAAAGAAAGAGTTGTCTCTTTGGAAGGGGAAGCCTATTTTAAAGTTGCTAAAGATGCAGAGCATCCTTTTATAGTGAAAAGTGAAAATCTACAGGTTCGTGTATTGGGAACGGAATTTAATGTGCGTAGCTACTCTCCTACTGATGTCCGTGTTACGCTCATTACAGGAAAAGTGGCTGTTAGCGATACTTGTGGAGTTCATACTGTTGAAATGATGCCGGGACAAAGTGCGCAACTTTTTTCTGACGGAACATTTGCTGTGAAAGAGGTGGATATTGAATCATTTTTATATTGGAAGGAAGGATTTTTCTATTTTGACGATGTTGCTCTGGTTGACATGATGAAAGAAATAGGACGTTGGTATAATATAGATATTGAGTTCCGTAATAGCAAAATCATGGATCTTCGTATGCATTTCTTTGCAAATCGTCATCAAGACATCTTTCACTTAATTGAATTATTGAATCGAATGGAGAGAATACATGCTTATTTTGAAACAGGAAAACTAATTATCGAATAAAAAGCAAGCAAAAAGATATAAATCTGAATAGAAATATATATTTCTGAAAAAAAAACTCTTTTAAGGGTAACCATTCTTTTTTAAACTTCGTATACAATTAAAAGAATGAAATATTATTTAACTATTCGGGCTTATGAAAAAGAATCAAGCACAAAAGTTCATTGTCTTGTTCTTGTTTTTCCTTTTTGCTTATTCATGGCGTGTTGAAGCACAGACAGGTAAGGAAAAGCAAATAACAATGGAGTTTAAAAATGAAGGGTTACCCTCTATTTTTAAACGTTTTGAAAAGGTATCGGGATATAAAGTTCTTTTTATCTACGATGAAATCAGTTCTTATACTTCTACCGGAAAAGTAGAAAAAGCTACAGTTGATGAAGCATTGAAAGTGATTATTGGAAAAAATCCGTTGAAATACCACATTGACGGACAGTTTATCAATATCACAAAAAAGGATTCTAAAAAGTTTTTTTCACGAGTAAAAGGAAAAGTTTTTTCCGAGGAAGACGGACTTCCGGTCATCGGTGCCACTATTATAGTGGAAGATCCTAATAATATCCGTACTATCACAGATAATAATGGTAATTTTCAGCTTTCTGATGTTCCGAAAGATAGTCGGGTCAGAATATCGTATGTAGGTTTGGAAACCCAGTTCTTGAATCCTTCATCTTATATGTCGGTAGTGATGAAGTCTGATACAAAAGCACTGGATGAAGTGGTGGTGACAGGTATGTTTAATAGAAAGAAAGAGGGATTCACCGGTTCTGCTGTTACTATCAAGGGTGAAGACCTAAAAAAGTATAGTACAAATAATGTAGCTAAAGCGATAGCTGCTGTCGCTCCCGGGCTTCGCATCATGGATAATATCAATATGGGGTCTAATCCGAATAATCTGCCTGATATGCGTATGCGCGGCGGTGCAAATATGGATATGGCTGCGCAGTCTGCGGTAGATTTTAATTCTACCAGTAACGATGTACTAGCAGTTCAGGGCGAATATGAGACTTATGCTAACCAGCCGTTGCTTATCATGGACGGCTTTGAAATCAGTATACAGACACTTGCCGATATGGATCCCGACCGTGTTGCTTCTATTGTTGTGTTGAAAGATGCGGCAGCAACAGCTATTTATGGCTCGCGTGCGGCAAATGGAGTAATTGTTATCGAGAGCAAGACTCCCAAACCGGGACGGATTTGGGTGACTTATGGTGGGGAGCTTCGTATTGAAGCTCCGGATATGACTGGATATAATTTGATGAATGCAAGAGAGAAGATAGACGCAGAGTTACAAAGCGGACTTTATACATACGGCGGCGAGACTGTTGAAAAATGGAAGCTCTATCAATCTAAGTTGCGTGAAGTATTGGCGGGAGTAAATACGTATTGGTTGGACAAACCTTTGCAGACGGCTTTCCAACAGCGGCATACAGTTACGCTGGAAGGTGGTGACGAAGCCTTGCGTTATCGGATGTATGTCGGATATAATAGTTCTCCGGGTGTGATGAAAGACAGTAAACGTGATGTATTGACCGGTTCACTTGATTTTCAGTATCGTCTGAAAAAGGTGTTGTTAAAGAATAGCATTACGTTGGATAATTCGGTGGCTAATGAGTCTCCGTGGGGAAGTTTTAGTGAATATACCCGCTTGAATCCTTATCTGCGTCCGTATGGAGAGAACGGAGAAATACAAAAACGGCTTGATAATTTTGAAGGAGTGGGTGGTGAGTCGAGCTATCTGAATCCGATGTATAATACGACATTCAACAGCAAAGATCAGAGCAAAAACTTTACGGTGCGTGAACTTTTCAAGGTGGAATATAATCCTACTAGTGAATTACGGTTTGAAGGAGCTTTTAATTTGTCCAAGAGCGTAGGGCATCGTGATATTTTTCGTCCTGCACAACATACGCTTTTTGATAATGTGACTGATCCTACCTTAAGAGGTGATTATCGCAGAAGCCAGAGTGAAGCTGTCAATTGGGGAATAGATTTGACAGGAAGCTGGAATAAGCAATTGGAAGACCACTACCTGACTGCTAATGTACGTATGAGTGTATTGGAGAATAATTCGGAGACTTATGGAAACTATGTGACTGGTTTCCCGAATGATAATATGGATAACTTGTTGTTTGGTAAGAAATATAATGAAAAAGTGACAGGAGATGAGAGGACAACACGTTCCATTGGTTGGGTGGCTGCCGGAGGCTATTCTTATAAATATAAGTATTCGTTCGACTTTAATATACGATTGGACGGTTCTTCTCAATTTGGAAAAAATAACCGTTGGGCTCCTTTCTGGTCAACCGGATTACGTTGGGATTTGAAAAAAGAGAACTTTATGAAAGATGTATCTTTTATTTCTGACTTCATTTTGAGGGGGACATACGGAACGACCGGTTCGCAAGGTTTTGATCCTTATCAGGCACATGGCTATTATACATATTCTAATTTATTGCTTCCTTATTACTCGTCGGATGCAACAGGTTCGGAAATCCTGGCCATGCATAATGAAAATTTAAAATGGCAGACTACAAAAAGTACTAACCTTGCTTTGGAACTCGGTTTCTTTGACCAGCGTCTTACCGCCCGTGTGGAGTATTACCGGAAAATAACAGATAATATGGTTACTTCGATAAGTCTTGCTCCTTCTCTTGGTTTCAGCAGTTATCCGGAAAACTTGGGAAAGATAGAGAATAAGGGTTGGGAAATTTCTCTCTCGGCTATTCCTTATAAGAATACTGCCAAACAAGCTTATTGGACCATTACAGTAAACGGTTCTCATAATACTGACAAACTATTGAAAATATCGGAAGCGATGAAATACAGGAATGATATGAATGCATCAAATCTGAAAGATACGCCGTTGCCACGTTATGAAGAAGGTGAATCTTTGTCACGCATTTGGGTAGTACGTTCATTAGGTATTGATCCGGCTTCCGGAGATGAAATATTATTAAAGCGTAACGGAGAAATGACAAGCGCCGTTAACTGGAGTGCAAATGATGTAGTGCCTATTGGTAATACAGAACCTAAATGGCAAGGATATATTAATTCTTCCTTTACATATAAAGGTTGGGGAGCAGATGTCAGTTTCAGGTATCAGTTTGGCGGTCAGGTATACAACCAGACTTTGCTTGACAAAGTGGAAAATGCTAATTTGAAATATAATGTAGACCGACGGGTGACTCAGTTGCGTTGGGCGAAACCGGGTGATAAGGCACAGTTCCGTGTTCTTAATCCTAACGGTTTAGATACAAAAGCCACTTCCCGGTTCATCATGGATGAGAATATATTCCAGGGAAGTTCGTTGTCTGTTTACTATCGGATGGATCGCACTAATACTAAATTTATAAGTCATTGGGGATTGAGTTCTGCTAAAGTAACGTTTAATATGGAAGATTTTTTCTATTGGTCTACAGTGAAACGCGAAAGAGGTTTGTACTATCCGTATTCTCGTCAGTTTACATTTGCTTTGAATGTTGCTTTCTAATTAAAAAACTATTTGTATGAAACAGATAATATATATACTATTGACAACAACAATGCTGGGACTAATGTCTTGCAGCGACTGGTTGGATGTATCTCCGAAGACTTCTATTCCTACTGACAAGCAATTTGAGTCGGAGTCCGGATTTAAAGATGCCCTTACAGGTATTTATTTGAAGTTGGGAACCAAGACATTGTATGCCGGAGATTTGACTTATGCATATTTGGATGAATTGGCAGGATTATATTCCGATTATCCGGAGTATAATACAAATGCTGTTTTTGACCAAAGTATCGTATTTGATTATGAGAATATGTTTTTGAGTAAGAAGAATGGCATTTATTCAACGATGTATAATATCATAGCCAATATTAATAACTTCTTGGAGTACATAGACAAAAATAAAGATGTTTTAGTTACCGAACACTATTATGAAACTATGAAGGGAGAGGCACTTGGGCTTCGTGCTTTTCTTCATTTTGATTTGTTGCGTATGTTCGGTCCTATTTATAAGGAACATCCTGCATCTAAAGCTATATCCTACCGTACTGCTTTTGATAAAGATGCCACGCCTGTTTTACCGGCCAATGAAGTGGTTGATGCTATTCTCAAAGATTTGAATGATGCTGAAAAATTATTGAAAGATAGTGATCCTCTTGATTTCTTTACCGATCAGACGGATGAAGATTTTATAGAGAAAAATCATTTTCTTGTTAATCGTGAATTTCGCATGAATCTATATGCGGTTAAAGCGATGTTAGCTCGTGTATATTGCTACAAGGGTGATGCTGAAAGCAAAGGATTGGCTACGGAATATGCTAAACAAGTAATTGCTGCCTCTAAGTATTTTACATTGTACAAGTCGCAGACTGCTTCCAATTACAATTCCATACGCTACGCAGAGCAAATATTTGGAATAACAGTCAATGAATTCTCCAATTTGCTTATTGGAAACTATATGGATATGGAGAATACCAATACTCAGCAACATTTCTATCTGGATGGAGATAAATTCAAATTTTTCTATGAAACAGCTGACGCAGGAAATACCGACTGGAGAAAAAATACGGAAATGTTTGAAGTTGTTAATGAAGCAAGCCGCACAAATGTTTTTTGCAGGAAATATAATCAGAAGCCCCTGAATGGCGGGTTTACTTATTCTGGTGCCGATGCTGTTCCTTTGATACGTTTGCCTGAAATGTATTACATTATAGCAGAATGTTCATCTTCTGTATCAGAAAGTGTTGATGCATTAAATACTGTGCGTTTTGCACGAGGTATCTCTTATAGTGATGAAATTCTGACTACCGGATATGATGATCTTGATAATACTTCGGAAGAAGACAAAAATCAGACAAGACGTATCAATGAGATAATGAAAGAATATAGAAAAGAATATTTCGCGGAAGGACAACTTTTTTATTTTCTGAAAGCACATAATTATAGCACTTATTACGGTTGTGGGATAGAAACAATGACTGAAGCTCATTATCAGATGACATTGCCGGATGATGAATATATTTTTGGAAACAACTCTAAATGATGAATCGGTATGAAACGTATTATATATTTTGTTTTAGCTATTCTTGTTTGCGGCATTTATGTGGGATGCAGCGAAAATGAGATAGACTTATATGACCAGACACCTCGTATCAATTTCTACGGTAGCCTACATATCCGTACTTTGGTCGATACGGATTATGTGAAGAAAGAACCTTATGCTGTAGACAGTTTTACGGTAAGAATACAAGGGGATCTATTGAAAGAGAATCGTGATTTCTGTGTAAAAGTTACCCCGAATAGTGATTATCAGAATTCAGTGGATGTTATACTGGAAAATAAGTATATATACACTGAACTTGATACAGTTTGCCAGATATTCTATTATAAAATAAACCGTCCGAAAGTAGAGGCAGGTAGAAACGTATATGGTTGTTTTTTGGAATTTGATTTGAATAACCCTCTTCATCAGTTTGATAAAGGTCTTGTAGAAAAGAATCAAATCGTTTTAAATGTCAGATGGGAGTTGAAACCGAGCGAATGGAGTGATTATGTGGGATTTGGCAGTTATAGCGATGCTAAATATATGTTTATTATGGATGTATGTCAACGTGTATGGGATGATTTGGAAGATGAAGATATTGATGTAATCAAGCAAGCTTATAAAGAATATAAGGAGGCGGGGAATCCACCGATTTTAGGTGAAGAAGGTGATGAAATAGAATATGAATAAGATTAAAAGAAACGTTATGAGGAAATATATCATCTGTATAGTAAGTTTTATCGGAGTGGCTTTGTTGCAAACAGGCTGTTACGATGACAAGGGAGATTACGATTATCATGATGTAAATACGATGGATATCGTAATACCTGAAACGAAGGTACGTATGCCTAAAGAGGAAGCAGTGGAAGTTTCAATTATACCAGAGATTTCTCAGACTTTGGAGCAAAATGAGGAAAACCTTGTGTTTCAATGGAAGAGAACGATCGAAGGAAAGAAAGCGGGATCGGACAGACTTAGTGATTATAAAGATTATTCTGTAGGCAAAGAATGTAAAGTAACAGTCGAGCCTTATGAATCGGAAAATATAGGTTTGATGTTGGTCATTACGGATAAAATGAATGGAACAACCTGGTATCAGATAGGTGAAGTTGCAATTATTCGTCCTTTAAATCCTTGCTGGTTTGTATTGCAGGAGAAAGAAGGAAAGGGAGTATTAGGAGCGATAGAGGGTACTTCGGAAGGATATTATGTTTATCCGGATGTCTTTAAATCGGAACTGAATCAGTCATTTCCGTTAGAAGGAAAACCTTTGGCGGTCAGTGCAAGAAAAAACTATGGGAATTCGTCTTTGAGTAATATGCTGAGTTTTTTTGGTTTTAAAGTAAGTCCGGCTTTAATGGTGGTAACCGATCAGAACTTGGCCTTGTTGACTCCAAGTACTTTAATAACGAGATATCCGTCGAATAAAATACTTTTTGAACCGACGGGAAAAGGGGAGCCGTTGAATATCGAGTTCTATAAGATGAGTACTCATGGTGAATTGTTTGTAAATAGTGGAAAAGCATATTGTGCTCCTATGGATGGATTTTGTGTACCATTTTCGGTAAAAAAGGAAAGTGAGTTTCCCACTATTTCCGCTTATGGTTCGTATGGAGGAGGCTTTTTGTTTTTTGATTCTGAAAATCATCGTTTTCTTAGTGCATCTATTCCGGGTTATTATGATTATATGATGAATCGGGCTACTCAAGAAATACGTAATTATGGTACTAAATGGAGTGACCAGAAGCCTATATCTACATATTCAATGTCAGATGAATCTAATTTGTTCGATCCGGAAGTAATTGATCCGTCTTTAGAAGTACATGATATTGTTACGGGTGGAAATTGGGGAAATTTTGCTTATGCGATTGCTTCTTCCCGGAACGGAAAAGAGCTGACTGTGTTTAAATTCAGTGCACAAGATGAAGATCCGATTTGTGCTGCCCAGTATACGATTGCTTTACCGTCCGAAGTAAATGTAGAAACTGCAAAATTTGCAGCTTCTTACGCGTATACGGCAAACCTTATATTTATGACATCGGGTAATAAGTTATATCGCATTGATCTTGATCGCGGAAGGGCAGTTGAACTTTATGCTTATGAAACTGATCCGTCAGCACAGATAGTTAGTTTAAAATTTAAAGATCCTGAGAGTGTGAGAGAGGAAGATGACGATGAGGAAACAGGCGAATATAAGGAGAAACTAGGTATGTCCCTCGGGTTGGGTATCAATACTGCTGATAAAGGTGTAGTTGTAGAATTGCAACTGACAGTAGCGGGTGATGTATCCCGTGAAGAAAACAGCATTTGTGTTTACGAAGATCCCGATCAACCTATTGGGAAGATTGTTGATATTAGCTATAATTACGAATAGTATAAATCAGTCTTTATGCTGAAAGGAATTATCAGTGCAATGTTTCTTGCTGTTGTCTGTACTTGTTTGTACGGGCAACAGCCAAGTATTGCTACTTTTCTAAAAGAAGGAGCACCTGTGGAAGTTATTCCCGGTATGTTTACTACCTATCGAAGTGATAAACATATCTATTGGGAAATCCCGGATTCATTGATTGGACGTGAGTTTGCCGTAACGACAACTATCCTGGCGGCTCCTGCCCGTCCGGATCGGGATATGGAAAAGAAATTCGGATATTCGGGTGACATGGTAGGTCCGGTCTTTTTTAGTTTCCGCAAACAGGGTGATGAGTTGTGGATGATGGACCCACAACATGAAAGAGTGATAGAGGACCCTGAAGGAATGTATGCGAAGATCGCCGCCCAATGTGGGAATGAAAGGCTTTATAAAATATTGCCGGTCAAAGCAAGGAATCAGAAAAGTAGCCTGATAGAGATTGGTGAAGTTTTAAAGGATTTCCCTCTGTTTACTCTTGATATTGTGTCTTTTGATTTATCGGTAGGTACACGCCTGAGGGAAAAGGACTGTATCAAGGAAATCAAGGGATATGACAACCGTTTGCTGATACATACATCACGAACGTATCAAAGCTCATCAATGGGAATGCCGGGTAAGCCTGTCTCACCTTCTTATATGGGAGACTGGGATACGGGTGTTTGTATAAGATTATTGTCCAAGAGACCGTTGGAAACAGTTACTGCGAATACCGGAGCTTATTTTTCGATCGGCAAAGATTGTTTTCAAGGAGACCAGCCTGCTATCTGGAAATCCGTAATCAAACGATGGCGGCTGGAAATAAGGCCGGAAGATGTAGAAAAATACATGAAGGGAGAATTGGTGGAACCCATACAACCTATTATTTTTTATATAGATCGCAACACACCTGAAAAGTACATCGGCTGTATTATTGAAGCAGTACGCGACTGGCGTCCGGCTTTTGAGAAAGCCGGGTTTAAGAATGCCATTGATGCGCGGTTGGCCCCTACTGCTGAAGAAGATCCTGATTTTAGTATTTATGATAGTAGTTATCCGTTTATTTCGTGGAAAATATCAGGGCAAAATAACGCCTATGGTCCCACTCCTTGTGAACCCCGGTCCGGTGAGATTATTGCTTGCCATGTCGGTATTTTCAGCAGTGTCCTGAATCTGGAGCAGAAATGGTATTTCGCCCAATGTGGAGCGAATGATCCGCAGGCATGGAATATAGAGTTGCCGGACTCTTTGCTATTCGAACAGATAAAACAAGTGCTGACACATGAAATCGGCCATACATTAGGGTTGGAACATAACTTTCTGGGTAGTTCTCATTACTCCATCGACCAATTACGCGATAATGACTTTTTAAGTCGATATAGTATAGGTAGCTCCATTATGGATTATGTCCGCTTTAATTATGCCTTGCGCCCTCAAGATAAAGTTGATTTGAAAAACAGACGGATACGTGTTGGCGAATATGATAAATGGGCTATTGAATGGGGCTACCGTATATTTCCGGGTAGAGATGCTTCTGAAAGAGAAAAGAACAGGAGTCTTTGGAATCAGGAAAAACAGAAAGATCCTTCATTGCATTTCTTGAGCAGAATAGATGTACGGGCCCAGGCGGAAGATTTGGGAAATGACCATGTTGCGGTTAATACACAGGGAATAGAGAATCTGAAATATTTGTGTGAGCATCCTGATGTATGGAATGTGACAGATAAAACCTCTTTGCATGTATTGCAGGGGCGTCATGAAGCGATATTGAGCCATTATAAGCAGTGGGTACAGCATGTACTGTCTCATTTGGGTGGAAAACGCCTTGCTGAAACGGATGATGAGAGTATTTACATACTTGAAAAAGCTGATTACAATAAGAAGGTTATGGGCTTTATACAGGCTTATATATTACAGCCGCCCATGTGGATGTTTGATAAAAAGTTGACCGCTAAATTAGAAATAGACAGTGGCCGGGAGTTCGACCGCTTTTATGAAGAGTTGATGTCGGAAATGATCCGTTCCTTGCGGGAAGTGGAGGAAACGGAGGATGCCGGTGAAGGCATGTTATCTGTAAATGAGTTTCTGGAAAACATACATAAAGGATTATTTGCAGAATGGGCTGACGATGCTCCTGTGAGTGATGCCAAGTATAAAGTGCAGCAGTTTTATGTGAGTAAACTTGCTAAATTGCTGGATAGGTCAGAAAAGATAACTTCGTCGAGATTATTGGTTTCCGTTAGGCAGGCTTTGAATAGAATAAAAGAAGAAAGTGTTGCTTATAGCCATAGGGTTACGGATCCGGTTGCTGGCAAACGGGCGATGTTCCTTGCGGATAATATTTTATTTTAATGATGAAAAGTAAATAAAAAGATTCATGAAAAGAAGAAAATATGTGATTGGTATATTGTTGTGTGTCACAGCTTTGCTTCAGGCACAGAATTCCGTCAAGCCATTTGATGAATTCTTTGTTGCCGGGATGAATAAAATCGACGGAGTGTTTCCTGTGTATGTGGCGGAAAAAGAAATCTATCTGGAAATACCTGAAAAATATATCGGGCGGGAAATTGAAGTCAGTGGGCAGATAGACCGGGGTTTTGATTTATTGAATCGTCCGGTTGACGGACTGGGAGTTGTGCGTATCGTATCTCCGGATAAAGGGGCAATTTGCTTTCAAAAGCCGTTTTATACAGAGCGTATCCTGGATGAAAAAAGCGCGTATCGGCAATCTTTCTCATTGTCGAACATACAACCTGCCGGTAAAAGTTATCCAGTGGTGGCCTATTCAAAAGAGCAGGGAGCCATTATCCGGATCACGGACTATCTGATGACTGCTGATGACTGGTTCAGCTATAATTATAGTTTCATCCGTTCTTTGGTTCCGGAGATGTCGGCAATCATGAAAGTACATCCTTTTGAGGAAGGTGTATCGTTTACAGTCAGGCGCTATCATGGAGCTGAGGCGGAAAGATATATGTTGTCCAGTTCTATCGTTGTGTTACCTGAAGGTAGTATGCCTTTGGAAGTCACTTGTGCAGTACGCTTACTTCCCTTGAAAAGAGATCAGATCCGTCTGGCGGATCGCAGACTGCCTTACCGGACATTGAGTTTCAAAGATTACTCTCAAGATCCTTATTGTATGGTGGAAGATTCGTTGATTCTTCGTTGGGATATGTCAAAGCCGCTTACTTTCTATGTGGACACTCTTTTCCCGAAGGAATATTTTCAGGCAGTAAGGAAAGGAGTGGAAGCTTGGAATATGGCATTCCGTAAAGCCGGTATTCATGATGCCTTGCGGGTGAAGTATGCAGACCGGAAGATAATCCCGGCAGAACAGCGTGCTTTTATATCTTATGATTTGAGAATGCCGGGGGTCAAGAGCGATTTTATCTGCCATCCTCGAACCGGAGAGATACTTTCGTGCCGTCTGAATATCGGACATGGGTTCTTAAAGGACAGGTTAGACGACTATCTGCTAAGTTGCGGTGCCTCGGACCCGCGTATTCTGGCCGACCGCTACTCTAAAGAAGTGGAAAAAGAATTGCTGCAAAATGAAATAACGGAAGAAATTGGGTCTCTTTTAGGTTTGCGCAGGGGGGAATCGAAGAGTTCGTGTGGAAAGACCTTAAAAGTGGGAGACGATGATTGTCAGGCCATTTATTTTGGGTATCATCCTTTCAAGGGGGACCAGAATTGCTATGTTGAACGGGAGAAGCTCCGCCAATGGATAGAGCATCATTTACCGGACCGCATTCGTTTGTTCCGATCGTCAGAGGGAGGGAATCCTGATACTGGATTCGGATTCTCAGAAGATTATGCAATAAAAATATCGGATTTACAGACGGTAGTAAGCCGGTTGGATAAGATTGTGTACAAGGGGAAGATATATGATAAAGGGAGCTCGCTTGTTGATATATACAGAAAAGCAATTCGTCTGTACGGGAGTTATCTGATGGAAATAGCAAAGGTGGTGGGTAGTTCTCAGCCGACGGATGCACAGCGCCAAGCTATGCTCGATTTGGACAACTCTTTATTTCATCCTGCTAAAAAGATGGAATGTGTCTATGTGAAAGAGAATTTGTTGGGAACGAGAAACAGTCTCTTGTATCCGGAACTGACGAAGTTGTTTAAGCAATTGTTGAGTGTAAAGACAATTTCAGCTCTTCGATTGCAAGCGTTGCAAAGTGATCAGAAGGGATATGACGATATTGATTTTTTCCGGGATCTTTATAAGGGGTTGTTCAATGATTTTAATCCGCAGTCTACTGTTAGTTATGAACAGATGGATATTCAGTTGATATGTTTGGAAGCGTGGCTGGATGTTATACAGGAAGATGCTGAACATAATAGTGTAACGAAACGTTTAAAGGACGAATTGTATAGTCTGCACGATAGATTGGAGAAACTTAGCCTGGTACATCCACAAAAGGAAGTGCGTGATCTGTATCATCTGCTTTTGGGAAGAATGAATCAATATTTCCGGGTCGTTCCTTGAGTGGCATCGAACAACAGCAATTTGTTTGGGATGATAAAAAATGGTCGTACAGATAGGATAACCTGTTAGTTTTGGGTTATCTTTGCAAAGATTTATGAAGTAAATGATAATAAAAAGATGACTATTATTTTTCCTTCACCCATCTTCGGCCCTATTCATTCCCGCCGTTTGGGTGTTTCATTGGGAATCAATTTATTGCCGGATGACGGTAAGGTTTGTTCATTCGACTGCATTTATTGTGAGTGTGGTTTCAATGCCGAACATCGTACGAAGAAACGTCTTCCTACCCGTGAAGAAGTCCGCACGGCTCTCGAAGAGAAATTAAAAGATATGCAGGCAAACGGTCCCGCTCCCGATGTATTGACATTTGCCGGAAACGGTGAACCGACTGCGCATCCCCGCTTCCCGGAAATCATAGAAGATACTCTTGCACTTCGCGACAAGTATTTCCCCAAAGCGAAAGTAAGCGTGTTGAGTAACTCTACATTTATCGATCGTCCTGCCGTATTCGAAGCATTGAACAAGATAGATAATAATATCCTGAAACTGGATACGGTGGATGAAGAATATATTCATCTGTTGGACCGTCCTAATGGAAAATATTCTGTTAAGAAAATCATCGAGAAAATGAAGGAGTTCAAAGGAAACTGCATTGTACAGACGATGTTCCTGAAAGGAGGTTATCAGGGAAAAGATATGGATAATACATCCGACAAGTATGTGCTCCCTTGGATAGAAGCAGTGAAAGAAATCGCTCCCCGTCAAGTGATGATTTATACGATCGACCGGGAGACTCCCGACCACGATTTGCAGAAAGCTACGCATGAAGAGTTAGACCGTATTGTGGCTTTATTGGAGCAAGAGGGTATTTCGGCAACAGCTTCTTATTAAACCAATAGGGATAATATAATTATAAGGAAGATGTGTATCTGTAAAATCCCTCTATTGGGCAATAGAAAATGTGGAATATGGAACAGGAAACAGAATTCCTCTTTGGCTGTTCGGTTTCTTATGTGAAAGACTAGCTTCCTTTCTTCACATAATCTCTTTCTTCACATAATCTTTCGGCAATATCCCAAACTGCTTCTGAAAGCAACGGGGAAAGTACGAAGGATTATCAAATCCTATAATGAAACAAACCTCATTGATCCGGTATTCTCTTTCACGTAGCAGTTGTCCGCTCCCGCAATCTCGAATCCTTCCAGTTCAGAGAAAGTAGGGAACAACCCCGCAGGTGCGTTATCGAATGTCACTATAGCTTTTTTGTCCGCATAGTCCACTTTGGTCATCATCGGAGCATAGAATTGATAGTTGGATATGTTCGATTCTCCCTGATACCAGAGGAAGCCCTTTGCCGTGAAGTTCTTGACAGGCCATAACATCGAGTTGTACAGACATTCCAGACGCTGGTGCACTCCTCTTTTAGGATTTTTGGCAGCTTCAATGTTCATACCTTCCACGGTTTTCAATGTCGGTGCATGGCAATACGACCTATCTGGAAGTGCTTACCTCCCGGCAGTCGTTGCTTAGTGCGCAACTCTCGCAGACGGCCAATCATTTTACTGAAATACAAAGTTTAATTAACCTATACCGTGCTTTAGGGGGAGGTCAGGAATAAACTGTATCATACTCTCTGTTTTTTAATTTAATGAAAAAAGGGCTGCCGGAGAAGGGATTCTGTGGCAGCCCGCTTTGTAATCCATCAATATACGGTGAATTGGCTTGCAGCCGATAAGCTTTTAAAAATCACCAGAAGTGCTTTCTTACGGGGCTGGAAAGATGCCTTTAATGAAGAACCGGGTCTGGTTTACATTCAGTATATCCAACTATCAAAAAAAAGTCCGACGGATGATGTCCGGTCTGGAGATAAATACTACCTTTGTCTCCTGTAAAAAAACAAGTATGTATCTGACAAGTATGAGCCGGGAGGAACTATATGCCGAAGCACATAAGGACCTCATTGCAATATCGACCAAAGCGAACATGTTTATAGATAAGGTTCGTAAGAAAGCAACGATGATGAGTCCATTTCCTGTGGCACCCCAACGTATGACTATCACCACCACCCGAAGAAATGTATGGACGATAGAGGGGAGATACAATTCGTATATGCATGCTTTGGGATTTCAAGCTTATGCTCCCGTTATCGGTGCTTCAAGCAATGGTTATATCCAAATAACAGGTTTCAAGTCTTCCAATATAGTAATGCATTACACGGCACACTTCATGCAACGATACAAGGAGCGCTACATTGACCATTATCAAATAGACCTCAAAGGGGAAAGTCTGTTCGATTACTTTGTGTATAATAATCCGGATGTCTTGTATACTCGCAGGGACAACGGCGGTTATTTCATTGTTTCCGCCCATGGCATCGCTGTAGCCGAGTTCAGTGACGAACGACGACTCATGACCCATGTCACTTTTCTGGGAGATGACGAACTGACGCTGAGGAAACAGCTCATCTATGATGAAGAAATCAAAATCTACAAGGGAGTACTTGAATTGAAACGGTTAAAATTAAGAAAAGAACAAGATGACATCATCACCATCTGGAATATCGCAAAGAAGCACCATGCGGGTTTTGAAATGGTGAAGCGTTGGTACAAATGGAATGGAGTGGAAATGCCCGAAGATTATCTTCACCAATGCATTGAGGTTATTGAGAAGTATCATGTGCAGTCGCTTGAAAAGTTTGCGGAACTTATGTCACAGATTTAATAGGAGTAGGAAAAACTGATTTTCCTATTTCCTGTTCCGGTAACTAGCCGGTGATGTTTCCATTTTTGATATACATGTATCTACAATAGAAGCTTTGAAAATAAAAGAGACGGACAATCTCTTTTATTTAAACTCCAAATCTTATCTATCACTTTTTGCAGTACTCGTTATGAATTCCTGCTGGAAGAGTATCAGGTATACTTGACTTGCTCAAGTCTCTTACATCATTTCATTGTATGTAGTACTTGTTCCGGTCAAGTCTACTACTAAATAATAAAAGTAAAAAAACGCCTTCAGCTTTCAGCTCTTCCCCAAAAAGCCCTTTTCATCGGAGTTTTTGCCTGAAAGCAGACCTGAATGCAAAAGCGTATAATTTTAGTTCCTTTTTTGATACTATATCTACTTGAAACAAAGGCTCTGTTTTAGCGAAACGAAGCCCGCATTTCGTTAGAACTGAGCCTCTGTTTTACCAAAATAGAGGCTCAATTTTGTTCAATCCACGCGTCGATGATTTCCATCCCACACTCTACCGACTCTTGCCCACGTGATGAATCTATATACCCCGCTTGTTGGGCATATATATTCAGCGTGGTGAGTATATATACCTACTACGCTGAATATATAGATCCAACAAGCAGGTCATATATGCCGTACACATTGGATCTATATGTCCAATAAGCACGGTATAGATGGTTTGCAAGTAGCTGATAAACAGCGTTATTTTACCAAGCTTTTCGCTCTTTCCAATGCTACGTTGATATTCGGGCAGATATTCTCTTTTCCCAGCAGTTCGTAGAATCCGGCTTTTTCCAGTACATTATGCACGTTCTCGTTGACTCCCGAAAGAATAATGGTAGTCTTTTCCTTCTGCGACATTTCGCAGAGAGCAGTCAGGTTATGAATACCTGTGGAGTCGATGAACGGAACCTTTCGCATACGGATGATACGTACTTTCGGGCGTTCACCCAGTTGTGTCATTGTCTCTTCAAACTTGGTAGCGATGCCGAAGAAATAAGGACCGTTGATTTCGTATACTTCTATGCCTTTGGGAATCATCAGGTTTTCTTCGTGTACGGCAATATCCGATTCTTTGTTGGGGTCGATCTCATCGGTAATCACCGAGATCTTGGTAGTTTCCATGACACGTTTCATAAAGAGAACGCAAGCAATCACCAATCCCACCTCGATAGCGACAGTCAGGTCGAAAATAACGGTCAGGAAGAACGTGATAAGCAGTACGGTAACGTCCGATTTCGGATTCTTCAGTAAAGCCTTGAATACACGCCATCCGCTCATGTTGTAAGATACGATGACCAGTACTCCGGCAAGGCATGCCATCGGGATATATTGTGCGAGTGGCATCAGGAAGAGCAGAATCAACAGCAACACTACTGCATGGATGATTCCGGCTATCGGTGTCTTGCCCCCGTTGTTGATATTCGTCATGGTACGGGCGATGGCTCCGGTGGCGGGAATACCTCCGAACAGCGGAGCTATGATATTGGCTGCTCCCTGTGCAATCAGTTCTGTATTGGAATCGTGGCGGTCGCCTATCACACCGTCAGCTACAGTGGCCGACAGCAAAGATTCGATAGCTCCCAATACGGCAATGGTGATAGCCACCGGAAACAATTCCCTGATAGCTTCCCAATCCAACGCAGGCACAACAGCATCGGGCAACTCCGATTTAATGGTGAAGCGGTCGCCGATTGTCTGGATGCAATCGATCCCTCCGAAAGTTTTCATCAGGTAAACGGCTACCGTAACTACGATGATGGCAATCAGCGAGCCGGGAATTTTCTTTGAGAACTTCGGAGTGATAGCGATAATAATAATGCTGACCATACTAACGATAGTATTCCACCAGTTGATCGTATCGAAGTGACGGAAATAAATCATCCACTTCCCGACGAAGTCTCCCGGCACTTTCTCATCTCCGAAAGATAAACCGAAAATATCGGCAATCTGGGTCGTGAAAATAGTGACGGCGATACCGCTGGTAAATCCGACGATGATAGGATAAGGAATGAATTTGATGACCGCTCCCAACTTGAACACTCCTAATAATACAAGGAGTACGCCGGCCATCAGGGTGGCTACAATCAGTCCGGCCTCTCCGTATTGTTGTATGATGCCATAGATAATGACAATAAATGCTCCCGTAGGGCCGCCGATCTGGACTTTGCTGCCCCCCAGCAGGGAAATGATGAATCCCGCAATGATAGCGGTGATAATACCTTTTTCGGGCGAAACTCCCGAAGCGATACCAAAGGCGATAGCCAGTGGAAGCGCCACGATACCTACGATGATGCCGGCCATCAGGTCCGCCATAAACGTTTCTTTCGAATAATTCTTTAGACAAGAAACCAGTTTGGGTTTAAATTCAAATAGCTTCATTTTTAGATGTTGTTATACGTGTAGTCTGTACTTTTTTGCAAAGTAGAGGTTGCAAAATTATATAAAATAATCGAAATAAGTATGTTTTTGAACATACTATTTGTCTGTCGATAGATTTCATCAATGAGGTGATAGTTTTTATTCATTAAGAAAAGGAGGTTTATTCTGAACAAATCGCTTATATTTGTGTTGTAAATAGTACGACAAGTTACGTTTGGTAATCAACCAATTTAAAATATAAAAAGAATTATGGCTAAGAGTATTAAAGGAACTCAAACAGAGAAAAATCTGTTGACTTCATTCGCAGGAGAATCACAGGCTAGAATGCGTTACACTTATTTCGCAAGTGTAGCTAAAAAAGAAGGCTACGAACAAATTGCAGCTATTTTCACTGAAACTGCCGATCAGGAAAAAGAACATGCAAAACGTATGTTTAAGTTCCTTGAAGGCGGTATGGTAGAAATCACAGCCAGCTATCCGGCCGGTGTAATTGGTAATACACTTGAAAATCTTCGCGCTGCCGCAGCGGGTGAACATGAAGAATGGTCACTGGATTATCCTCACTTTGCCGACGTGGCAGAACAGGAAGGTTTCCCGATGATTGCTGCTATGTACCGCAATATCTCCATCGCAGAAAAAGGCCACGAAGAAAGATATCTGGCTTTCGTGAATAACATCGAGAATATGACTGTATTCGCTAAAGAAGGCGAAGTGGTATGGCAATGCCGTAACTGCGGTTACATTGAAATCGGTAAGGAAGCTCCTGAAGTTTGCCCGGCATGTCTGCATCCGCAGGCTTACTTCGAGGTGAAGAAGGAAAACTATTAATCAATCTATCGTCAGTTCGATATAACTTCATTCGTATGGTTTGTATCGAACTGACTTTGTCACTTCCAAAACTCTAACCGCTTGTGAGCTTGTGAAGGCTATGTAATTCTTCTACTCATATTTGTAAATTCTTCTTTTTTGCGTATTTTTGCCAAATCTACTGGAAGAAAATGATAGAAATTTTATATAGCACACAGATAGTATGTTTGGAACAAAGAAGAACAAAGAAGCTGATTTTATTACAACAGCTGAACCTTTAAAACTAACTACCATAGCTACAGGAACAGTTTTGAAGGGCATAATTGAAGTAGAAGGAAGCTTGCGAGTAGATGGAGTCATTGAAGGAGATGTGACTTGCCATAAGATGGTGGTGATTGGTCCGCAAGGAACAGTGACGGGAAATATAACCTCTGTTTCAGCCGTACTGCAAGGGACATTGAAGGGGGATATACACGTGACGGATCTGCTGACACTGAAGGCAGGCTGTCTGATGAATGGTGATATTTATACTTGCAAATTGGAAATAGAGCCACAAGCACGTTTCAATGGAACCTGCAATACTATAGAGGAGCAACAGCTACAGACCAAAGCTGCAGAATAACGTTCCAACAGGATTTGTGTATGGTCATCTCGGATCTGCCTCATTAGGGATATTCATAAAATAAAAAATAGATGGCAACTCTTTCATTGCGAACTAGTTGCCTTTTTTGTATTATCTATTGATTCCGGTAATCCTTGGGAGATACACCGTATTGCTTTAAAAATTCCCGATAGAAATAAGATTTATTAGAGAATCCACATTTGAACATGATCTCGGATACGGTCAATTTGGTTGTCCTTAACAATTTGGCCGCATATTCCAGTCTAATGCCTCGTACAAATTCACTCGGAGTCTTATCTATTATTTCTTTGAACTTCCGATACAAGGTAGCTTTGCTCACTCCTACATATTCGGCAATAGAAGAAGGGCTTAATAACTCATCATCTATATTATTCTTTATGAAGTCTGTTACATTCTGTATTAACTCTTCGTCTTCCGGATGAAGAACAATCCCGTCTTTTATTTTCACAGAAGACATGCTGGAATTGAAGTAGTCCTTTAAAAGCATTTGTCTCGACAGCAGATTTTCTATGGTGGATATAACCTGCCTCGGGTGAAATGGCTTGACAATATAAGCATCCGCCCCATAGTTAAAGGCATTAATCTGGTCTTCTACAGAAGCCTTTGCCGATATTCCTATGATTGGAATATAACTTGTTTTCAAATCGGATTTCAATTTATTAATCAAGCTCAAGCCGTCCATATTAGGCATGACAATATCACTTATAATAATATCAGGATGATTATGTTCTATTTTTTTCAAAGCCTCTATCCCGTCTTTTGCTTCATGTATCACATAATCAAAGAGAACATCTTTCAGCAGGTCTCTGATATTCTTTTCATCTTCCACTATCAGTATGACAGTATCTTTGCGAGGGGATAAGTGATCCTGCCCGTTCTTTTCTTTCTGCAACGAATCTTTTTCATCCGTTATAACAAGTGAATGATCGGATGGTAGAGAAGGAATCACGACTGAAAATTCAACACTTTTTCCCAGTTCACTGCTTACGCTTATCTGCCCGCCTAATAATTCAACCAGACTCTTTGTTAGATTTAGACCTATACCATTGCTTACAGAGTTATCCAATTTAGGAGTATCAAATATCTTATACTTATCAAATATCTCTGCCATCTGTTGCTCGGTTAACCCCTTGCCGGAATTTCTTACGAGCAAGTATAAAGTTTTATCAGGTTCATTTTGTGATATCTCAACATGAATATATCCATAACGAGGCGTATATTTGAAAGCATTCGACAACAAATTGAATATAATTTTTTCCAAAGCATTGCGGTCGGAATATAGCTCTGACGTATCATGTGTCTCTACCTTGAAGTCTATTTTATTCTCTTTCAGGATATCCACATAATTATTGGAAGCATACTCCATCAATGATTTTACGTTCACATTTTCAGGATGCAAATCCATATTGCTCGATTTAGTTTTACGAAACTCCATCAACTCACTAATCAGCTTCTGCATCCTTTCGGCATTATTCTTTATTATTTGGAGATATTTCTTTGTACTGCCATCTAACCCATCCTGTTCTAACAAGTGCTGTGCAGGTGTATAAATCAAAGTTAGAGGGGTAAAGAATTCATGTGCCACATTGGTGAAGAAATTGAGCCGGGATTCATAAATCTTCTGTTCATGCCGTTTCTCTACCTGGGCTATAAGAACCTGGCGGCTTAACCGTATGCGATTTTTGATAACTGACTTTGTGATGTAGAAGATAATAATGCACAATATGGCATAGATAATCAATGCAGGGACACTAAGCCACCACGGATAACCTACTTTTATAGTTAAGCGATAAATGTTATCTCCCCATACTTTGTCACCATTCGTGCTCTTCACTTCAAGCTGGTACTCACCCGGAGGAAGTTGGGTAAAGATAATATTCGGATTGTTACCCATCTCCACCCAATCATCCGAGTGGTTTTTCAAGCGATAAGCATATTCACAGTTTTCATTATTAATGAAGTCTTTGGCTATGAAGTTGAAAGTCATGAATTTTTCTTCATAGCTAAGTTTTAACACTTCTTTTCTGATTCGTTCATTAATGTCCTGTACCGTATTATATATCTTCAAACTACTTAATATAAGTGGAGGATTAAACTCGCGCAAATGTATATTTCGAGGATTGAAATAACTAAACCCGCTTACTCCTCCAAAGTACAAGAAATTACGTTTATCCTTGAAGAAAGCTCCATCAGAGAATTCATCATTCTGCAATCCATCATTCAAAGTATAATTATCTATTTTATTGTTTTTTACATTCAAGCTAGACAACCCCTGATTGGTACTGATCCATATCTTTCCTTCGTGGTCTTTTAATATTCCATGAATCGTTTTATTCTTCAATTTCTCGTCGGCATATTGTATCAGGTGAAAATCATTCTCCTCCTTTTTCAGCTCGTTCAATCCATAACTTGTTCCTATCCATATATCGGTATCATCACGCAGTAAGCACAATACATCATTATTGGTCAGTAAAATCCGACTGTCCATATCTTCCAATGATTTTATGCTGTTATTTTTTATATTAATACAGTTTAAGCCTCCACCACGTGTGCCAAACCATAACATATTGTCTTCCGGATCGGATGTAATGGCATAAACAACATCATTATTCAATGAGATATTCTTATCTGACGAATTATATTGCCTGAATCCTTTAACGTGATAACGACCTTGCTCTCTGGAAATATTTATTTTGATTAAGCCATACCCTGATGTCCCCACCCATAAAAGAGAATCATTGTTCGTAAAATAAATGTTGTACACAGCCTTGAAAGGCGGGTATTTATCGGGTATCTCAAGCTTTTCCAATCGTCCCGTAGCAGCATTCAGTATATTGATTCCGGTTCCTTCCGTTCCGATAAAAATGTCACTCGCTTTATTTCTTTTCAAGGCATAGACAGAATTGGAAATCAACCCTTTACTTTCATTCAGATAATCTGTCAATTCTTTCGTTGCAGGGTTCAACAGTTTTATTCCGCTTCCTTTTGTTCCTATCAGAATATTACCATCTTCATCTTCACAAAAACATCTCACAGGGTGACTGGTGTGAACGGTTTCAAATAAAGAGTCGTAATG
Organism: Bacteroides sp. 1001136B_160425_E2; assembly: GCF_015559655.1. Classification (NCBI taxonomy): domain Bacteria; kingdom Pseudomonadati; phylum Bacteroidota; class Bacteroidia; order Bacteroidales; family Bacteroidaceae; genus Bacteroides; species Bacteroides sp. 1001136B_160425_E2. Next base: position 22,566 of record NZ_JADMQH010000003.1, on the reverse strand, counting down.
ATAAAGTTGAATTAATCCTTGTCCGTCCGTTCCTATCCACAATATGTTCTGACTACCGGAATAAAGAGTGAAGATTGATAACTGACTGGATAGTTCGTTCAGGTAGGTAAAAGTATTCTTTTTTAAATCATAATGAATACATCCCCCTTCTATAAAGCTGACGTACATCTTGTTCTCTGCTAAAATAACCTGCGATACAGGTTTGTTACTATCCAGCTCAATGCATTGGGAAACTGTGAAGTCGGGATTTAAAAGGAAAAGCTTGTTGTCTTTGCTTAAGATAAATCTGCCTTTCGACAGAAATATCTTATCTACAGGAGTCTGTATGCCGACTGTACGTAAATCACTCTGCTTCCCTCCGTTAACGAGTAGATTGTAAGTCAAATGCACGGTATTTCCATTATTTAAAAGGAAAAGCACATGATCGGAATCATTCACAGAATAATCCTTTATATGACTTGCAAAGTCTGTGTTAATCGGATTAAACTCATCTTCAGAATCATTATAAACAAAGAAACCCAGCCCCTTTATGAGGCAGATGATATTTCCAGCCGCACTCTTTCCTAAAATAAAAGACTTTTCCTGATTGGGTACTTTATTATCTGTTCTTAAATAATACCTTGTTATTTGACGGGTTCGTTTATCTAACCGATTGATTCCATTATCTGTTGCTATCCATAAACTACCCCTACATTCAATAATCTGGCGGATAACGTTATTACTTATAGAATTAGGATTGTTTTTGCTATATCTGAATGTCGTAATTTCTCTTCCATTATATGCATTCAGTCCATCCCATGTCCCAATCCAGATTGTATGTTCCGCATCTTCCAAAATACAGTTTACTGAATTATTTGTCAGTCCGTTAACGTTTGATATGTGTTTTGCCACATTAAAAGCATAAGACTTTGTGGAAGTAGCAAATGCGATAATCAGAATAAAAAATATTTGTGCGTATAAGATGTTTCTCATGTAAATGAATGTTATTTATACGGTTAGGATAATAGCAAATATAAGGAATTTATTTCATTCCGCGCATATTTTCATCGGTAACGGAGGATTTATACAATTGTGGAATAGTCAATCCGAATTATAAACGATAATCTACGATTTCACCGTCAACAATCAATTTACCATGCTTCTTTGTTTTTTTAGCGGAAGAAGGAATACAAACAATAGTTACGGCATTGTCCGGGGGCAGGATGATGCTTGTTCCGCCGGTGCAATTCTTCTTTATATATTTTTTGGATATCAGGTCGTACAAGTCCGTAGGTTCCGTAAAGTGTTGATTCAAGGTTACCTCTTTGGCTTCAAAATAAGGATTGAATAAAAGATAAGTAGGATATTTTCTTGTGGAATAAAAATCTGTGGCATTACAATCCAATTGAAGAATACATTCCACATTGGTAGTATCTACAATAGAGGCTAGCATACCCACCCAGGCCGAGCCATACAAGCAAATATCTGTAGCTGAAGACATGGTTTTTACCTGATCCCCAATAGCATAGGGGCCCTCATCGGACAATAATCCCTGGAACGGTTCAAAGTGATTGCCATGATACAAGTCCTTCCTCAATCCTTCATAGCAAATGACGTGTTGAGGGCCACCTTCCCAGATAGAACTCGACTGACGGTTGCGGGGGTGCTCGTCTGCATAGAATAAGCGACAGGCGTTTGCCAGGTTCAGCATCCACTTGCCTATTGTGGAAGCATAAGCCGGGTTGTATTTTACAATTGGAACAAGTGCGGCAGCTTGTGAAAAGGTGTTCATGGCAAAAGCATATTGTTCATCCTTTTTTTGTCCTACCAATCCGTGTACGTCATATTTGTTCCAACGCTCACACATCACTCCCCATCCGTCACGGTCTGAATTATCACCGTCGAAGCACCAGTTCAGCATTTTCAGCTCATCATAAGCAGTTCCAAGTTCCGCATTCATGCGTACTGCCAGATAAGCCCCATAGGGCATCATTATCTCATAGAAAGTACCTTCTTTTTGGGGACGGTTTTGTAAGAATGCCATGCATTGACGTGTAGCATTCAGATACTTTTTATCTCCGTATTTAATCCAGGAGATGTATTGTAACCAAGCAAGTCCTGCGGCCGCATCCGGCTCGCGCCATACTTTATTATGATACCCTTTACGGTTTTTAAAGTTGAAGGCGGTGAAGTTGAAGTCCGGATATTCTCTACCCTCACTCAAGTCCTGGATAGCAGCGTACCAATTGTCGACAGTGATCTTCATCGGCTCCTGCATCTCTGTTTTTTGGGGATATAAATCTACCAGCATCGAATAAGCCATTGCCGGCCATATCTCATACCAGAAACTTTCTCCGGCTTTCCTGTCGAGTCCGTTCAATATAAGATTGGTTCCATTCTTCTTGTTGAAGAATTGTCGTATCATCGATACATAATCTTTTCCGTCATCATTGCTTTTGTCTACTCCTATCAGACTTGCACTAATGAGTGAGCCCATAGTGGGAAGAGATTCATAAGAATTTCCCCCTAACCGTCTTTTATCTACGTAGCTTGGAAGTCCGAAAGTGCGGAATGGAAAGTTTACTTGAGAATCGTCCCACCAGATAAGAGGCAGGTTCTGTCCTTTGGCGTTGAAATCGTAAAATAGTCTATCTTGTTTCGTTGCTATATCTTTCCAGTTTTTCATTTTATAGGGAAAAGGTATATTGGGCATATACTGTACTAAACGGATCTCTTTTTGCTCTATCGGCTTTTGTGCCGGCAGGTTGTTGAGAAAGAAAAAACCTGCTACGAGAAATAATAATGTCTTTTTCATGGTCAGTCGGTTGTTAAAAAAGGGCGGATTATAAAATCCGCCCCATCATTTTGTTCATATTAAAAACCCGGATTTTGGGAAAGAATATTGTTGCTCTTATCCCTTTCACCTTGTGGTATCGGGAACAGATAATCTCTGTCGTCCCTGAAATTGGCACCTTTTGAGGTATTATATTTGGTTGCATAAGCACGCATAACGGTTCCGAAACGTTTTTGTCTCATCAGGTCATCCCGTCTCCATCCTTCCATTGCTAATTCACAACGACGTTCCTTCCAGATGATTTCTTTCAGACGCTCTTGGTCGGTTTCTGTTATGTCGGGCAGTGTATTAGTTGTTGTAGCAGGAATATACGCCTGTTGATCTCTTCTCGGGTCGACCGGATTCGTTTTGCGGGCTCTTTCTCTTACATCATTCAGGTAAGTAAGTGCCAGCCCTGGTTTTCCATTTTCGTTTAATACTTCGGCATACATTAAGAGAACATCGGAATAACGGATCAAACGAATGTTGTAACTAATCATCCAGACGTCGAAACCTGTTTTTTCTACTGCTGGTACAGTCATCTTGTAATCATGATAACCGCTTGGAGATTCAGCATTGTCCTGCGCTTCAGAGTCGCCTTTATATCTGTCACCAGTTTGTGTGAATACATAAGTAATACGCGGGTCATCTGCGTCAAAGGCATCATGGAGATCTTGGGTCGGTACGTGAAATCCATATCCCTGATAACCGGAGATGCGTCTGCTTGTGAAGAAGTGGGGAACATTGGTACCTGTGGCTATGTCTTTGTCATATACTTTGTTGGCAATCTCAAATACTGATTCCGAGCTATTTTCATATTCAGTGCGCCAGTTCATGCCGTAATCACTCAACAATGCATAGTCTTTGTCCACTTCAATAATATCATGAAGTACAGTTTCGGCAGAGGTAAAATCACCTTTGAACATGTATGTTTTAGCAAGCATTGTTTTTGCAAAGCCGCGTGTTACACGATAAGCATCATCTTCAGAGTAATCTCCTTTTGCGGGGAGTGCGGAAGCATCGGTTAAATCACTCACAATACATTCATATACCTTCTCCAATGGGGAGCGGGGTATTTGCAGAATTTCAGCGGGTTGCATCGGCGTAGTGATTAGAGGCACCTCTCCGAATGTAGTGACCAGGCAATAATACCCGAATGCTCTCAATGCTTTTGCCTCGTTTGCATAACGTTTCAATACTTCTTCGTTTCCTATTGCATCAGGAGCATAATGAATCACATCATTACAGCGATTGATTAATCTGTACAGAATCTCCCAACGACGCCCTACTTCACCATTGGTTGTGTAGATCGTAAAGTCGGACAAGTCGCGTACTTCGGCACGGTCACCGTCATTTCCTCCTCCTTTTAGAGCATCATCCGTGCTGCAATCACCTACAAAATAATGATTTAATGCATATTCATTCCAAGTTGTACGTAACTGAAGATAAGCTCCTGTCAAAGCTTGTTCAATATCGCTTTCCTTCTGATAATAATTATCTCTTGTGGTTTTACCATAACTTGGTTCGTCGAGAGAGCAGCTATACAACCCCACTCCGGCAAGAGCCCAGCATATTATAAATAATATTTTTCTCATAATGTAATGTCTTTTTAGCTAGATTTAAAATTGCAAATTAACTCCAAAAGTGAATGTACGTGAAGACGGATAACGTGTAGTATCCACTCCCATATCCAATGGGTTATTGATACCCAGTTCCGGATCAAGTCCGGAATAACCGGTTAAAGTAAATATATTCTGACCGCTCACATAGAATCTACAACTTGAAAACAGTTTGCTCTTCTGGCAAATGTGACTAGGCAGTGTATAACCTATTTGCATATTCTGCAAACGCAGGTAAGAACCATTCTCCACATAGAAAGAAGAACTTCTCATGTTATTGTTAGAATCAGAATTGGTTATGCGTGGATATACGGCATTCAAATCTCCGTCTTTTGTCCAGGCTTTTGTGTAAGCATCAGCCAACGCATTCTGGCGTCCTGCCGAAGCAAGGCTTCCTTTAGCAACATTCCAGATGTCATTTCCAATAGTTCCCTGGAATGCCATACTTACATCAAAGTTCTTATAACTAAATCCTAAGTTGAAACCATAAATGAGGTCCGGATTAGGATCACCGATAAAAGTACGGTCATCATCATCGTTCAATTCGCCTGATTCTCCTAATTTGGCAAACTTGAAATCACCCGGTTGTGCATTAGGTTGAATCTTGGTACCATTCTTATCCACATAATTGTCTATCTCTTCCTGATTCTGGAATATTCCTATTTGCTTGTACCCCCAGAAACGTCCGATAGGACCTCCTACATAAGTACGGCTGGTATTTCCACTCAAATATTCCGATGTAAGCTTGGTTACCTCTGTCTTATAAGTAGACATGTTCAGCCCTACATTGTAATTAAAGTCTTTTCCTATCTGGTTACGGTAGTTGACTACTATTTCAAAACCGGTATTCTTCAAGTCTCCCGCATTAAAGAAGGGGCTGTTAGGGAAGGCGCCAAAAGAAGGAATAGGCATATTCAGCAACATGTCACTTGTTTTCTTTACATAAAAGTCCATATTTACATCAAGGCTGTTTTTAAAGAAAGACATATCTAAACCGACATTGGTTTGCTGGCTGGTTTCCCATTTGATATCTGCATTTCCAACATAAGTCGGAACGTAACCTTGTGAGTATCCGTTTCCAAAGTACCACTGATTCTCATTATTGGTGCCAATCAACGTAAGAGGCGCGTCTCTATCAATTCGTTGGTTACCATTCTGTCCCCAGCCTATACGCAGTTTTAAATTGGAAATTGTATTTTCAATGTTCAGGTTCTTGAAGAATTCTTCATTGCTCACTCTCCAACCTAATGAGACTGATGGGAAATAACCCCAACGGTTACGTTTTGCAAATCTTGAAGAACCGTCGGCACGGAAATTGACTGTAGCAAGGTATCTATCATCATATACATAGTTGATACGTCCCAGGTATGACAACATAGAAGATGTTTCTTTACCTCCTGAGGTGTTGTCTCCAGCTGTTTGTGCGTCAAGTATCTGATAGATTTCATCGTTACCTAAAGCCTTTCTCTTAAATGCATTAATACCTTCGCTGCTGTTCTTCTCATAAGTCATGGCAACCATTGCATCCAGTTTATGCCTGCCTATTGCCGTGTTGTAGTTAAGGCGTTGTTCCACCAGATAATTAGAAGTAACAGCACTATTATTATTCAATTGAGTTTCTTTATTATATTTACTTTCCTGATTCGCTAAGTTATCTTCCGAAAAAGTAGACGAATAGACAGGACGGAAGTCTTTGAAAGTATCATGGTATCTTTCGAAGCTATACTGTACCCGATAGCTCAATCCTTTATACAATTTAATGTGGGCAAACACATTACCAAATACATTGAATATGTCATTGTATCTATTAGGAAGTTCGAGCATGGCTACCGGATTAGGGTCGTAAGACCACTCGGTAGGAGCATATTTGTTATATTCGTAATTTTCAGAAGAAGGATCTACCAACGGGCTGATAACAGGGGTAAAAGGATCCGCTTTTTGAATGAAATCGAATGAAGGAATTGCTCCTGCGTCACGCTTTCTTATCTTTGCCAGATTGACATTGGCACCAACAGTGATAAATTTGTTGATATCATATTCAAGATTCGCCTTAAGTGAAAGTCTCTTGAATTCAGTAGTGATGATCGCACCCTGATCGTCTACATATCCTAAACTTAAAGAAGATCTCGAATTATCTGTCCCCTTACGGATGCTTAGATTATAGTTCTGGTTGAAAGCTGTACGGGTTACTTCATTCCACCAGTTGGTATTATAACCTTTCTGATACTGATTGGTAAACTTATCCTTCATTGAGTTTTGAAAGCTTGCATCGTTTTCATACGCTTTCATGATGAAGTTGTAGTATTGGTCGCTGTTCATCATGTTCAATGCTTTATAACTGTTTTTTACACCTACATAAGCATCCAATGTTACAGTCGTTTCACCTTTCACTCCTCCCTTGGTAGTAATGAGGATTACTCCATTAGAACCTCTTGAACCGTAAATAGCGCAGGCTGAAGCATCTTTTAATACTTCCATACGTTCAATATCAGAGGGATTCAGGCTACTGATGTTATCCATGAACTGACCATCAACTACATACAATGGGTTGTTGTCATTGACGGTCCCTAAACCTCTCACGCGGATCACTGCATCCGATCCCGGCTGGCCGGAACTGGCGGCAACAAATACGCCGGCTGCCTTACCTGTAAGTAGTTCGGATGCATTGGACACTGCATAGTTCTTAATATCCTTACTACTTATAGAAGCCAAAGCACCGGTAAGGTCACTCTTTCTTTGAGTACCGTAGCCAATAACTACAACCTCATCCAATTCATTATCGGACAATAGATTTACATTGTATGTTCCGCTATTTGTTACGTTTACAATTTCAGTTTTAAAACCGACATACGAGAATGAAACTTTATTTGACGATACTTTTAATGTATATCTACCGTCAAAATCAGTGATAGTACCATTGGTTGTTCCCACTTCAAGAACAGAAACTCCAATTAAAGCCTCTCCGGTATTACTGTCGTATACCACACCCGAAATACTCTTGGTTTGCTGTGCAAAGACATTTGTGCAAACAGCAAGAATAAGAATTAATAATAATAAATGCTTACTCATAGTTTATACACTTAGATTTAATTATATGAAATGATATTTTGTTTATTCGCAATAATCTTACCGTCTTTCAGTTCTAATTCTGTTCCGGCGGGAAGTTCCACAATTACTCTTGCATCATTGGCCGGGATCTCAACAGAGCCATTTGTCTTTATATTTTTTGCTATATATTCTTTGGCAACAATATCAAACAAATCGCATGGCTGGGTAGCTTGATAAGTAATGGTTTTGGTCTCTTTATGGGGGTTATAATAGAGATAGACCGGATAAGGTTTCTCTGTATAGAAGTCTGTGACATTACAATCCAGCCGGAGAATGCCTTCCACATTCGTTTGACAAACAATGGCCCCCAAAAGACCAACAGGAGAAGAACTGTAAACGCTGAACATGCTCTCCGTCGGATTACCTTTTATCCATTTGGGACCATCGCCGATTGCAACCGGACTAACCCCTTTTAATGATGCTTTTCCATAGTCATCCGTTTTTCGCAAACCTTCATAAGAAACATTATCATAAGTAATGTCCTTCAATTCCGGGGCCCATTGATGTGTTTCATCTATTTCCCCCGGATAGAACAAACGACATGCACTTGCATTGTTCAACATCCACTTGCCGATAGCCTTTGCATATTGAGGCTGATATTTCACCATCGGAATGAAAGGCCAGGCGGGTTTGATACTGTTCATGAGAAATGCATAGCCTCCGCCGTCTGTGATGCTCCCTTGCAGACCACTTACATCATAGTCACCCCATTTTCCTACAATAATTCCCCAACCGGTTCTTCCTGCAGGGCTTTTACATCCGTCAAATACCCAATCAAGAAGTTTGGCTACATCATAGTTGGCCCCCTCTACTGCATTCAAATAGGCTGCCGTATAAACTCCGAGTGGTAAAAGAGCCTCGTAAAAACGACTTTCTTTTTGGGCAAGCAGGGCTTCGATGGCACTTTTACTATGTTGCAGATAACGTGGATCGCCAAACTTATGATAAGCGCACAGTAATACATAAGCATGACCACCGGCGGCGTCTTGTTGCAATGGAATATTATTAACCATTCCTTTCATTTGCGCATAGTCAAAATAAGAATAGTCGTAATTTCCATTCAATACGGAATCGGCTTTAACAAACTGCTCCGCAATGCTTTTTTGTATCTTCTCTGCCCCGTCTACATCGGGGAAAACATCGCAGATAGCATAATATAAGGCATTGGGTAATACATCATACCACCAGTCACGGCCATAGCCTCCTCCTAAGAGGGCTACTGACGGAGTCGTATTGTTCATGATTATATTCCAGCCATTGTCAGAATTGAAATAATTCTGCACCATTTTTACATAGTTATATCCGTCTTGATTCGTCTTGTCAATCCCTACAAGACCGGCACCAAGAATAGCTGCCAATGAATTCAAGCTTTCATGGAACTCTCCGTTATTGGCATTCTTTCCCTGACGAATATCTTTAATGGCAGTATATAAGCCAAATGTAGTCTGGTCCATATTTCTGCGGGCGTCATCTAACCAGATTAATGGTCCGACTTCACTTTTATTATCCCAGTCAAAGATAAACTGGTCATACTTTTGGGCTTTTTGCTTCCAGTCCAGCATTTTATAAGTTTCGGGCATATCAGGCATAGAGTCTACCCTATGGATGGAAACCTGTTTTACCTTTTCTCCAAAGTTATTTCCGTTGCTTGAGCAAGATGTCAGAAAACAAACGGCGATAAGTAGAAAAAGACCTTTACTTCTCATTCTCATGTTCAATAATATCTGTTTGATTAGTAATATTCTTAGCTAAAGGATATGCCGCTAATTGTAATCCGGCAACAATCACCAGCGCATATTTCAATGCAAAATCCTGCGATACACAATAAGCAAGGAAGATAAACAGTAGTAAGCCGAAAGCTCTTCCAAGGAAAAGGCCGGACTCATGACTCAGGATATATGCATATTCGTTTCTATTCTCAATCTTTGCAACTGCATCAATTGTTTTCATCATAATGGGGAAGTAAGCCAAGTCGAACAAAGGCTGGAATATCACTTTGCAAAGGACGAAAAGGACCACTCCTGTGGCAGAGAAGAGAATACCGTTGAATAGTGTACCGACAAAGAATACGATTAATCCTCCTACAAATATTTTCAAACGGTCTTGCGGGCGGGCCATACGTCCTAATACATACACCAGGACAGCGGTCAATGCCCCGCTAACTCCCTGAATCAATCCTAACGCTCCTTCATCTCCTACCAACTTCAAGACCAATATAGCCGGTGCCGTTACTAAAAAACCTTGGACCATTCCTTTCAATGCGGCTAGCCAAAGCATCTTTTTCCAAAGTATGTTGAAGCGGAAATAGAGGAAGTTCGTTTCTTTGGGGTTTTCGAATTTACCTTTCCACAGTGTTATGCAGGCGATAACAGTGATGACTACTGCTGCCATCGTAACCACACTGTAAGAAGTATTGATATTGAAGAGGAACCCAAAAACTTCTTTTCCATCTATCTGGCTGATAAATGCGCCTATAATTAAAGGAACACCGATGGAGGTAATAGAAAAGAAGAAAGACTCTAGTCCGAAGAAATAGTTACGGCTATTATCGTTGGTATTATAGAGAGCCAGTAAGTATCGGTTGGTCCAGAAGAAACCTGAAGCTGCTCCCATTAAAAAACCGGCCAGACCAAGTTCAATGAAACCAAGTGAATTAATAGCCATCATACCAAACATGGAAATGCCACTTACTAAGATTCCTACAGAATAAAGCGTCTTCACACTGTATTTTTTTAGTAGATAACCGTTAACAAAAGAGGTCGTAATGATACCTGTATACATTGCCAGCTGATAAAAAGCAACCATTACCGGATCGCTCGTGTTCCTCATGATATAGGCTCCCACAAAGATTTCTACTATCGGTAGTACCAATGCATAAAGCATATTGGTAACCAACAGTGTTCTCATGTTAGGTTCCTGTTGCTTAAAGAACAGATATTCTTTTTTCAGTTTATTCATTACTTCTCTTGTGTCTGTTTTAATACATTTAATATCTCTGAAATGGAAAGTTCTGCTTTGCAAATCACTTCATCGCTTGCTCCATAATACATGGTTATCGTATCGCCGTCCACGAAATGACCATTAGTGAAAACAACATTTCCGAAGAACCCCGTTTGCTCATAAGCTGCGATAGGTTCCATGATAGGTTCTTCACTTCTTGCAATCACTTGCGACGGATCATTTAAGTCGAGTAATAAAGCTCCCAAGCAATAACGGTGATTAAAATCGGCTCCATGATAAATCTCCAGCCAGCCTTCTTCTGTCTTTATTGGAGCTGCTCCTGCCCCTACACGTGCGCAATCCCACATCCCGTCACGAGTCGTTGCCACACATTTGTGGTTTCCCCAATGCAGGCGGTCGGGCGATTCTGCCAACCATATATAATTGCCGCCAAGTTCGGGACTGCTTGGGCGATGAAGAGCGAAATACTTGTCACCTATCTTCTGTTCGAATAATGCACAATCTTTATTATGCGGTGGGAATATCATCCCATGCCGTGTATAGTTTTTCCAATCATTGGTGTGAATCAGTCCAACCCCTACAGCTACCGACGATACTTCTGTGAAAGTAAGGTAAAAACCATCTTCAGTTGTTGCAACACGGCAATCCTCAATGCCGAATGCTTCCAGCTCTCCTTTTCCGAAAATAGGTGGAAATTCCGGTTCATCTTTGAAGTGAATACCGTCGGTACTTGAAACCAGTCGTAAGTAAGACATCGTGGTCAGATAATTCTTTCCTTTGTAACCGATAACACGTGGGTCTGAAGCATCCAAATCGGGATCATTCTTTAAAAACGAAACCACTTCTATTTTCCCTTTTTCATTATATATAGGAAAACTGATAATTCCTTCTTTCTGAATAGGTCTTTCTGCGACGCGCAAAAGTAACCAAATTTTGCCTTGATATTTGAAAACTCCGGGATTTAACAAACATGTAATTTCCATTCCGTTGATTCCCGCTTTTAAATCTTTTGGAGCCAGTAGGGGGTTCTGCTCACATCTTTTAGCTATATCCATAATATTTCGATTAGTGATTATTTCTGTGAACAAAAGTATGAGATGAGAGACAGGAAAGTGTTTACTATATTCTCAAAGAGGTGTACACATGCTCAAGAACATGTTTTTAAGAGGATGATATTGGGGAATGATTTTAGAAGAGACAGAGATATTCGTATTTATATACTATTGTTGTTAAAGAGTTGGTTTATAGATGAATATGCGGTATGTTGAAGTGTATTATATTCTCATAAGTGTATAGTATAGTTTCTTTGAGGAGTGAAAAAGAAACACATAAAGATAAAAAAATAAGAGGCCAAACTCAAAAATATAATTTGAGAAAGCCTCTTGTTAAGAATAATACTGTAAATCCTATTTCTTCACGTGCGGATAATCTATCGTATAATGTAATCCGCGGCTTTCCTTACGCTCCATTGCCTGACGCATAATCAGATAACCTACATTTACCATATTACGCAATTCGCAGATTTCTCTGGACGCTACGCTACGTTTGAACAGGCTTTCGGTCTCTTCATAAATAATATCGAGTCGGTCCCAGGCACGTTTCAGCCGGAGGTCGCTGCGGACAATGCCTACATACGTACTCATAATCTGGTTCACTTCTTTCATGCTTTGCGTAATGAGCACCATTTCTTCCGGAGAGCGGGTTCCTTCGTCATTCCATTCGGGAATATCTTCATTATAAGAATATTGATCGATTGCTTGCAGACTGTGTTTGGCGGCAGCGTCGGCATATACGACTGCTTCTATCAGTGAGTTGGAAGCCAGACGGTTGCCTCCATGCAATCCTGTGCAGGAACATTCTCCCACGGCATACAGACGTTCGATGGAAGATTGTCCGTCCAGGTCGACAAGGATACCTCCGCAGAGATAATGGGCGGCCGGGGCTACTGGGATATAATCTTTCGTGATGTCGATGCCCAGGCTAAGACATTTCTCGTAGATATTGGGGAAATGTTTCTTTGTTTCTTCGGGATCTTTGTGGGTGACGTCCAGATATACATGGTCGTCTCCACGGTTCTTCATCTCGTTGTCGATGGCGCGTGCCACGATGTCACGGGGAGCGAGCGAAAGACGGGGATCGTATTTCTGCATGAACTCTTTGCCGTCCATTGTGCGCAGTACGCCTCCGTAACCACGCATTGCTTCCGTTATCAGGAAGGAAGGGCGGTCTCCCGGATGATACAGGGCAGTAGGGTGGAATTGTACAAACTCCATATCCTTCACCGTACCTTTGGCACGGTAAACCATGGCGATACCGTCTCCGGTAGCGACTAGCGGGTTAGTGGTTGTTTTATAAACGGCTCCTACTCCACCGGTGGCCATCAGCGTCACTTTGGCAAGATAGGTATCTACTTTTCCCGTTTTCGGATCGAGGATATAAGCACCATAACATTTGATGTCCGGTGTCTGGCGGGTTACAGTCACTCCCAAGTGATGCTGTGTCAGGATTTCAATGGCAAACTGGTTTTCGATGACCGTGATATTCGGATGGCGTTGTACAGCTTTAATCAGGCTGTCTTGAATTTCTGCTCCTGTATTATCTTTATGGTGAAGAATACGGAACTCCGAGTGTCCGCCTTCGCGGTGCAAGTCAAATTCGCCCTTCTCGTTCTTGTCAAAGTCCACTCCCCACTTAATCAGTTCTTCAATTTGTGCGGGAGCTTCGCGCACTACCTTTTCTACTGCGGCACGGTTGCTGATCCAGTCGCCGGCAATCATTGTGTCTTCAATGTGCTTGTCGAAATTATCCACCAGAAGGTTGGTGACGGAGGCTACACCTCCCTGGGCGAAGTACGTGTTGGCTTCTTCCAGCCCACTTTTACAGATAAGAGCAACTTTACCTTTGTGCGCCACTTTCAGCGCAAAACTCATACCGGCAATTCCGGAACCGATAACGAGGAAATCGAATTTTCTTACCATAATCTTGTTATTTCTCACCGCAAAGCTACAAAATAAGTTACTTCGTTGTACTTTTCGTTGTCACTAATTCATAAAATTGCTACCTTGCAGGCAAAAATCTGACAAAATGAATCGAATTTTTCATGCCCGCATCGCCTGGTACCAATATTTCCTGTTGGTGGTGCTTACTGTGAATGCCGTCGGCGCATTGTGGTGTAAATATATCTTAGTGGCGGTACTGTTTATGTTGATGCTGATTGTAGTGATCGAACAAATTATACACACTACTTATACGTTGACAACAAACGGTGATCTGGAAGTTTCACGCGGCCGTTTTATTCGTAAGAAGATCATTCCGCTTTCCGAAATTACCGCGGTCAGGAAATACCATTCCATGAAATTCGGCCGTTTCTCGGTGACGGATTATATCTTGATAGAATACGGAAAAGGAAAGTTTGTTTCGGTGATGCCTGTCAAGGAACAGGAATTTGCGGAACTACTCGAAAAGAGAATGTTCGCAAAGAAAATAAAGGGCACGGAGGCAATAGACCCTGTAGACTCTCAAGCGGATGAATCGTAGCATGTTTTGATAATAATGAATAATGAAAAGATTAACTGATTATATACTATGAAATATCAAGTAATTATCATCGGTGGCGGTCCTGCGGGATATACGGCTGCCGAAACTGCCGGTAAAGGCGGTTTGAGCGTATTGCTTATCGAAAAGAATAGTCTGGGTGGCGTCTGTCTGAATGAAGGCTGTATTCCTACGAAAACATTGCTGTATTCGGCAAAGACTTATGACAGTGCAAAACATGCATCAAAGTATGCAGTCAATATCCCGGAAGTCTCTTTCGATTTGCCTAAGATAATAGCTCGTAAGAATAAGGTAGTGCGTAAACTGGTGCTGGGAGTGAAAGCGAAGCTGACTGCCAACAATGTTGCGATCGTATCAGGAGAAGCGCAGATCATTGATAAAAATACGGTTCGCTGCGGGGAGGAAATTTATGAAGGAGAGAATCTGATATTATGTACGGGTTCGGAAACCTTTATCCCTCCTATTCCGGGAGTGGACGCGGTGAGCTACTGGACGCACAGGGATGCTTTAGACAGTAAAGAATTGCCGGCTTCTCTGGCTATTGTTGGTGGCGGAGTGATCGGAATGGAGTTTGCGTCGTTCTTCAATAGTTTGGGAGTACAGGTGACAGTGGTTGAGATGATGGATGAAATCTTGGGAGGAATGGATAAAGAGCTTTCGGCTTTACTGCGTGCGGAGTATGCGAAGCGGGGCATTAGATTCCTGCTTAGTACGAAAGTGGTCGGCTTGTCGCAGACGGAAGAAGGAGCTGTTGTTTCTTATGAGAACGCGGAGGGAAACGGCAGTGTCATTGCAGAGAAGCTGTTGATGAGTGTCGGCCGTCGCCCGGTGACGAAAGGTTTCGGGTTCGAAAACTTGAATCTGGAGAAGACAGAGCGTGGCGCTATCAGAGTTAATGAAAAGATGCAGACTTCTGTGCCGGGCGTGTATGTTTGTGGTGACTTGACAGGATTCTCTTTGCTCGCCCATACGGCTGTTCGTGAAGCGGAAGTTGCCGTACATTCCATCTTGGGAAAGGAAGATGCCATGAGTTATCGGGCTATTCCGGGCGTAGTTTATACCAATCCGGAGATTGCCGGAGTGGGCGAAACAGAGGAATCAGCGTCGGCAAAAGGTATCACTTATCAGGTAATCAAACTTCCGATGGCTTATTCCGGCCGTTTTGTGGCAGAGAATGAAGGCGTGAACGGAGTCTGTAAAGTATTGCTGGATGAACAGGAACGGGTGATTGGAGCCCATGTATTGGGCAATCCGGCTTCGGAGATCATCACTCTTGCGGGCACTGCCATTGAACTCGGGTTGACGGCAGCGCAATGGAAAAAGATTGTTTTCCCGCATCCTACGGTAGGAGAGATTTTCCGGGAAGCGTTATAAACGGATTCCGATATCTGCGATCGTTCATTGATGCGGGTATCTTACTGATAAAATCAAATATATGATGAGAAAATATATAATCACTCCGGCCTTATTGGCAATAGTTTGTATGGTGATGTGTCATTGTACATTTAATCGTAAAGCGTCAGTTGCCACCAATGAATATTTGATTCAGGGCGAATTGGCCAATCTTCCCGACAGCATTGTGATCGGCCTGTATGAGGAGGACGGAAATATTCTCAACTGTGTCTTGAGAGATACGCTTATGAATGGACAGTTCTCTTTTCGCGACACGGTTTCTACCACACGGAAAATGCTGATAATGTCTGACAACAGGGGCTTCCCGGGTACATGGCTGGAAGTGTGGATCGCACCGGGAGAATACATTGAAATCAAGGGGCAGGACAAACTAGTGAAAACATGGGAAGTAGTAAGCGATGTGCCGGAACAGCAGGAAGAAAACCGCTTTACGGCTTGCGCGATGGCTCAACAGAAAGAACTGATGCAATACATGGCAGCGGAATATGACTGGCAACGGATGATGTTCATAGACCATCCGGGCGACCGGGAGTTTGAAAGTCAGGCCTGGGCCAAAATAGATTCTATCCGGAAACTGTCAATGCCGTTGCAGCAGGAAATCTGGAAAAAGGAAATGGAATACATGGAAGAAGCGCCCGTCTCCCCAGTGTGGATGGACAGATTATTGTTTTTTGCTTCCATGATGAAATATAAAACCATCATGCCTTATAAAGAAGAGGTGAAAAACCTCTATGCCCGAATGTCCGAAGCCGATAAACAAACAGATGACGGACAGGAGATTACAGCCTATGTTTATCCTCCCACTACCGTAGGAGTTGGAGATATGATGGTTGATGGAGACCTATATGATGTGAATGATTCTCTCCATCATATTTCCGAATTCAAAGGAAAATTCATCTTACTTGATTTCTGGAGTAGCGGTTGTGCCCCTTGCGTGGAGTCGATACCCGAAATGGAGAAGGTGATGGATCTGTATAAGGATAAAATGACTGTGATTAGTATTAGTGAGGATCCGAAAGCACGTTGGAAAGAGTATATCAAGATGAAAGGAATGGGTGGTAATCAGTGGAACGAACTTCGTAAAGGACGCACCGGTCTTGCCCTAAACTATCAGGTACGGGGAATCCCTCATTATGTATTGATTGCCCCTGATGGAAAAATCCAGGATGTATGGTCCGGCTATGGCTCCGGTTCGCTTCTTGGACAGGTAGAGAAAAACTTGAAATAGATAGAGGTAAGATACTGTCATTTGTTGATGTCATAAACTGTATTGTATGAAAAAAAGTCTTTTGTTGGTCGCCTTTTCAGTTTGTTTGTTGCCACTTTGGGGGCAACAGAATTTCTCCCGGATAGATTCGCTTATCAAGAAGATGCTCCCCGAAGCATCCGAGGTCGGCATATCCGTCTACGATCTGACGGCTAAGAAATCACTTTATAGCTATCGTGCGGAGAAACTTTCCCGTCCTGCCTCTACCATGAAGCTGTTGACGGCTATTACCGCACTTTCCCGCCCCGAAGCCAACGAGCCTTTCCGCACGGGAGTATGGCACGATGGCGTGATAGAGCATGATACCTTGCAAGGCAACCTGTATGTGGTAGGCGGATTCGATCCGGAATTTGACAGCCAGTCGATGGATTCATTGATAGAAGAGGTAATCACTTTCCCTTTTTCGGTTATTAACGGGCAGGTCTATGGGGACGTTTCAATGAAAGACTCCCTTTATTGGGGCAGCGGATGGGCATGGGACGATACTCCTGCGGGCTATCAGCCTTATTTGTCTCCATTGATGTTTTGCAAGGGGACTGTGCAGGTTTCTGTCGTTCCTTCTACGGTGCAGGGAGATACGGCAAGTGTTTCCTGCCAACCTGTATCTTCCTATTATACAGTAACGAATCAGACGAAAACACGCACCCCTTCTGCCGGGAAATTCTCTTTCACGAGAGACTGGCTGACGAATGGAAACAATCTCCTTGTTTCGGGTAATGTCACTTCGATTCGAAAAGATGATGTCAACATCTACGATTCTCCCCGTTTCTTTATGCACACTTTCCTGGAACGCCTTCGTGTGAAAGGAATCACGACTCCCCAGTCGTATGGCTTTGCCGAATTACCTCGCGACAGTGTGAGAGTAGAGCGTATGGCTTGCTGGAACACTTCCGTGCAGAAAGTGCTGAACCAACTGATGAAAGAGAGTGATAACCTCAATGCGGAAGCATTTCTCTGTCGCCTGGGAGCGCAGGCTACGGGAAAGAAGCAAGTAGCTGCCGAAGATGGCATTGTCGAAATAATGAAGTTAATCCGCCGCCTGGGGCATGATCCGAAAGACTATAAGATTGCCGACGGTTGCGGACTGTCTAATTATAATTACCTCTCTCCTGCCCTGCTGGTCGATTTTCTGAAATATGCGTACTCGCAAACAGAGGTGTTTCAGATGTTGTATAAATCTCTTCCCGTTGGCGGAGTGGACGGAACATTGAAATTCCGGATGAAAGGTACTTCTGCCTTCCGGAATGTTCATGCCAAAACAGGTTCGTTTACGGCAATAAATGCGCTTGCGGGCTATCTGAAGATGAAGAACGGGCATGAAGTGGCATTTGCCATTATGAACCAGAATGTGCTTTCGGCCGCTAAGGCAAGGTTGTTTCAGGATAAGGTGTGTGAGGTGATTATCGGGAAATAGATGGTGTCATAATACCCAGATTGAAAGACTTACCCCTGCTACAGCTATGTGTGGCAGAAGTACTTTCCTAAAGAAAAGTGTTTTGCCCCCCCAAAAAAACAACCAAAGTGGAATCTCGTTGTTGAATCCGATTTCTATGTTGTCGAAGGCTAAGTGTCTGCTCTTTATGGAGGGTTTATTGATTCTTCTATAACTAATTGATTTTTCTACAAAGATATAATTGTATTCTCTGGTAAACAAAATCCAATGATTTTTGTTTACCAGAGAATACAATTATACTTGTTTAGAATCGAATATTGTAAATCCTATATTCTATTTACTTGGCGTATTCAGCCCAATTTGTATTCTTCATATCGCCACTTTTAGCCAACTCTGCGTGCATACCAAGTGCAGCCTGAATAGCGTGTGGAGTTTGTGCCCGGTTGCCGGCCAGTTTGAGGTAATCCCAAAGAAGCTCTTTGTAGTCAGGATGAGCACAGTTTTCGATGATGGCTTGTGCACGTTCTTTCGGACTCTTGCCACGAAGATCGGCAACACCTTGCTCGGTGATAACGATGTTGACATCGTGCTCCGTGTGGTCGTGGTGGGATACCATCGGTACGATGGCACTGATCTTCCCTTCTTTAGCCACAGACGGACAAGTGAAGATAGAGATGTAAGCGTTGCGGGTAAAGTCTCCCGAACCGCCGATACCGTTCATCATTTTTGTTCCGCCGATATGGGTAGAGTTTACATTGCCGTACAGGTCGACTTCGATGGCTGTATTGATAGAAATGACCCCGAGACGGCGTACTATTTCCGGGCTGTTGGAAATTTCCGACGGGCGGAGAACCAGCTTGTCGCGGAAGAAATCCATATCGTTGTAGATACCTTCCAGACAGTCGTTTGTTACAGTCAGTGAGCAGGCACTACCGAATTTGATACGTCCTTCGCGAATCAATCCGATCACAGAGTTCTGGATTACCTCTGTGTACATTTCGAATGGAGGAATCGTTTTATCACGTCCCAATGCACCAAGCACGGCGTTGGCGATGTTTCCTACACCCGATTGCAAAGGCAAGAAACTAGACGGGATGATACCACGTTTCATGTCGGCAGCAAGGAAGTCGGCAACATTCTGTCCGATTTTGTCGGTCAACGGATCGGCAGCAGCGAAAGAACGCGCTTCATCCGGCCAGTTGGTTTCCACTACGCCTATAATCTTTTTCGGGTCTACCTGAACGTAAGGCAGTCCGATGCGGTCACTCGGTTTATAGATAGGAATCTCGCGGCGGTAAGGCGGGTCGAGCGGTTCGTATACGTCGTGCATACCCATGCCGGATTTGCTGTGTGCGCTGTTCAACTCCACGATAATCTGGTCGGCCAGACGGCAGATCGTCGGGGAAATACCACCGGCGGCAGTCAGATAAATCTTTCCGTCGGGAGTCACTTCGCAGGCTTCGATGATGGCCACGTTCACTTTGCCCATGAATCCGTAGCGCACTTCCTGTGCCATTTGTGAGAGGTGTATGTCGTTGTAGGCAATCTCTCCGTTGTTCACGGCTTTGCGGAAATCAGCGTTGGTAGTATAAGGGGCGCGGTAGCGGATCGCTTTGGCACGTGACAGTACACCGTCGCAGGACTCTCCTGTCGATGCTCCTGTGAAAATTCCTACTTGAAACGGGTTTCCTTTCGCATGTTCTGCTTCAGCAATTTTTGCGAGTTCGGCTGTTACAGCCTTGGCCGTTCCGGCGGGAGTAAATCCGCTTAGGCCGATGTTGTAGCCATGTTTGATCAGGCTTGCAGCTTCTGCTGCCGAAATACGATTGAGTGACATAAATAGTAAATTTCGTGTTAAAATACAGTTGATATTTAATAAGTTAATAATTCTATTCGCTTTTCGGATAAGATTTCAGGCGCGGATTACACGGATTTCACGGTTCCGGAAAAGTTGGATTGCATAAAACGACAGCGTAATCTGTGTCTGATATGTCTTTATAGTTTTCCTCAGTATTTCCGTTGAAGTATTTCTCCCCAGATAATGGCCCGGCGTGCTTCTTCTGCCGAATGAATCGTAAAATCTTCTTTATTGTCGGGTGAATCGTGAGGAGTGTTGTAGTGAGCACCTTGCCGGCTGTTTCGCTCATCCTGTGCGACACTGTTGGCAAGGGATGCAGCTACGGATACTTCTTCTTTTTTCTTTTTCTGCTTCGAAGTTTGCTGTTTGGAAGACTGTTTAGGGACCGGTTGTTCGCGGGGAATCGGCCGGAGCAGTTCGTCCAGGGATTTGGGCCTGCCCCAAGCTTCGGGTATGGGAACGGCATCAGGGCTTACTTCAACCGGAGATGGCATTGGGGGAACGGGGTGTTTGGCTTTAGCCTTTTTCGCCTTACTGTTTTTATTCACCTCTTTGAATATTCCCACAAGAATGACGCCTGCTATCAAGAGAAATTTCAAAAAATCTTCCATTGTGCTTCACATCTAAATAGTTATCCGCCAAAGGTAGGCATTTTATCTGGTTTGAACTAACATTTGGACATGAAAAAAGGGCAGCTTCACAGCTCCCCTTAATTTTTTTAACCTAAACCTTAACTATGAAAAAATCTAATGTTTCTTTCATTGCACAAATGTGAAAAATAAATTTAAATTTGCCAAGTATATGGGTGGAAAATGTTTATCCTCTTAACATAAATTACAAATTTGCTTGCCAAATCATCAATTTTTGCGTTATTTCTGTGTCAATTAACTACTTATTGAAAG
The DNA here is from genome assembly GCF_015559655.1 of Bacteroides sp. 1001136B_160425_E2. Lineage (NCBI taxonomy): Bacteria > Pseudomonadati > Bacteroidota > Bacteroidia > Bacteroidales > Bacteroidaceae > Bacteroides > Bacteroides sp. 1001136B_160425_E2. The sequence continues at coordinate 1,678 of NZ_JADMQH010000003.1, read as the reverse complement.
TGAAGCCGTATCTTTGCATCCGAATTTTTAAACTAAGATTTGAGTATGAACGAATTAACGGGAGCGGACTTTAAATCCGCAACTGAAATGACTGATGACAACAAAAAGTTGTTTATCGAGACATACGGCTGCCAGATGAACGTGGCCGACAGTGAGGTGATTGCATCGGTGATGCAAATGGCGGGGTATTCCGTAGCTGAAACGCTGGAAGAGGCTGACGCTGTGTTTATGAACACTTGTTCTATCCGCGACAATGCGGAGCAGAAGATCCTGAACCGCCTGGAGTTTTTCCACTCGCTGAAGAAAAAGAAAAAGCGCCTGATTGTGGGTGTACTGGGTTGTATGGCCGAACGGGTAAAGGATGATCTGATAACGAATCATCATGTCGACCTGGTAGTCGGTCCGGATGCTTACCTGACGTTGCCCGACCTGATTGCTGCCGTTGAAACCGGCGAGAAAGCAATCAATGTGGAGCTTTCTACTACCGAGACTTATCGGGATGTGATTCCGTCGCGTATCTGTGGCAATCATATTTCCGGTTTTGTGTCCATCATGCGTGGTTGTAACAATTTCTGCACTTACTGCATCGTTCCCTATACTCGCGGACGTGAGCGTAGCCGTGACGTGGAAAGCATCCTCAATGAAGTGGCGGATCTGGTGGCAAAAGGTTATAAAGAAGTTACCCTGTTGGGACAAAATGTCAACTCATACCGTTTTGAGAGACCGACAGGAGAAGTGGTTACCTTCCCGATGTTGCTCCGAACAGTGGCCGAAGCCGCTCCGGGGGTACGTATTCGTTTCACGACTTCCCATCCGAAGGATATGAGTGACGAAACGTTGGAGGTGATTGCGCAAGTGCCGAATGTATGTAAACATATTCACTTGCCTGTGCAGAGCGGTAGTTCTCGCATCCTGAAACTGATGAACCGTAAGTATACCCGTGAATGGTATCTGGACCGGGTGGCAGCTATCAAACGTATCATCCCCGATTGCGGACTGACTACCGATATTTTCTCCGGTTTTCATTCTGAAACGGAAGAAGATCATGCTATGTCGCTTTCGCTGATGGAGGCGTGCGGGTACGATGCTGCTTTCATGTTTAAATATTCCGAGCGTCCGGGAACGTATGCTTCCAAACATCTCGAAGATAATGTGCCTGAAGAGGTGAAAATCCGCCGCTTGAATGAGATTATCGCTTTACAGAACCGTCTGTCTGCCGAATCCAACCAGCGTTGCATCGGAAAGACGTATGAAGTGCTTGTGGAAGGTGTTTCCAAGCGTTCGCGCGATCAGCTGTTCGGCCGGACGGAACAAAACCGTGTGGTGGTGTTCGACAGGGGTACGCATCGTGTCGGTGATTTTGTCAATGTGCGTATCACGGAGGCCAGTTCGGCTACGCTGAAAGGGGAAGAAATCTGATTTCACCACAGAGGACGCAGAGGACACAGAGGTCTTATTCTCATAGTCGTGGCTGTCTTGTAGTTGTGACTGCCTGTACGGTATGTGGCAACTGCGCTTATACAACACATCCTGTGGAGGCTTTGAGGATTAATATAAAAAATCAGTGTTCTTCTGTGTCCTCCGTGTCCTCTGTGGTGAAACTTACATCATCATGTGTCTTCTGATGGAGAACTTCACAATCGCCATTGCGTTGATGGACGCGAATGGAATATCCATC